>CAYGCN010000038.1:0-24168 GCA_964348385.1 uncultured Gemmatimonadaceae bacterium
TCGGTGATCTGGCGACGGCCGGCCAGAGACTGACTGTGACAGTCGACGCAGTTCCGTGCCGAGTGCGCGCCGGCCAACAACTCGTTGTACTGCGCATAGTGATTGATGAACCCGCCGCTCGTGGCGATCGTCGCGGGATCTCCACGCGCATGGCACTGGCCGCACATGGCAGCGCTGTTGTCCACCACGATGTTGGCGGCGTCCATCGTGGCCACGTGGGTCGCACCCGGTCCATGACATGCTTCGCATTTGACGCCCGGTTCTTCCCACGTCCCGTCGATGCCCGGCAGTCCATCTTGGTTCACGCCACCGTTCTGGGCGGTGGATTGCCACCCGGTGGCGTGGCAGGCCCCACAGTCGTAGGGCTTGGGGCTTGCCTGCGCCGGCTCGTAGGGTGCCCAGCCTGCGGGATACCCTAAGGCGGACTGCGGCACGTTGTACTGCGTCTGGGTCCCGGCCTTGCCGTCGGTGAGGATGTATCCGTCCGCGTCCATGAAGAGCGTCTTCCACCCGAAGCCCCCGATCACGTACGAGATATCACCCCACGAGTATCCGGCGGGCGGGTTCGGGACGCTGGAGGAGGGGAACGTCGGCGGCCCACCCGCGACCTTCTGGATCACGTGCGCATGGCCGGAGGCGGACAGCGCGTTGTAGGGAACGACGTGGCAGTTCCGACAGGTGTTGGAGGTCACGTAGCCGCGGGCCGAGTGGGCGATGATCCCGAACAGGTCGCTCTCGTCGGTCGCGGTCTGTCCCGCCGCATCCTTGGCCGTCGCCCGCACTCTGGCCGCAAACAGATTGGCGTCGGGCGTGGTCCACGTGTAGCTCGAGCCGGTGACGTCCCGCGCAATGACGGCCGGGCCCCCGGCGGACACGACGAACAGATCGACGCCGACGACAGCGTTGTCATCCGTGGCCGTCCAGGTGATCTCGACATCCGATCCCGGCTGGATGGCCACGCCGCCGGCGGGGGCCGTCAGGTCGATCGTCGGTGGATCGTCGACAGGTTCGAGCCCGTTTTCCTCCGTCTCGCAGGCGGAAAACACGAACGCCACAGCCAGCACGCCGAGCCCCCAGCGAGCCAGTAGCGAACGGCGCATACGGGAACCTCCTGATTTACCGTCACGTCCCATGCGGGCCGCAGGCGCACGCGTCCGCGGCGCTGCGTGATGGACGAAGGACCGGCTGCGACCGACCCCTTTCCTATACCACGTAGAACCCTAATACGGCAACTTAAAACTTGAATGAAGATGTAGTGAATCGCCGAGCGGTGCCCGCCCGCTGTGCCGTCAGGCCTGGTGCCGCAGCCCCGTCACGGGGTGATGAACACGTGGGTCCAGCGTTGGTCCTGGAGCCCCACCCCGTGCTGCGTCAGGAGGCAGTTCTCGATGTTGGCGCGGTGGCCAGGGCTTCCCAACCACGCGCTGAGCACGGCGTCGGCCGTGGGATGGCCCCACGCAATGTTCTCCGCCGCCCGCGAGTACGCGATGCCCGCCTCGGTCAGGCGGTCGAACGGAGATTCCCCATCCGGATTGGTGTGGCTGAAGAATCCCCGGTCCACCATGTCCTGACTGTGCGCCTGTGCCACCGCCGCCACGCCGTCGTTCCAGCTGAGGGGCGGACACCCCACGGACGCCCGGTGGTCGTTCATGAGGTCGACAAACCGTACCACGTCGGCCTCGACGCTGGGCCCCGGCCCAAGGTCGCCACTGTCACTGCACGCGGCGAGGAGAAGCGAGAGGATGGAAAGGGCGACCTTGAGCACGGGGAACCTCCAGCACGGAGTCTGGGGGCGGCCCGCAAGAAGCGGGACTCGCGTGGTCCCAAAGCTATCCGCTGCAGGTGCGACCGTTCGTGATCTGCCTCACGTCGCGGGCACGCGACCCACCGAAGCGCAGGCGCGGTTACGCGCGGCCGCCCCGGAACACCCGGCGAAGGGCAAACCCGACGGCCAGGAGACCCGTCCCGGCCAGCCAGATGGGCGGCTCCACGAAGAACGCCAACCCGAAGCATGCAACCAGGCCGCCCGCGGCCACCCAGCCCGGGAATCGGCGTGACGCCGCCGGCAGTCGCAGCGCGGCCAGGTTGGTGATGCCGTAATAGATGAGCACGGTGAAGGCGCTGAAGGACCACGTGGTCTTCACGTCGCCGAGCAGCACCAGCACGCCGATGAGAGCGCCCACCACCAGCACCGCCCGTCGCGGGCTCTGGGTAGCGGGCTCGACGTGGCTCAACGCGGCGGGCATCTCACGCCGCCTCGCCATCGCCAGCAGGACGCGGGAGAGGCCGAGCACGAGATTGAGCAGCACGCCCGCCATGGCGGTCACGGCCCCGACCGCGACGAGGAGTGCCACCTGCGGCGTATCGAACCCTTGCGCCACAGTCTCCAATGGCGCCGCGACCTCGCGCGTGGCTCGAGCAAACGCGTCCGCCCCCGCCGTACCGACCGCCGTGGCACTCACGGTCACGTAGAGCAGCATCGAGATCGCGAGCGTTCCGATCACTGCGCGCGGGATGATGCGGGCGGGATCCCGGACCTCCTCGCCCAGCGTGGCGATGCGGCCGTAACCCGTGTACGCCACGAACATCAAGGCGGTGGCCTGCAGCAGGGCTGCGGGAGAACCGATCCCGTCCCTCAGCGCTCGCCACCCCAGGTTCGCGCCCAGCGCCTCGCGTTCCATGCCGGATAGCCCGAACGCGACGAACGCTCCCAGGGACACCAGCGTGAGTGAAACGATCACGGCGTTGACCGCGTTCGACCGCTGCATGCCGCCGGCCACGAGTGCGGTCAGGGCGACCACGAGCACGAGGGCCACGACGACGCGCGTGCGGGTATCGGCGGCGGCGCCAAACACATGCAGCAGGTATCCCGCGAATCCCAACGCTGCCGTCGCCGCCGAGGCGCTCTTGGCGCAGAGAAACATCCAGCCGGCCGCGTACCCGGCGGCGGGATTGAGATAGCGGTGCCCGTACTCGTAGGTGCCGCCGCTCACGGGGTGGGCCGCGGCGAGCTGGGCACTCGAGAGCCCGTTCGCGGTCGCGACCAGCGCCGCCAGGGCGACCGCCACTACCACCCCCGAGCCCACGATCCCCGCGCCAATCCCCAAGCTCACGAACACGCCGGCCCCGAGGATCGAGCCGAGCCCCATCCACACGGCGCCCCAGAAGCCCACCACGCGGGCGAGGCCGACCGGCATATCCCGGTTCATCGTGGGCGTCCCCTGGATCCGGACGCTACTCGAACGGGGGTTGCGAACTGGCGCATGTTACCTCAACGTGGGCCCGCCGTCGCCCGTGCGATCCCGCCCGCCCTTTGAGCGGCGGAGCGATTCGACCTGACGGGGTGAAGGGGCGGGCGGGCGGTCGCGGGGCCTATCGGACCCAGAGGGGGACGGACGGCTCGGGCGGGGACAAGAACACGTACGCCCAGATTACGGCCGCAAGAACGGCCACGGCCGCCAAGATCCTGAGCTTGATCATTCTACGTCGGCAGGATACGCAATACTTCGTTGGAGACCGCAGGGACTCGAGGCAGCGCGCGCAGCGAGGCACGTGCAGCGCCGTAGACCGTCTGGACTGGCGGACACGGTTTTCCGGCATGGGGGCCAACGTGCACCCGTGGCACGGTGACGGCAAGGTCCAGGCTCGGGTGCCTGGGCGCGAGCCTCGAACGGTCCGCCGCAACGAAACGGCCACGACTGATTAGATTGCGTCCGCCGGACCCTGACCGCGACACCTCCGGCCGCCGGCAGGCCCTCCACCGACGAGCGACGAGATCACCCATGAGCGACTGGCAGGCCACGCACCGCATCTCGGCACAGGTCCGGTTCGCCCACGGTTCGCTGCTCGAGGGGGATCTGCATCTCCAGCCCGGCACGGCGCTCCATCAGGGGGCCGAAACGGCGTTGGACATGCTGAACCGCCCGGACCAGTTCTTCGCCATGACGCTGCCCGCGGGAGAGACCGCGCTGGTGGCCAAGGCGCAGGTGGCGGTCGTCACGTGTCCGGCCTCCGCGGCGGTCGTGGACGACCCCGAGCGCGCCTCGGTAGCCACGGAACTGACCCTCGAGGTACACGTCGTGGGAGGCCACCGGTATCGCGGCACCACCCGGTCGGAACTGCCGCCGCTCCACACGCGTGCCATGGACTTCCTGAACGATCTCCCCGGCTTCTTCGACCTCACTGACGGCGACACGGTCCAGTACATCAATCGGGCGTCGGTGCTCTACGTTCACCCCCTCGACTAGGTCCACCCGTGGCTCAACTGAAACGTTTCATCGAGATCCTGCATCAGCGCGGCGCCGATGCGCTCACCCTGTCCGGCGGTGCCCCCATCGGGCTCACCGCGGGCGGGGTCACGAAACCGGTCACACAGAATGCGCTCGAGGCCGCGCAGGTCCTGGCGCTGATCAGGGAGATCGCGCCGCCCGAGCTGCGCACACAGATCCGGCCGGGTGCCGACCTCACGTTCCAGCACCGGTCACCGTCCGGCGATGTGGATGTGGAGTTGCGGGCCGACAACGCGTCCCTGACAGCCACACTGCGTGCCCGCTCGACGCCGGCCCCGTCGACCCCACCGGTGCAGGCGCCGCCGAAGGCCACCACAGCTGTCGCCCAGCGCAATGCCGACGCCGACCGGGCACACCTCGACGACCTGTTGCGGCTACTGGTTCGCTCCGGCGGCTCCGACCTGCACCTCCGCGTGGGCGAACCGGCCATCCTCCGCAAGGATGGGGCGCTGGATCGCGAGCAGGGCCCGACGTTCGAGGGCGATCAGCTCCGCGGCATGCTCGAGAGCATCATGCCGCCCAAGGATCTCACGGCCTTTCGCGAGACCGGCGATGCGGACTATGCGTACGAGCTGGAGGGTGTGGCGCGCTTCCGCTGCAACGCCGCGATGGACCGCCGTGGCCCCATGGGCGTGTTCCGCGTCATCCCGAGCCAGATCCCGACGTGCGAGCAGCTCGAGGTGAGCAAGGCGGTACAGAAGCTGTGCTATCTCACTAAGGGGCTGGTGGTGGTGACCGGACCCACCGGCTCCGGCAAGTCGACCACACTGGCCGCGCTCGTGAACCTGATGAATCAGGAGCGCAACGATCACATCCTGACGATCGAAGACCCCATCGAGTTCGTGCACGAGAGCAAGCGCTGCCTCGTCACGCATCGCCAGGTGGGGTTGCACACTCGGTCGTTCAAGACCGGCCTGCGTGCAGCGCTGCGTGAAGACCCCGACATCGTCCTGATCGGCGAGATGCGGGACCTGGAGACCGTGGAGATCGCCATCGAGACCGCTGAAACCGGGCACTTGGTGTTCGCCACGCTCCACACGACCACGGCGACGTCGACGGTGGATCGCATCATCGATCAGTTCCCGGCCGATCGGCAGTCGCAGATCCGCGTGATGCTCTCGGAGTCGTTGCGCGGCGTGATCGCGCAGGTGCTGTGCCGCAAGAAGGGCGGCGGCCGAGCTGCGGCGCGGGAGATCATGCTCACGACCGCGGCCGTCAGCAATCTCATTCGCGAAGGCAAGACGTTCCAGCTTCCATCCATCATTCAGACCAGCAAACAACTCGGGATGTGCACCTTGAACGACGCGCTGGTGGACCTGGTGGAGCGCGGCATCGTCGAGCCGAAAGAGGCCTATATGAAGTCGGTGGACAAGGTTGGCATCGAAGCCGCCTTCAAGGCGAGGGGCCACAAGCTCGACCTCCAGGCCACGTAGACACACTGACCACCCAATCGCATCGCACCCGTAGGAGCATGAGATGCTCAGAACCTCGTTGACCCTTGCTGCCGCGGCGCTTCTGCTGAACGGCACGACCCCCGCCTGCGCGCAGTCACCGGTCCACCGATCGCAGGCGCACACGTTTCGTGTCGTGACCGTCGTGGAAGGCCTCGAGCATCCGTGGGCGATCGCCTTCCTTCCGGGTGGCGACATGCTGGTGACCGAGCGGCCCGGGAGGCTCCGCATCGTGCGGAACGGGGTGCTGCTGGACGCGCCGGTGCCCGGGGTGCCGCCGGTGTTAGCCCGCGGACAGGGCGGCCTGCTGGACGTGGTCCTTCATCCCGACTTCGCGTCCAACCGGCTGATCTATCTGAGCTTCTCGAAACCCGACGCCGACGGATCCGGGTCCACGACCGCGGTGATCCGGGGCCGGTTCGAGAACGATCGGCTCACCGGCGTGGAGCAGATCTTCGAGGCCGCCACACAGGGTCGCAACCACTACGGGTCGCGATCGGCCTTCGATCGCAACGGCTATCTGTTCATCACGGTCGGCGATCGCCAGGCACCGCCGCGTGGAAACCTCGAGGCGCACCCGGCACAGGATTTGTCAAACCACCACGGCACGGTCATCCGTCTCCACGACGATGGCCGAGTGCCCGCCGACAATCCGTTCGTGGATCGGGCCGGCGCGCGTCCGGAGATCTGGACGTACGGGCACCGCAATCCGCAGGGGCTCGCGATCCATTCCGAGACGGGCGACGTGTGGATCAACGAGCACGGACCGCAGGGTGGCGACGAGCTGAACTTGATTCGTCCCGGGCGGAACTACGGGTGGCCGG
Source organism: uncultured Gemmatimonadaceae bacterium (assembly GCA_964348385.1). Taxonomy (GTDB): domain Bacteria; phylum Gemmatimonadota; class Gemmatimonadetes; order Gemmatimonadales; family GWC2-71-9; genus JAOTVV01. The sequence continues at coordinate 6,565 of CAYGCN010000038.1, forward strand.
TGATCGGCTACGGGGTCAACTACGGGACCGGCTCCCGCATTCACGACACCACGCACCGCGAGGGCATGGAGCAGCCGGCGCACTACTGGGTGCCGTCGATCGCGACTTCGGGGCTCCTGATCTACAGCGGTGACCGGTTTCCCAACTGGCGCGGCAACATCTTTGTCGGCGGGCTTGCCGGTGAGCAGCTGGCTCGGCTCACCATGGACGGGCAGAAGGTGACGGCCGAAGAGACGCTGCTCAAAGGATTGGGCCGCATCCGCGACGTGCGGCAAGGGCCGGACGGATACATCTACCTCGCCATCGATCACCGCGGAGGCGACAAGACGCCGATCGTCAGGTTGGAGCCGGCCCAAGGAAATTGAGGGCGGTCGGATGTCGGTTCCCGGCCGGAAGCGCCCCGGTCAGCGGCGCCGCGACCCCCACCAATCAGGCGGGGGTGGTCGGGTCCCGCGGCGCGCGTCCCGCCGTGAGCATGCGTTCGGCGAAGTCGAGGCGCTCCTGCATTTCGGCCAGCTGCGCTCGGGTCTCGTTAAGGTCATAGCGCAGCGCTTCGACCTCTCGTGCCAGCTCCGGATCGCCACCCTGCACTTCCAGCTCTTTCTTCTTGAGCTTGAAGTGGACCCACGCCCACACGGTCGACGCCACCACACCGGTGAACGCCAGGCTGCCCATCACGATGCTCACCATCACTTGATCGGGCGTCACGGCTTCACCTCCTCAGATTCAGCGGCGCCACGGCAGCTCTCCCCCGTCCATCCTACCACTCCCCGTGCATCTGCGTCGTGTCGCCGAGGAACGCATACTGGATGTTGCCGAAGTAGCGCTGCGCGACGCGCCGCACCGCTGACAACCTCACGCGGCGCAGCCGATCCACGTACGTGCCCGCCAACTCCAGGTCGCCAAAGAACAGGTGGGCCCGGGCCAGCGCCTCCGCCTGTCCATCCGTGGTCATCTGCTGCAGCGTCTGGTCGAGCGTGAACTGATCGAGAAACCCGCGCCACGGGGCGTCGAGGGGGTGGGGCGCCCCACCCAGGGATCGCGGTTTGCACGCCCCCCAGAAGGACCGTCGTCGCTCCGACCGTCCTGAGCAGTGTTCTCCTCACGGATGGCCTCCTCCCGCCCCACGCAGCGTCTCGGCGATATCGGCCACGGCGTCCTTCGGTCCCATCACCCCGATCACCTTGGGCCGGTCAGTCAGATACCGCTCGGCGAACCGCCGCAGGTCCTCCAGGGTGAGCCCCGCCATGCGAGCGGCATAGGTGAGGTACGAGTCGATGCCGCGCACGGCCCACCACGACGCGAGATTCGGCGCCAACGTGGCAACCGTCTCGCGCTCGATCGCGGCCTCGACGTTCCGTCACCTGGTCGCGATTAGCAGGTCCTCCTCGCGCACGTCCACGAGCCGTCCCACGCCGTCAATCTCCGCCAGGAGCGCCCTCAGCGCATCCTGCGCCCGCGCGACGGTCGTCTTCCCCGCAAACGTGATCGGGCCCCGCTCGGTATACGCCGCAAAGGATGCCTCGATGGACTGGAACGGTCCGTCGACCACGAGCCGCCGTTGGAAGTGCGAACCCGGATCGTTCAGGATGTCGAACAACGCGTCGGCCGAGTCGGTCGCCGCCGGATCCTCGCGCACCCCCGGGCCCTGCATCGTGATGTGAATCGTGACGTCCGACAGATCCCGCTCCACCATGACCGTCCACGATCGCTCGAGCGTCGGAAAGGGAACGACTCGCCGATCCGCAGCGGGGACGTCACGCACCGTCCACTCACCGAAGTGACGTTCCGCCACGTCGAACACGTGACTCGACCGCACGTCGCCCGTCACGATCAGGGCCACGTTGCCGGGCACATAGTACCGCGCGTAGTGCTCCATCAATTGGGTGGGCGTGATACCGGTGAGCGAGAGGCTGTCTCCCGACACATCCCGGCGATGCCATGCCGCGCCCCACAGCTGGCGGGATACTTCCCGCAGCAGCGCCTGCTCGGGATCGGAGCGCGCGCGCTCGAGCTCGTCGAGCACCACGGCACGCTCCTCTTCGAGATCGGCGGGTCGCAGCTGCGGCCGGGTCAGGAGCCGCGCCAGGATGCGAATGGCCTGTTCGGTGTGCTCCGACGGCAGCAACAGACAGTAGAACACCACTTCGCCGGCGGTCGCGCCGTTGTACGACGCATTGAGGCGCGCTGCCTCCGCACCAAACTGGGGTGGAGTGTCGCCGTAGGCGCGAAACAGCAGGTGCTCGTAGACGTGGACGAGCCCTCGTTCGGTTCGGTGCTGCACGGCCGCACCGGCCCGCACCGCCACCAACACGGTGGCAACCGGCGCCGCGTGGTTCTGCACCACGACGATCTGGAGACCGTTCTCCAGGGTGCGGCGCTGGAGCGACAGACTCCGGTTCGCCTGCTGGGCAGCCCCCGGGCCGGGCATGATGAGCAGGAGCAACAGGGCGAACAGCACGCGGGACACGAGTTCATCCTCCGCACTCGAGCCGGGAAGGAAGAACGGCCGACCCTCGAGCCGCGAAGATCCGGCGTGGCGGACCGCCGGTCGCGCTCCAATGTACGGACGGGAGCGTCGGACAGTAAAGACCAGACGTCTGCCGGTGCAGCGTCTCCCACGGTATTCTTCCCAGGCAGGACCTGACTCCACAGCGATTTGCGCTGTGTTGATCTTCGTGACTGCCGCCGGCCTCGACGGCAGGGAGGTAGCCCATGCGTCCGTGTTCCCGCGCACTGATTGTGGCTCTCGCGCTCCTCACGACCCTCGCTCCCGGCGCCGGGGCGCAGGCCAGTGAGCACCTGCTGGACGAGGTCAAGGTGCTCACGCCCCACGCCCTCGCGGATCTGGTGTCGGTCGCCGAGTCCGGCGATACCGTGGCCCAATTCAAGGTCGGGCTGGCGTACTACCACGGCTACGCCGTGAAGGCGATGCCTGAGCAGGCCGCGCGTTGGTTCCGGCGGGCCGCTGACCGCGGGTGTGTGGCCGCCCAGCACATGCTGGGGGTTCAGCTGCGGGATGGGAACGGCGTCGATCAGAACACCGGCGAGGCGCAGCGCCTGCTTCGTGCAGCTGCCGACCGCGGCTATCCCGACGCGCAATACGACTACGGCCTTATGCTGTTCGACGGCAACGGCGTGGAGCAGAACTATCCGGAGGCCTACAACTGGTTCAGCAAGGCCGCCGCGCAGGGCTCCGTCGGGGCGCGCACGTTCGTCGGCATCATGTTGGTGAACGGCCTCGGCGTGGACGCGAACCCGTCCGCGGGGGCCGACGCGCTGCGGCAGGCCGCCAGGGCCGGCAGCCCCATGGCGCAGGCCAATCTGGGTGCGCTGTACGCGAACGGCGTGGGCGTCGCGCCGAGCGTCACGGAAGCACTCGTGTGGTTCTTCATGGCCGAGGCGGCCGGATTCGAAGAGGTCGGGCCGCTCATTGCCGAGATGACGCTGTCGATGTCGGAGAGCGAGGTGACGGAATTGCGGCGTGAGGCGCAGCAGCGTGCCCAGCGCATTCTCGCGGGGGCGGCCGATGAGGCGCGGGCAGAGGACGAGACGCCCCGCATGGGCGACGCCGACCTGGCGGCCGCGCTCCGAGCCCTCGATGAATGGTTCGGTTCCCGGCTCACGGAGCTGGGCACGTTCACGTTCGGGATCAGAAGCGACGCCGCCCGGGCGAGAAGCGAAGACGAGCTGAAGGTGACGCTGCGTGGGAGGCATTCGCTCACCGAGGCGAGCCTCGACGGCTGCCGCCTACACTGGGCCACGACCACCGTGCTGCCCCTCACGAAAGCCGAGGACCGGGTCGACACCCGAAGCTCGGAGCCCTCTCAGCTGGACTGGTTCGTCGACCTCGAGAAAGTCGATCCCGCGCGACTCCAGGTGCTTCCCTGGGAGGTGCATGAACTCTTTCGGGTCGTCTCGGGACAGATATACGCAGTGTACCTGAGACCGCCGCTGAACGTCACAGACAGTTACTTCCTCGTCGTCGACTCCGAGGGGCGCACGAGCGGCGTGTTTGAGGTCGCCATCCCGCTCCGTGACCGCAGGGACGCCGAAGAGGTGATGGAGAAGCTGTTCGAAGGCGTCCAACTGTGCGCGAGGCGATAGGCGGGCCGGAGCGCGAGTCAGGCCCGTGTCGGGTTGCAGGCAGGGTCTCGAGGGCCGGGCATTGGACCGCCCGGCACTCATGGTTCGCGCTCGGGTATTGATGCAAGGCCTCGTGGACGACGGTTTGCCGGTATCCTATGAGCGCTCACACGTCACGACTGGAGTACAGATCGGCGGTTCTGCTGCTGGCCATCGCGGCCGCATGCGGCGGTGACCTGCCCACGCGGCCGCAGTGGAACGGGGTCGGTGTCCTTGGCGAGTACATGGTTCACCTCGGCACCACGCGCCGCTACAGTCTCAACGTCCCCGCCTCGTATCGCGCCTCCGAGCCGGCGCCGCTGCTGATCATGTTCCACGGCGCCGGAGACAATGGCGCCGGGTTCCAGCAGTGGAGCGGGCTGGACAGTGTGGCGGAGGCCGCCGGGTTCATCACCGCGTACCCCAACGGCAAGGGGTTGCCGTGTCTCGACGAGCCGCCGCAGGAGACCCCCGAGGATTGCCCGCCGTACGGGTGGCCCTCGGAGGAGGTCGAGTTCGTTCGACAACTCATCGCGCATCTGAGGTATGAGCTCACCATCGATCCGCGCCGGATTTTCGCGGCCGGATTCTCGTTCGGGGCAGTCTTCACCCACGAGGTTGCGTGTGACGTCGAGGACGTCGCGGGGGCGGCAGTGATTTCGGCGCTGCTGTATCCCCAGTTGGCCGCTCGCTGTGCACCCTCGCGCCCGGTCTCCATGCTCCTCATGAATGGGACCCTCGACGAGGTGTATCCGTGGGGAGGGGATTTCTACCTCTCCGTGCCGGAGACCGTCTCTTTCTGGACCGACGTCAACGGCTGCGCGAATGAGCCGATGGTCGAGTGGTTGCCCGACACCGAGGATGACAGTACCCGCGTGTGGACCGAGACGTACGGGAACTGCGACGGCAGTGCCGAGGTGCGCCTCTACGGCATCGAGGGTGGGGGCCACACCTGGCCGGGGGTCGCAGGCTTTCCGCCCAGGTTGGGGCTGACCAGCCATGACATCTCGGCCAGCGCCGAGATCGTCGAGTTCATGGCACAGCACGGGCGTCGCTGAGCGTCGGGGCGATCGAGACTCCGCGCGTCCTCACCCGGACACCCCTTCACGTCGCAAAGGACAACCCGGATCACCGTGAGGTCGGCGCGTCCCACTGGGGCGCGAAGCCGACGGTGAGGGTGGATCGCCCCTCAGAGCAGGCACCGTTTGTGAGCTGCGCCACGCTGTTCGGACCGCCCCGAAGACCCCCGGATATCGGGGCGTTTTCGGCTCCGAGCGAAGACCTGTAAGACATTATCCCACAATAACTTGCAATGTGTGACCCACGGCACGGCTGGCGACCGCCTGATCCACCATCTTTGCCCGTAGAATCGCACCCATAGCAGGAGAGGCAAGGATGCGTGTGAGCCTAGTGTTACTCGCGTTGGTCACGGCGCCGTTTCTCACGGCGGTGGCCCAAGGTCCTGATAAATCGTCCAGCCAACCCGCCCTGGCGAGCTCGGAGCAATGTGCGGCGGCGGATGCCAACCGCTCACCCAACTCGTGGGCCAAGAACGGCGAAAGCGCGCAGGCTCGCGGGCTCGAGCGCAACGGCGACTATCGGCGCGGATGCTCCCCGGTGGCACCGGATGGGGAACCGCCGCCGCCACCGGACGACCCGCTGCCGCCACCGCCGCCGCCCGCCGAGGGGACCGCGTGGATTGCGGGAGCACTCTTTGAGGACGCCGGGAACGTACCCGGTCTGCCGGGCTGGACCGTCGAGTTGAGCGGCCCGGTCGCTGCGACCACGCTGACCGACGGCTCGGGGAGCTACCGGTTCTCGGACCTGCCGCCGGGCAGGTACAAGGTCTGCCAGCGGATCCAGACCGGGTGGATCCAGACGTATCCGTTCAGCGGGCCCCTGTGCCCTACCGGCGTCGGGTACGAGTTCGACCTCGTTGAGGGGAAGGGTGCGATCTTCAACGACTTCCTGAACGTCCGCCAGTGAGGCGTCGGACCTAGACGCAACGCAGTTGCAGGAATCGGCACGGACCCATCGACCGAGTGGTCGATGGGTCTCGTGTTTGGGGGGCATCGTTCGCTGAGCAAGACGGACACGGAGGGCGTTCCGAATCAGATCGTGAGCACTGTTGTCGTCGAGGGTTGTGGGTCCGCCCCTTCTTGCTCGTCCGAGCTGACTCTCCTATCCTAAACCCGAGAGTGACGAACGGCATTACTGGAGCTGGTGTTCCCTCTCCAGACCTCCGGCAGCGGCCAGGGCTGGAAAGGCCGTTCTCCTGAAAGCGGGCACTTGGCATTCGACGTGGGCCAGCCGATGCGCGAGCGGTATCTCCTTACTGTCCTGATCGTCCTCGTCGTGCCCCTTGTGCGTGTGCCAGAGGCGGCTGCGCAGCAGCTATCGTACGCTGGGCCCGATCCGGAGCGCCCCGTCGCCCGGGCGGCCGAGGCGGGCGCGCCGCCCACCATGGACGGCGACGTCCTGGGGGATCCGGCCTGGAGCGATGCGCCTCCCATCAGGGGATTCTGGCAGACCACGCCCGATGAAGGCCGGCCCGCCACTGAGGAGACCGAGGTGCGGGTGCTCTACACGCCGAGCACGCTGTATGTGGGCGTGGTGTGCTACGATCGCGAGCCGTCCCAGTTCATCGTCACCGACAGCCGGCGCGACGCATCGCTGGACGAGATGGACAGCTTCCGCTTCGTGCTGGATACCTATCGCGACGGCCAGAACGGCTTCCTGTTCGGCACGAACCCCGCCGGCGTGGAGTACGACGCGCAGGTGGCCAACGAAGGCCAGGGAGGAGGGTTCGGGGCCGGCCCGCGGGCGCAGCCAGGCGCCGGAGGTGGACTGAACGTGAACTGGGACGGCTCGTGGACCGTACGGGTGCAGACGGGCCCGTATGGATGGAGCGCCGAGTTCGCGATCCCGTTCCGCACGTTGCGGTTCAGCGGCGGCGCGGGGCAGGTCTGGGGCATCAACCTCGAGCGGACGATTCGTCGCAGGCGGGAGAAAGCGTACTGGGCGCCGCTGCCGCGACAGTACGACCTGCCACGCGTCTCACTCGCCGGCACCCTCGAAGGGCTCGAACTTCCCACGCCGCGCAATCTGCAGTTCACGCCGTACGCGCTCGTCGAAGGGACGCGCGACGTGGTAGCGAACGCTTATGAGACCACCGGCCCGGACGCGGACTTCGGCGCGGACCTCAAGTACAGCCTCACGCCGAGCCTCACGCTCGATGCGACCTACAACACCGACTTCGCCCAGGTGGAGGTGGACGAACAGCAGATCAATCTCGACCGCTTCAACCTGTTCTTTCCGGAGAAGCGGCCGTTCTTCCTCGAGAACGCCGGCCTCTTCGCCGTGGGGCAGCCTGGCCAGGTGGAGCTGTTCTTCAGCCGCCGGATCGGCATCGGGCCTGACGGCGAGGCGGTGCCGATCATCGCCGGGGCGCGCGTGTCGGGCGACCTGGCCGGCATGAAGGTCGGCCTCCTGGACATGCAAACGGAGCAGGTGGGCTCGGCCGGCATCCCGGCCAACAACTTCGCGGTGGCGCGGGTGAAGCGCGAGTTGCCCAATCGCTCGTTTGTCGGCGGCCTGGTCACCAACCGTCAGGGCATCGGCGAGTTCGCCGCGGACGACGACTACAACCGCCTGGTGGCCATCGACGGCCAGCTCGGCATTGGGCGCTACGGCCTGCTCTCCGGGTTCGCAGCGCGCTCGTTCACGCCCGGCGCCACGGAACCCCAGCACGCGTTCCGCGCCCAAGCCGGGTACGACTCCGAGCGCTGGATGCTCCAGGCCGGCTACTCAGAGATCGGCGACGGGTTCAACCCGGAGCTGGGGTTTCTCCAGCGGGCGGCGTACCGCTCGTTCAACGGCCTCCTCTTCCACCGCTTCCGCCCGGATTTCCTGGGCTTCCACGAGCTGCGCCCGCACGCCAGCTACAACGGTTTCTGGGGCCTCGACGGGTTCTACGAGAGCGGCTTCCTGCACGTGGACAACCACTGGGAGTGGGCGAGCGGCTATGAGCTGCACACCGGCATCAACTTCACCCACGAGGGCGTCCGCGACCCCTTCGACATCGTCGATCAAGTCGCGGTCGCGGCGGGATCCTACGACCATGTCGAGGCCCAGCTGGTCGCGATGACCGACCAACGCAAGTGGGCCAGTCTGAGCGTACGGGCCGTCATCGGCGGCTTCTTCGGCGGCCATCGGGTGGCGCTGTCCCCGTCGCTCACCCTGCGGGCGGGCGAGGCCTTCAACTCGCAATTCAGTCTCAACCGGACGGATGCGAGCCTGCCAGGTGGCAGGTTCACGACCAACCTGGTTCGGGCTCGGCTGTCGTACTCGTTTACGCCGCGCCTCTACGTGCAGGCCCTGGTGCAACTCAACGACGCGGCCGACGTGTGGTCGGCCAACCTCCGGTTCGGGTGGCTGCAGACGGCCGGCACCGGCCTGTTTGTCGTCTACAACCAGACCAATGGCTTCGACGACATCTTGATCCCCGGCGTGGACAACAAGACCCTGATCGTCAAGTACAGCCACCAGCTGAACCTGCTGAACTGAGCCGCTACCGCTCCTGCAACCGGCTCAGCGCGTCCCCCGAAGGATGAAACCATGGTTCCCGACCGCGTACACGTTGCCCGTTGACGTGCCCCACATGCCCCTGAGGGGCGGGACCGGGACGCTACTCATGGTGCTCCAACTGGTGCCGTCGTAGTGCAAAACTGTGCCCGCCGGTGCCTTCGTCAACCTGATGCCCGGGGCGAGACTCGACGCGGTGCGACCCCGAGGCGGCGGACGCCGCCGACGGGGAGCGAGCGGATGGAGCAGCGGCCGCTGCCGCTGCGAACATCAACTCTCACGGGGTTTGCACCCCAAGGGATTTTAAGTCTTCAAACTCCCCGGGACTATTCGTCGCTATCCGTGCTTATCCGTGGATAACACTACTGTTTAGACGCTTCCGCGCCACTTGCACTCAGGTCAAGAACACGGATTCGCACGGATGGTTGGCCACATTTTGGCCACACCAGCGAATATGAGTGCCGCTGCGGAATTGGGCGTCGGTTCCGTGAAGCACAACCGAAGCCCCGAACGCCGCGTGGCGCTCGCGGATGAAACGACACCGCCCGGCGCGGGGCCGGGCGGTTGCGGCTCACTCCTGCGTGATCCTAAGGGCAGATCACACCTTGATAATCGAGGTCCGTATCGAACGGCGGTGCCGCAACAAACGTCCCGCGATAGGTCAGATTGGCCTTGGTTACTCCATCAAGAGCACGGTCGGTCCCAACAATCTCCCAGATGAGCGGATCGTTGTCGGGTCGGGTCAGCAAGTTGGAGCGTGTGCTGGTACGGAAGGTCTCCCCTTCCAGCTCTTGAATGATCCCACCCGAGACGTGCCATGTGACTACACCCTCGCTCCTGAGCACCACGCCGTGGAACACAGAAGCAGCATCATCGAAGAGGACTTCGACGGTGGCTTCAATATCACCCGTTGCCGCGCCGGAGAAGAAGGGGGGGGCCCCGGAAACCTCAACATAAAACTTCACCGTGTAGCACCCCGAGTTGCCCGCGACACCGAGGTCCGGGGTCACCTCAACGTCCGGAGCCACCGGCTGCGAGTCGGTGCACGCAACGAACAGCAGCGGCACCAGGATGAAGCAGAGTTTGCGCATACCACACCTCCTGAGAGAGAAGTGTTGTCACCTCCCCCGTCGGCGGTCCAACGGCCTCGGCGTCGGTGGGCGTCCCAAGCGGGGCGTCGTGCGGACGGCGGGGCCACACTACGGGCCGTCGGCAGTGGCCATGCCTTCACGTCGGTGGTGGACGGTCTCGTCGTCGGGCGGGCGTCGTGCTACGGCGTCTGTCGGGCGGCGTGGCCGTCGAAGGCCACCGGCAGAATTCGAACAGGCACGCACCATAGAAGAAGCCGCTCCGATCTCCAAGGACGGGAATTGTTCAGTTTGCATTGCGCGCTGTTGAGACTTCACGCTCGCGGTTTTCGAGCTAGTCATGCGTGTGTGCGCGCAACGCCAGCGCAAAGGAAACGCCCGAACGCGTGACGCTTGGGGCTCAACGCCCAAACCAAGACGCAACGGGGCGGGCGCTGGTGTGGACCCCCGGGTCAGTTGGAATGGTCGCAGATGATCGGAGGCCCGTGGTTGGCACTCGGTCTACCCTCGCGGGTCGCTGTCAATTCCTGCATGTTTGTCCAGTCCGGTTGATCTCAACTGGCGACGCTATCCATCGCAGTTACGCCGTAAACGCAATCAGGAGGGACCAGCATGGAAGCAACCTCTCGTCAATCGGGCTTTCTGCGGTGTGTTGCAGGTCTCACAGCGATTGTGATTTTCTTGGCAATCCCGCAGGCACTCACGGCGCAGGAGACCGGAACCGTCCAGGGTACCGTGACGCAGGCCGATGACGGTGGCCCCCTCCGGGGAGTCATCGTGTCGGTTCGGGGGACGGGCATTAGCGCCGTGACCGACCGAGACGGCCGCTACACGTTGAATCGGGTCCCGCCCGGGCCGCAGACAATCGTCGTGCGGTGGCTCGGGTACCGGCATCGCGAGGTCGCGGTGACGGTGACCGCCGGCCAGACGGCCACCGCAGATGCCGCGCTCGAGGCGCAGCCGGTGACCTTGTCCGAGGTGGTCGTGGAGGGTGTCTCCCGTGCCCCTGAGCGTGTGGTGGAGGCTCCCGCAGCAGTCTCCGTGGTGGATCCGGCCGTTGCGCGCGACTTGGCGGTAACCGGTCAGGCGCCTCTAGCCGTTGCCAAGCTCCCCGGATCAGACGTGGTGCAAAGTGGTGTCAACGACTTCAATGTGAACGCACGGGGCTTCAACTCCTCGCTCAATCGGCGGGTGCTCGTGCTCATGGACGGCCGCGACCTGGCCATCGCGTTCCTCGGTTCTCAAGAGTGGCCCGCGCTGTCCGCGTCGCTAGACGATCTCGGTCGCATCGAGATGGTGCGCGGCCCTGGCTCCGCGCTGTACGGTGCCAACGCCTTCAGTGGTGTGCTCAACATCACAACGCCCACCGCTCGTGAGCTGAAAGGCACGAAGTTGACGTTGGCCGGCGGCGAGCTGAGCACGCTCAAGGGCGACCTGCGCCACGGTGGTGTGACACCGGATGGGCACTTTGGATACAAGTTCAACGTGGGCTATTACCGGAGCCAAACGTGGACGAAGTCGCGCACAGCCGGCGACGGCCTCGACTGGCAACGGGAGTACGCGGACGCCTCCGACTCCCTCGCGCCCGCCATCATCGAAGCCGCACCGCTGGCGGGCCAGAGTCTCGATCCGGTGACGCGGGCCGCGACCGGTGATCCGGATGCGCTTCAGAACATCTACGGATCAGGTCGGTTCGATTACTACGCCGATGACGGCTCCGTGTTCTCGGTGGAGGGCGGCGCTACCCATGTGGAGAACGAAACGTTCGTCACGGGCATCGGCCGGGTGCAGGTGAACCGGGCGGTGCGCCCCTGGGCCCGGGCCGAGTGGGCGGCTCCCCGATTCAACGTGATGGCGTGGTGGTCGGGGCGAAACACGCTCGATCCCCAGATCTCGCTCAACGCCGATATTCCCCTGGAGGAAACATCTAACATCATCCACGGTGAAGCGCAGGTAAACCAGGAGTTCGCCAACGGTCGCGCGCGGTTGGTCGTTGGGGGGTCGGCCCGCGCCTATCTGCTCGACACGGAGGCCACGCTGATGCGGGCGGAGGACGACGACCGAAGCGACGGGTACTACTCCGGGTACGGTCAGATCGAGGTTGAGGTAAGCCCACAAGTGAAGCTCGTTGCAGCAGGCCGCGTGGACGAAGGTACCTTGATCGATCCGCAGTTTTCCCCGAAGGGTGCACTGGTCATCAGTCCCACACCAAACCACTCAGTTCGGCTGACCATCAACCGGGCGTTTCAGGTACCGAATTACAGCGAATTCTTCCTGAGAGTCCCGGCGGGGCTGCCGGCGGATTTCAGTCTGCTGGAGGCAGGTCTGCGGGCCTCGCCCCTGGGGCCCGTCCTTGCGGGCGTACCAGACGGTCAACTGTTCGACAACTCCGCTGCGGTGCCCGTTCTGGCGCGAGGTAATGACGCCCTCGATGTAGAACACGTCACGAGCCTAGAGATCGGCTACAAAGGTCAGTTGGGGCGTCGCGTGTTCGTGACCATCGACGGCTTCTACAGCCGGCTCTCCGATTTCGTCACCGATCTGTTGCCGGGGGTAAACCCCACGTTCGGGGCGTGGACCGCGCCTGCGGCGGTACCGGAGGCGTTTCGAGAGACGCTGGAACAGACCGTCCGTGATCAGCTGTTGGCGGCAGGACAGCCGCTCGCTGCCTTCGGCCTCACGAGATTAGAGAACGGCGTCTCGGCGATCGTCGTGTCCTATGCCAATCAGGGCAAGGCGAACGAGTATGGCTTCGAGCTCGGTGCCGGAATTCAGGCCACCGACGAAGTCCGATTCGACGCGAACTACACCTACTTCAAGTTCGACGTGGATCAGGAATCGATTGCCGCGGGCGACCTCCTGGTCCCCAACACGCCGAAGCACCGGTTGAATCTGACCGCAGCGTACAGCGGCCGTCAGGGATTCGATTTCCGGGTGAGCGCTCAGATCGTCGATAGCTACCAGTGGGCCACCGGGATCTTCTTCGGTCCGATCCCGTCGCGTCAGACCGTAGACGTGAGTGTGGGCTACCAGTTCAATCGATATGTTCGAATCCACGCCCTGGCAACGAACGTCTTGGACCAAGAGCGCTACCAGATGTACGGCGGGTCGGTGATTGGACGACGGTTCATGGGCGGTATTACTGCGACGTACTGAGATCGCAACGCAAGTGGCACAGCGGGAGCGGCGAGGATGGTATCGCCGCTCCCGTTCTGCCTTTAGAGAATCTCGTGCCGTTCCCCGACAGCGGGGGTGACGCTCCGTGACACCCTCTGGGCTTCTGACCACACCCAAGTGCCCAGACTACCGCCACCTAGATAGAGAGGGCCAGCATTGCACCCGCTGACCCTCTCTGTGCCCCACCACTGGTCACACCAGCGATCCCGACGGCCTCACACACCGAGGCCGCAAGTCTATGCCCGGGGCGGGAGTCGAACCCGCACGGGGTTTGCACCCCAAGGGATTTTAAGTCCCTTGCGTCTGCCCATTCCGCCACCCGGGCCGGCCGGATCTGCGTAGCGGCGTACGGAAGATATAGCATGGAGCGGTGCGGCCTGCACCCGCGTGGCGACGGCGTCTTGCGCCGAGCGCGGCGCTGCCACCTATCGAGGCGTCAGGCCCAGTTCGCCTGCCCACGCATCGAACAGGCTGCACTCCTCGTCGTGGAGGGATGCCTCGCCCTCCTCGGTGAAGCGCGGCGGCGTGGCGATGCGGTCCGACACATGCTGCTTCCACTGCCTGAGCAAATAGGCCGTTTCGTACTTCCCGCAGTCGTACCGTCGTCGTACGAACCGAAGCAGCGCAGCTTCCCCCAACTCGTCGATACGCCGCCACTCGTCGGCGTCGAAACGGCGAGCGAGCCCCGGAAGATCCTGGTGTACCCTCTGTAGCACCGCGTACCGCCGCAGGAGTGCGGCGTCGTCGATCGGTGGCTTTCGCGACGTGACACCGAAGCCAAACGCGATCAGGACGCCCACAACACCGACCGGCACCAGGATTGGCTCCAGCTCGGGAACGATGTGTGAGACGAGGATGATGGCCGCCAACGCGGGGACCCCCAGCGTGAGGCCAACGACTCTCGCCCTGCCTCGCAGCACGCGCATGGTCATTTGAATCTGCGAGCCTGATTCAATGGCAAACAGAGAGGGATTTGTCGGAGATGACGACGGATAGTGAACACGTGAGCGAATCGGTCAAGCCGTCGCGGGCGAGCGACCGCACGTGCAGCCAACAGCTCGCGTCGGACCGCACGCTCCAGATCGGACGGCCGAGTCGGCCCGAGGGGCTATCCCGATTCGATTTGCTCGCGGTGCTTGCTGAGGAGCCGCTCTGCAAAATCGATCCGCTCTTCGAGCTCAGCGAGCTGCCCGGCGTGCATCCGCTCGAGTCGGTCCATCTGGTCCTGCTGCCGCCGCTCCAACGCGGCCATCCGGCCTTCGAAACGATGCTCGAGCTCCGCGGCGCCCCGGCCGGCCCTGAGGCGTGCGATCCTCGCCCGATACCAGGTCGGAATGGCCGAACCGGCTATGACCACGCCACCGATGATCGCGGCGACCGAATCCTCCTCGTCCCCGCCCACACCGGCCAGGATCGCACCGAGCACGACTCTCCCGAGGATCGAGAGCGCGGTCTTCCACCACTCGTATCCCTGTGGGACCGGCTCCGCCCGGGCCGGCAGCGCAGGTGTGACCGTTGCCAGGGGATACGCGCACAGCGGACACACGGCGGCGCTGCTCGACACCTCCCGCCCGCATTCGGGACAATCGATCAAGGCCATCTCAGGTTCTCTCCTTGTCATCACCGGCGGCTGAACCCGACCGCACCGTACCCCCGGTCAGTGCCGCACGTCCCGCGTCGTGAGGAATCAAACCGCCGTGATCAAGGCGCGAAACCCCGTCGCTGCTGCGACGGGCGAAGAACAGCGCTCCGATTGGTGAGAGGACCCGCGGGACGGAAATGCTAGAACCCGACCTCGATGCCGAGCCGAGCCATGGAGACCTGGATCGGCACGTCCTGCTGGTTCACGGTGCGGTCGATGCGCTGGAACTCGTAATCCACGCGCCCACGGAAACGGCCGTTGCGGGTGCCGAACGCGGCGCCGAAGCCCACCTCGAACGCCAGACCCGCGTCACCGCCCCCGTTGAACCGCGGCGCGACCAGATACGCCGCTCTGCCCCAGAAGCTCCCGGCGCGCGACACGGGGATCTCCGAGAGGAGCCCGATGCGGCCCAGCCCCACATCCTGCACCGCGAACTCCGGATCCACTCGGCGCCGGCTCGCGCCGATCTCGAGCGCCAACCCTGGCGTCATGAGGAAGTTGAGGCGCGCATCGCCCTGGATCATGTCGAACTTCTGCGAGCCGCCTTCGGCCGAGTCGAGGCGCGCGGCGAAGCCCGAGAGATCCAGTCCAAAACGCCCCAACCGCACCACGATGGTCCCACCTCCACCCCCACCGATCGAGCGGCGGTCGCGGTTGAGCTCCGTGTGGGTGAGCGCGGTCCCGAACACGCCGACTCGCACCGTCTGCGCGTCTACTGCGGCAGGCACCGCGATCGCCGCGGCCAGGGCCAGCGTCGCGAGCCGCATCACGGTGACGCCACCTGGCTGATTGTGAGCCTCACCTGTTGCCGCCGGCGCGCGTTCTCGTCGGCGATCTCCGCGTTCCTCGCTGCCAGTTGCTCCCGCAGCAACCGGTTGTACTGGATGTTCGCCTCGACCGGCCGAGGGTCGGGCCGCTTGAGGCTGAGTGCCAATCCCACGCCGAGCGTGAGCACGCTGGCCGCGCCCAGCTCCGTGTGGTTCCCGCCACCTACATCGGTGTTTTCGAGCGCGAGCGTCGCACCGGCCGCAAGCCCCGCAAACAGCACCGCGTACCCCATCGGCCTCCAATTCCGCGGCGGCGACACCACCTCGGGCTGCTCCACGTACCCGGGGAGGCTCCGGAGATGGGGCATCGTATCGACGACGCCGTGGTGCACCTGCACGGTGACCGGCACCGCGAACTCGTTCCGCCCTTCCACGGCCGTCACCACGATCCGGTAGTCGCCTGCCGGTACCGGGCTCCCGTCACCGGCCAGCGCGGTCCAGTCTACGCGGGTCGGTCCCGACACGAGCTGCGAATCGATCACCAACTCACCGCCTGCCCCGAACACGCTGGTGATGGCCCGGGCCGCGCGCGACACCTCGAACCGGAGGGTCGCATACCCCTGCCCCGCGACGAACGCGGCCGAGTCCACCCTGACGTTCCGCACGACCAGCACCTGACCGAGGGCCGACGCGTAGAGCGACGTGATCCTCGGCGACACGACATCCACGTCCGGCTCGCGGTTGGGATCGATGAAGATCAGCTCCTTGAAGGTTTCCACCGCGGCATTCGTCGAGTCCAGCGCGGCGTACGAAAACGCCAAGACTTCGAGCGTCGAGGCGCGGTCGTCGCGTGACAGGCCGAATTGCAGGGCGCGCCGCGCCAGGACGATCGCTTGCCTCAAGTCCAGCTCATCGTACGCCTGCCGCGCCCGGCGCGCCTCGGGATGCTGTTGCGCCGAGGCCGCCGGCGCCATCACCGCGAGACAGAGGAGCGCTACAAGCCAGCGCATCACAGGCCCTCCGGGACGAGCGTCACCCGCTTCCGCGTCTCGTTGCCGGTCGTGATCATCATCCGCTCGCGAAACGTCTGGAACCCCTCGCGCCGAATCTCCACCACGTGCTCGCCCTGCGGAAGCTCGAGGCGGATCACCGGGGTATCCCGGATCTCCCTTCCGTCCACGACGAGCAGTCCGTGGGGGTACGCGTCGATCGAGAGATAGCCCACCTGTGGCGCGGGTGGCGTGCGCTCCACGGGCGGAGACGTGCGTCGCGCCGGCGTCTGGACCGGCGGCGACTCCCGCACCGGCGTGGTCTGCGTGTCCGCCGGCGGCGTCACGGTATCGATGACCGTCGTGGCCGCCGTGGACTCGGCAGCGGCCAACACCATCGCGCTCTCGGGCAGCACTGCCGTCCCCGCCGGATCGCCAATGGGTTCGCCGCTCCGCGTGGCCAGACGGGTGGCGCGCTGCAACAGGTCGTGGCCCGTCGGCGTGAGCCCGACGAACGCCGCGCCGCCACCCACGAGCAGCACCAGCGCCGCGGCGACGGCCGGCCAGCGGCGTCGCTTCCGCACGCGCGGACGCCCCACGGTCGCGGTCGGCTGGGATATCTCGGTTGGCGCATCGGTGGATGGCGTGCTCCGCCGGATGGGCGTGGTGGCCGCGCTGATCCGATCGGTGGGGGTGACCGGATTCTCCGGCCACACCGCCGTCGCGAATGCCTCCATCGTGGGGAAGCGGTCGTCCGGATCCTTTTCGAGCGCGCGGTGAATGGCGCTGGCGAGGAACGGCGGGATGTCCCGAGGCACGGTCTCGATGGGCGGCGGCACCTCGAACACGTGCTTGTAGATCACCGTGTGGACCGAGTCGTCCTCGAACGGAAGCCGGCCCGAGAGCAGGCGGTACCCCACCACGGCCAGCGAGTACTGATCGCTGGCGCCGGCCACGTCTTCCCCACGGGCCTGCTCCGGCGACATGTAGTGCGGCGTGCCAATCACCTGGCCCGTGGCCGTGAACCCGGAGGCCGATTGCAGCGCCTTCGAGATCCCGAAGTCGGTGAGCATGGCGCGGCCGGTCTCGTCCAGCATGATGTTGGCCGGCTTGATGTCGCGGTGCACTACCCCGCGGGGGTGGGCGTGGCCCAGGGCACAGGCGCATTCCCACAGAAGGCGCTGTGCCACGTCCACCGGCACCTGACCCGCCGCCAGCACCGTATCGAGCGT
>CAYGCN010000039.1:0-24135 GCA_964348385.1 uncultured Gemmatimonadaceae bacterium
TTCCCGGCCGAGTGGCATAGCGCGACCATCGCCTCGCGCACCGCTTTGCGATCCTGCGCGAAGACCGCTCCAGTCAGGGCGTAGGGCGAGGTACGATCCACCAAGGTCAGCGTCTCGGCCCACTGTGCCTCCGGATACACATAGATGGTCACGACCGGCCCGAAGATCTCCTCGCACATGGTGCGATACATCGGGTCCTTCGCCTGAATCAGTGTGGGTCGAATGAAATACCCCTCCGTCATGTCGGCCTCACCACCCACCAGGACGTCGGCGTCGGGTGACTGCCGCGCGGCATCGATGTAGGCGGTGTGGTCCTTGAACGCACTCTCGTCGATGACGGCACCCATGAAGTTGCGGAAGTCCGCCACGTCTCCCACGGCGATAGCGGCCACTTCCTCGAGCACGGTGTCCTTCATTCGCTTCCACATGGTGTCGGGGATGTAGACGCGTGACGCCGCGCTGCACTTCTGCCCTTGGTACTCGAAACCGCCACGCACGATGGCCGTCCGCAGCGCGTCTTCGTCGGCACTCGCGTGGGCGACGATGAAGTCCTTGCCGCCGGTCTCGCCCACGATCCGCGGATACGTCTTGTAGCTGGCAATGCGCTCCCCGATGGTACGGTAGAACCCCTGGAACACGGGCGTCGATCCGGTATAGTGGATCCCGGCGAAATCGGGGCTCGAGAGCGCCGCGTCGGTCACCGCCCGCGGATCGCCGGGCACGAAGTTGATGACGCCGGGTGGGAAGCCCGCCTCTTCGAACATCTTCATCAGGTAGTAGGCACTGAAGACCGCGGGTCGGGACGGCTTCCACAGCACCACGTTCCCCATGAGGGCCGGTGCCGTCGGCAGGTTGCCGGCGATCGACGTGAAATTGAACGGGGTGATCGCGTAGACGAAGCCCTCGAGCGGCCGATACTCCATCCGATTCCACATGCCCGGCGCGGACATCGGCTGGTCCGAGTGCAGCTGTTCGGCGAAGTACACGTTGAACCGCAGGAAATCGATCAGTTCGCACGCGGCGTCGATCTCCGCCTGGTGAACTGTCTTGCTCTGGCACAGCATGGTCGCGGCATTCACCGCGTCGCGATAGGGCCCGGCCAGGAGGTCCGCCGCTTTGAGCACCACGCTCGCCCGGTCCTCCCACGGCCAAGTCGACCACTCCTTCCACGCCTCCGTAGCGGCGCGCACGGCCCGTTCGGCTTCCTCCTTCCCCGCCATGTGCCAGGTCGCCAGCGCGTGGCCGTGCCGGTGCGGCATGAGCGCCTTCTTGGTGCGGCCGGTTCGCACCTCCTCGCCGCCGATGATCAAGGGGATTTCGATCTCACGCGAGGACATGTCCGCCAGCATTGCCTTGATCGACGCCCGCTCCAGTGACCCTGGGGCGTATGACCAGACCGGCTCGTTGTCCGGCATGGGACCCTGCAGCTCTCCACTCATCCCGCTTACTCCTTCCACCCGTTTCGTCTCGGTGATTCGCGATGTCGTGAACCGACGCTCAATAATGCCATGGGTGCGGGCGGACTCCAACTCCCGCCGCACGAGATACAATATGCCGACGCCTGCGTTCCGGTCTCAACATCGGAACGCAGGCGTCGACTCCCAGTGGGAAGGCAATCAGAAGTGGAGATGCAGCTCGAGCATCACCCGGTCGAGGTCGTCGGGTTCCCCGGCATTGTCCAACCGGATGTAGAACGCCGAAAGCTGAACGAAGGAGACCGGAAACACCTCGATGCCGACCCTCGTGCGTGCGCGCTGGTCTTCGGTCAGCTGCGACGAGGCGCTGCGAATGCCGGCCGTGGGGTTGTGAAAGCCGTGCGTTGCCTTGAGGTTCACACCGCGACCTAGCAGCAGATTCCCTTCCACGAACGCCAGGAATTCGTCGTTGCTCTCGACCGCCGGATCGTCGAAGGAATCGAAGAGGGCGTCCACCTCTCCGAGCAGAGCCACCGGTCCGAGTGAGACACCGCCGAAGGCGCCAATGATGTTGGTCTGCAGCCCTGGAGCGCTGTTGTGCGAGGCCGAGGCTCCCACGCGGAAACGAGAGAGGGTCACGAGGGCGCTCGACGTCAGCATCTTCTGACTGTTGCCTTCGGCGGCACCGACGCTCCCGTTCGTTACGGCCACGAAGAAAGAGAACGGTCCGGGTTCGATGCCGACCTCGACGCCGAGGTCCGGCGTGAGATAGGTGAACCCGGTTTCCTCACGGATGAACTCGCCGTCGTCCCACAGTCGCCAGCCGTACGGCAACAGGAACTTCCCGACCTTGGCATAGCCGTTGAGCGGTAACCGCTCGATCAACCCGAATGCCTCCCGTGCCACCGCGCGGTCGGGCCCGACCGTCTGATCGATGTAGAACGCCAGGCGATTGGACACGAGCCGCGCCTCGAGCTGTACCTGGGCCTCGGAAATCTCGAACGACGTGGTGGGGGTGACGCCCTCGAGCGCGTCACCCACCTCGACATTCCACGATCCAAGGGTTCGCAGGTCGAGGCCCACGGCAAGCCAGTCGTTGAGACCCCGATTGCGTATGGCCGCGGCTTGGATCGGCAGCTGCGTCTGGGCCCAGGCACTCCCAAACGCGTTCCGGCCACCGCCACCAGTTCGGTTCACATGACACTGGGCACACTTGGCACCGGTGCGGAGCGCCAGATACGGCTCGGCGGACGCCTCGTGGAAAGGAAGCGCCGTCAACACGACGACCGTCACGGTCCCCAACCCCGTTCGCAGTGATCTCACGTCTGACCTCCGTTCGTGCGAGCGGCCGTGCTCGGTGGGTTCAGTTATCGCTTGCCCCAGCAGTGATCCACGCGCGGATGGTATTGATCTCACTCTGCGTGAGTTGTCCACCGAGAGGCATACGACCCCCACTGCCGCCAACCCCGGCCTGGGTCCCCTGAATCTTGTGAACCAGATAGCTCAGGTCCGGCTGCCCGGGCTCGATCCGATCCATGGATGGCAACTCGTTCGAGATCACGTTGACGGTGTTCGCAATCATCTGCCCCGCGCTCAGGTTCATGCCCTGCGCCGGCTGCGCCCCTGCGTGGCACCCGGACAGGGCACAGTTCGTGGTGAGGATCGGCTGGACGTCGGCCGAGAGCGTCGGCGTGCCACCACCGTTTCCCCCACCATTGTCGCCGCCGTTGTTGCCAGGACCCGTGCCGTCCCCGGCGCAGGCGAGCGCCGCGGCGCACACCAGCCCGAACGTGACGGTTGTACGACGTACGGTGGTCATGAGACGACCTCCCAGGAGGAAGAGGACAGAAACCCGGAAAAGAAACCCGAATCATCCTGTTCCTTCTTGCAACCCCGGGGCGCCGCTCGGAGTTCCCGACGCCATAGCCCTAAGTGATTAAGTCACAATACGATACATCCGATCCCCGCAGGCGTCCTACCCGGGTGCACGACCGTGCGTCGCCGCGGCCGAGGGTGGCGCGCAGCGGCTCAGCGGGCTAGGCTCCCATCCCGCCCGGTCGCATCTCAAAACAAGCGAGGGACTCATGCGCTCCATGTTGCTCATTGCCGTGCTCGCCGTCTTGGGGACACCCCCACTCGTGGCGCAAGAGGCGACGCGGCCACGCGATTGGAAGATCCGCTTCGACCGGCCGGCTGATGAGTCGGCGATCGAGTTCGTGACGATGGCGCCCGGCTGGCACATCACGACGGGACCAGCTGCCATCCTCTATCAGCCTGCGAATGTCGCACGCGGCTCGTACCGTGCCCGCGCCGTCGTCGATCTCTTCCCCGGTGAGCGCCGCGAGGGATTCGGCATCTTCATCGGTGGCCAGCACCTCGAGGACGACCAACAGACGTACACGTATTTCCTCCTCCGCAAGGATGGGCGCTTCCTCATCAAGCGCCGCGCAGGAGCGGAAACCCCGGTGCTCGTGCCTTGGACCGCCCATGAGGCCATCGTACCGCACGACGGCGGCGAAGGAACGGCCAAGAACGTCCTCGAGATCGCGGTCGGTCCCGAGGCAGTGGGCTTCCTGGTGAATGGGCAGGAGGTGGCGAGCCTTCCGCGCGACCAGGTGGATGCCGAAGGCATCGTTGGCCTGCGTGTGAACCACGCGCTCAACGTGCATGTCAGTGAGCTGGCGATCGAGCGGCGATAGGGATCAGTCGAGCGCCGTCCGGAGCCCGTAGCGCTCCAGAAGAGCCTCATCGGCCAAGAGGTCATCCAGCACCATGTCGGCCACGACGTGTCCGTCATGCAGCATCACCCCGCGACGGCACACTGCTGCGGCG
Organism: uncultured Gemmatimonadaceae bacterium; assembly: GCA_964348385.1. GTDB lineage: Bacteria > Gemmatimonadota > Gemmatimonadetes > Gemmatimonadales > GWC2-71-9 > JAOTVV01. Next base: position 4,248 of record CAYGCN010000039.1, read on the forward strand.
ATGCTGAGGTCGTGGGTGGCGACGAGCATGGTCTCCTCCCGTGCGCGCAGCAGCTCCACGAGCCGTCGACGGCTGCGGGCGTCGAGGTCACCGGTCGGTTCATCCAGTACGAGCACCGTCGGGCGGGACACGAGCACCGTGGCCAGTGCCGCGAGCCGGCGTTCCCCTCCGCTCAGATGATGGGCAGCTCGACGCTCCACGCCGGTGAGCCCGAGTTCCGCCAGGGTCTCACGGGCGCGGCGTGTGGCCTCCGCCGGCGCCATGCCGTCGTTGAGCGGCGCGAATGCCACGTCTTCCAGCAGTGTCGGCAGGAACAACTGGTCGTTGGGGTCCTGAAACACCAGGCCCACGCGACGTCGCACGTCCCGCAACGTTGCGGGGCCGACCGTCACGCCATCGATGGTGACCGACCCTGATGCCGGCGGGAGCAGTCCATTGAGGTGCTGCAGCAGGGTGCTCTTCCCGGAGCCTGTCGGTCCCAGGAGAGCCACCCGCTCGCGCCGGCCGATCACGAATGACACCCCGTCGAGGGCCGCGGTCCCGTCCGGGTACCGGTACCTCAGTTCCGACACGGCGACGAGCGCGTTCATATCAGGACCACAGGTGGGCGCCCACCAGCACCGCCCCCACGAGCACCGTGAGCCCGGCCAGCACCAGGGCAGAGCGCCGGTCCCACCGCTGCGAGGACAGGGTCGGCATGTCACCCGCATACCCACGGGCCAGCATGGCTCGGTGGGTGCGCTCCCCTCGGGCGAAGGCGCGTGAGAGACCGGCTGCGGTAATGCCGACCAACACTCGGCGACGCGCGGCACTCCCACCGCCGGCGTTGCGCGACCGCGCGGCACGCTGCAGTCGCTCCAACTCATCGACCAGGATGTAGAGCAGCCGATACCCCACGCCGAGCGATGCCGTGACGACGTGTGGCAGGTGCAACTCCCGGAGCGCGTGCAGCAGTTCGGGGAAGCTCGTCGTCGATACCAGAACCACCGCCGCGCCCAGCGCGACCGACGCCCGTCCCAACACGAAGGCAAAGCGCTCGATGCCTCCATCGGTGACCCTGAGCACCCCGAGGTCGAGTACGGCTTTGCCCGGTACCAGCACGAGCAGTCCCGCGGATGCCAGGAGTACGAAGATGAACGGTCCGGCCATGCGGACGAGGAGTTGTCGCACCGGGAGGCGGGCCGACCGCGCGAGCAGCACCACGACGAGCAGCAGCACGGCAAGCGGGAGCCAAGCCCCGAACGGAAGGGCGGCGGATCCAGCTGCCAGCGCGACCGTACCGAGGACCCGTGCCGTGGGGGCGGTCCGGGTCACTGGCGACAGCACCGTCGCGTATTGATCGACGTGCCGGAAACTCATGCGCCGAGACGCCTCCGGGCGAGCAGCCGAACCACGAGCCATCCCACTCCGAACACGACCACCACCCCAACGAGCCCGGCGGGCCATGCGCCGCCCACCGGTGCGACGTAGTCGCGGAACGGGCTGGTGAGCAGTACCGTGTCCTGCGATGCGAAGCCGAGCCGATGCGCCGCTTCCTCGAGCACGTCGGGCCGACTCGACGCGACGTATCCGGCCATCGCCGCGAACGCCGTGCCGACTGCTGCTACCCCGATCGCGAACGCCCGGGAGACCGGCCGAGCCCCGGCCGACAGGGTGACCAGGTCCGGCCGCAGCCGCAACACTGTTGCCAGAATGGCCCCGGTGAGCACGGCCTCGACGACGCCGGTGACGACGTGACCGCCACCGACGACCACCAGTGCGGGCTTCGCGGGGATGGTCCCGGAGGCCGCCAACTCGAGCGCCACCGCGAGACCCACGAGCATGGTGGAGAGGAACGCGGCGACCGCCGCGGCACCGATGCGGCGCCGGTCCCCGGTTCCGAGGATCGCGAGCAGCCAGCGATACATCAGCGTTCCCCCGCCCACGCCCACGATCGACAGGTTCAGGGTGTTCGCCCCTAGGGACGCAATACCGCCGTCCTGAAACAGGAGCGCCTGGACGAGCAACACCGCGAACATCACCAACATTCCGGACCATGGACCGACGACCGCTCCGACGAGCACCCCGCCCAGGAGATGGACGCTCGTCCCGGCCCCGATCGGAAAGTTGAGCATCTGGCTCGCGAACACGAACGCCGTCGTCGCGCCGAGGATCGGTGCTTCACGCTCCGCCAAGTCCCGACGAGAGCGACGGGCGGCGACGGTCAGTGCGGCGGCGCTGGCCACTGCCGTGCCGACCATGACGGTCCCACTGAGAAAACCGTCAGGGATGTGTGCCAACGGACGTCCTCACCCTGGAATGCGTGTTGGGGGGTTGGAAATGAAGCACGGCGCCGTCATCTGTCCATGCCCAGCATCCCCCCGAGGGCGCGCCAACACAAAGCCCGTGCCGGAGGGCACGGGCGGGGAATCGGAGTGGCCAGGGACGGAATTGAACCGCCGACACGCGGATTTTCAGTCCGCTGCTCTACCAACTGAGCTACCTGGCCTCGGGGCCACAATTATACCACGACGCCGGGGTGGCAGGCGAGCCCGAACATCGCCCAATGGTCCATCACGACGCCCCGCTACGGTGACGGCGCGTCATCCGCGGATGCATCAGCTCGTCGAAAACGCTCGAGTTCGGGTGCGTCGGGATAGCGCTCGAGGACGAGCGCGATCACGCGGCGCGCTCCATCCGGATCCCGCTTCACCGTGCGATAGATCTCTTCGAGACGGATGGCGGCGTTGATGTCGACTTGGCGTGAGGTGCCCCGCGCAAGGTGAGCCTCCAAGAGTCGCACCAGCTCGTCCAGGTTGGGGCGCGTGGTGTGATCGGCCATCCCGACGCCACCGGACGCCACGGTGCCCACGATCCAGTCCCCCAGTGGCTGGAACACGTGCTCCAACAAGAGGTCCCATGACCACCACACCGCGCCGAACGCCGCTGCTGCTGCAAACAGCCTGGGCTCGTGACCGACGAGCAGGGCGGCCAAGACCAGGGCGACCGTGGCTGTCCCGAACACGGCGCGCACCACGCGGCTCACGGTGACTTCGGACCGGCGCGTCACGGACGACCTCGGGCACTTTCGCCGGCCCGGGCTGGGTGCGAACATTCGTACGACCGTCCACTGCTTCCAGCTACGAGGGGCCGATGAGGGAATACCAGGTGGTCATCGTCCGGTTGCAGGGGGCCTCCCGCGAAGACGAGGAGGCGGTGACCGACCTCCTCAACGAGCGCGCCCGCATGGGCTGGAACCATCAGAGCGTGAATCCCATCGGCCGAGGCAAGCTCCTCTTGGTGTTCTATCGGGACGCCTGAGCGCGAACGCGTCGGGGTGGCGACGGGGTGAGGAACCCGCGCCCGGGTGACACGACCGCCGCGCCAGCCGACGGCGACCCCGTCCCCCGCTGCAACCAATCACCACCCTCCCGAATCTACCCCAGGAGGAACCGTTGACGTCCGAAACGCCAGATGGAATGTACCGGACCCGCCGCGCGTACGATGGCCGTCTGGTCAAGGTTGACGTGGACACGGTCCGCGGGCCTCGAGGGGCGACGTTCGACCTCGAGGTCATCCGACACCCAGGGGCGGCGGCGGTGGTGCCACTGCTCTCCGAACTGGGAGCTGAGGACCCGAGCGTACTGCTCCTGCGGCAGTATCGGCATGCGGCGGGCGGGCTGCTGTGGGAGATCCCCGCCGGTGTGCTGGAACCGGGCGAGCCGGCGGAGGTCTGTGCCCGCCGCGAGCTGCTGGAAGAAACGGGAGCCAAGGCCTCGTCCATCGAGCACCTGACGACCGTCTACACGACCCCGGGGTTCACGGACGAGCAGATCCACCTGTTTGTGGCCACCGGGATCACGGTCGGGGAACCGGCGCACGAGGTCGACGAGTTCATTGAGGTGCAGGCGAAGCCGATGAGTAGCGTCTTATGTATGATTCGGGATAGAGAGATTGTCGACTCGAAGACCATCGTGGCCCTGCTGTACGTGGCCGGTTTTCGTCTCGGAATGTGAGGGCACAGTGTCCCCCTTGGGGGACAACTTAGGGGGCAACGGCTGAGGACGCTTTTGCAGGAAGCAGGGTCTAACACATTGCCAAACAACGGTTTGGCAATTGCGACTCAACGACACCGGTACCCGGTACGGATCGTGCCCGTAGGGGATGAGGAAGGAGGACACGCCAGCGGCCTTTTTCGTCCGAACGTGGCGTCTGTCGTGCGACGCCTAGGAGCCACGAAATGACGGCAGGAATCGAGGTTCGGCAGCGGGCTGAGCCCGCCACCGCCCGGGGGGCGGTGAGCGCGGAGCGCGAGGCGCTCCGTGGGGTCGATGATTCACAGGTGGTGGCGGCCTACCTCGCCGGCACGCAGCGGGCTTTCGACGAGCTGGTGGGTCGATATCAGAAGCGATTGCTCAATTTCGTGTATCGCACGATCGGTGATCGCGAGCGCGCCGAGGACCTCGTGCAGGAGGTCTTCATCCGCGTACATCGCCACCTGCATCGGTTCGATCGAAGCCGTAGTCCCCTCGTCCTCTTCCAGACCATCAAGAAGAACTGGGAGGCCGATCATCGACCGCTCCAGTTCGAGGACCGGCATTCTCGCCCCGAAGACCTCTATCGCAAACGCTACCTCCGGGAGCTGGTCGAGTGGGCGGTGGCCCAGCTTCCCGAGCATCATCGAGTGGTCTTCGTGCTGCGCGAGCTGGAGGGGAAGACCTACGAGGAGATCGCGGAGATCACCGACTGCAACCTCGGCACCGTGAAGAGCCGGCTCAACCGGGCCCGCAATCGCTTCGCGCAGATCATCGGGCCACTACTGGACTGATCCACGTACACTCCTCGTCCGCGTCTTCGGGCCGGGACGGACACCGTTCCGGCCCGTCGTGTTGCGGCTGCCCGCCTCGCCCGCCCCAAACTGGAACTTCGTCCTCCGTGGTCCGGTACAACGAGTGGATTCGATCACGGCGGAGCTATGCGCTGCACCGAGTTCCTCGAGCACTACTCGGACTTCCGCGACGCCCAATTTGCCAACCCCGACCTGGCGCGGCAGATGCGGCGCCACCTGTTGGCGTGTCCACGGTGCATGCAGTACGACGCACGCGTGTCGCGAGGGGTGACCGTCTTCAAGACCCTCAGCGACCTCGAGCCATCGACCGATTTCCGACGTAGCCTCACCCGGCGGCTGCTGTCCGAGCCGCTCGCCGAGCCGGAGCCGGTGATGCCGGCGTCGGCCGGGCTCACGGTGGCGCTCATGGTCGCCACCGGTGTGGCACTGGTCGTGTGGGATCGGTCGGCGAGCTCGACCGAGCCCCTGCCGTCCAGCGCTGCGAGCGAGATCCCCGTTCCGGCAGTGGTTGCGAACGCGGGCATCCCGTTCGTCAGCTTCACGGATCTGTCGGTTCCCGCCTTCGGCGGTGGTTGGCGCACGCCAGGAGCGATCGACGAGCCCCTCGTATCGCATACCGCGATCGCTCCCTGAGCCGGACAGGCTTTCTTCGCCATTCCGCCATCGGTAACTTCCGCCACGTATGGCGGCCTCCATCTCGTTTGACACAGCGTATCGTCGCATTCGACAGGGTGAGATCGCTCCGGCCTACTACCTGACCGGAGCCGAGGACATCCTCAAGGATGACCTCGTGACCCTGCTCGTCGAGGGGGTCGTGGAGCCGACCATGCGGGCCTTCAACGTCGACGTGCGCCAGGCAAGCGATCTCGATGGCGAGAGCTTCCACGCCCTCGTCGAGACGCCGCCGATGCTGGCCGACCGTCGCGTGGTGATCGTTCGGAACGTGGAGCAGTGGCGCAAGAACAGCAAAGTGTGGCAGGTAGTCGAGCGATACCTCGATCACCCGTCTCCGACCACGGTCCTCGTCTTGGTGCTCGGCGCCGACGCGAAGGTCCAGGCCGCGGTCTCCCGCGCGGCGGCGCACGTCAAGGTCGATCCCCTACCGCCGAATCGACTCGCGAAGTGGGTGGTCTCCCGGGCCAAGCGTGCCGGCGTGACTCTCTCGGCGGCTGCCATGGACCATCTCATTCGGGCCGTGGGCAACGATCTGGCACAGCTTGGCATGGAGATCGAGAAGCTCGCGGCAGCGGGCGGCGGCGGCGAGCTCGACACGCACACCGTGGAGCAGTTCGTGGGTGTCCGTCGCGGTGAGACCGGTAGTGACTGGGTAGCGGCCGTGTTGGCTCGGGACATCGCTCGCGCCACCGACATGCTGCCGCGCGTCCTCTCGGCATCCGGCGTCAGCGGCGTGCGCCTCATGAGCGCGATGGGAACGGCCCTGGTCGGCCTTCGCATGGCGCGTCGGGCCCTGGATCACGGAGAGGCACGACGCAGCGCGAGGGTCACGCTGGAGCGCGAGGTACGCGCAGCCCGGTTGTTCGGCCTCCCGAACTGGAGACTCGCGGTCGAGTCGTGGATCGATGCCGCCGATCAGTGGAGCGCCCGTGAGATCGACGCCGCCATCGCAGCCGCCGCGCGGGCGGACCGCACGCTCAAGTCCACGACGATCGCCGACGAGGCGAACATCCTCACCGATTTCGTGCTCACCACGAGCATCCGAGAGGTCGCAGCATGAGATGGATTTGGGTGGCGCTGGTCATCGGTGTCAGCGGCGTTCGTCCGGTCGCGGCACAAGACGACTCCCTGCTCACGGCAGCGGTGCAGTTGGCAACCGAAGGTCAGGGTGATTCGGCTCGCGCGTTGGTGGCGCGGCGTCTCGCTTCCACCGCCCCCACGGATCCCCTGTACCCGCAGATCCTCTTCGTGGCGGGGGTCGTGGCACGGGATGCCGGAACGGCGATGACCAACTTCCGGCGCGTCAGCATCGAATTCCCGAGTTCCGCGTGGGCCGACCGCGCTCTCCTCCGCCTGTCACAGCTGTCGTACGCGTCCGGTGACATGGCCGCGGCGCAGCGAGCTGCGCTGCGTATCCTGTCCGACTACCCGCTGAGCACCGTCCGTCCCGAGGCGGCGTTCTGGGCGGGGCGGGCACACCTCGAGTTGGGGAACGCCGCCGACGGCTGTCGCTTGCTCACCGAAGCACGTCAGGGGGCTGCGGACGACATCGAGCTCGCGAATCGCGTGCAGTATCACCTGCAGCGGTGCGAGGCGGTGCTCGCCGGGACGGACACCTCCCGCATTGGGCAGCCGTCCCCGGACCGTCCAACCGCGCGGGTCCTGTACAGTGTGCAGGTCGCGGCGGTCGGGACCGCGGTGGCTGCCGACGAACTGATGCGCGCGCTTCGCGCCGACGGGTACGATCCGCACGTCGTGCGTGCCGATGATGGTTTGTTCCGGGTCCGTGTCGGGCGATACCCCACCCGAAGCGAAGCAGACCGCATCGCGAACGACCTCAAGCGTCGCCGCGGCGGCAGCCCGTTCGTCGTGGAGGAGCGGTGACGCCCAAGGCGTCCCACGGCACGCCGGCCGATACACCGCTGATGCAGCAGTATCGCAGCATCAAGGCACGACACCGCGATGCCGTGCTGTTTTTCCGGATGGGCGACTTCTACGAGATGTTCCTCGACGATGCGAAGCTCGCCGCCCGCGAACTCGGTCTCACCCTCACGGTCCGGAACAACGGTGCTGCCGCCAACGTCCCGCTGGCCGGGGTTCCCGTGAAAGCGGCCGGCGAATACCTCCGCCGTCTCGTCGAATCCGGCCATCGGGTGGCGATTTGCGAACAGGTCGAGGATCCCAAGCATGCGAAAGGATTGGTCCGCCGTGAAGTGGTCGAGGTCGTCAGCCCCGGTGCGGTGCTCGCCCACGACTGGCTGGACGGTGCGCGCAACAACTTCCTCGTCGCCTTGAATCCGGGGGAGCGAACCGGGGTTGCGGCAATCGACCTGTCCACGGGCGAGTTTCTCATCGAGACGGTCGATCGCGACGAGCTCGTCTCCACCATCGCGCGCTACGACCCCCGTGAGATCCTGGTGCCGGACGACGGGGCCCTTCCCGCGGCGGTCGCCGACGTGGTTGTGACCACACGCGAAGCGTGGGATTTCGATCCCGCTCATGCCGCCGAGGATCTCGCCCGGCACTACGGGATGCGCGGACTCGAGGGACTCGGCCTGACCGATGCCGACCGCCCTGCGTTGGGCGCGGCGGGGGCGCTCCTTCGCTACGCCGGCGAGCTCCAACCCGTCGGGCTGCCACCGCTCACGCACCCCACCGTGCGCCGTGCCGGCGACACGATGCCGCTGGATGAGATGACCCGCCGCAACCTGGAACTCGTCGAGCCACTGCGACCCGGAGATCGGGGGGTCACGCTGCTCGAGGTGATCGACCGTACCGTCACGCCGATGGGGGCGCGTCTGCTGCGCCAGTGGCTGCTCGCGCCGCTCCGGGTTGTGGAGCGAGTTCGCGAGCGGCTCGATGCGGTCGGGATCGTCGTTGACGACCACGCCGGTCGGGAGCGCATGCGCGAGGCACTGGACGGGGTGCGCGATATCGAGCGTCTGGTCAATCGGGCCGCCGCCCATCGGGCAACGCCGCGGGATCTGGGCGCCCTGCGTGACTCGCTGCATCGCCTGCCGGATGTGAAGAGCGCCCTGGACGGACTGGCCCAGCGGGAGGCAAGCACGCACCTCGAGCAACTCGCCAGCGAATTCGACCTCCTCACCGACATGACGGACCTTCTGGCGCGAACGCTGATCGACGAGCCGCCGGCGGCCCTGGGAGACCGTGATACGGTACGGGCGGGGGCCGACGCCGACCTGGATGAGGCACGCGATCTCCGCGACGGCGGCAAGCGATACATCGCGGGGATCCAGGCCGAGGAACGAGAACGAACCGGCATCCCATCGCTCAAGGTCGGCTACAACAAGGTGTTCGGGTACTACATCGAGGTGACCAAGACTCACCGCCGGGCCGTGCCTGATCATTATGAGCGGCGGCAGACCCTCACGAACGCCGAACGGTACGTGACCCCCGACCTCAAGGAGTACGAGGCGCGAGTCCTGGGGGCGGAAGAGCGGATCCTGGGACGGGAGCGGGAGATCGTCGAGGCACTGTGTGACGCTGTGGCCAGCCGACTGGGCCGCGTTCGCCAGATGGCCCGCGCTGTGGCGACGCTCGACGTTTTCGCCGCGCTCGCCGAGACGGCCGTGCGGCAGCGGTACAGCCGTCCGACCGTCGTCGACGGCATCGAGTTGGAGCTGCGGGGCTGTCGTCACCCCGTTGTGGAGCGGATGCTTCCGCCGGGGAAGTTCATCCCCAACGACATCCGGCTGGACGCCACAGCACGGGTCATGCTGCTCACCGGGCCCAACATGGCCGGCAAATCGACGGTGCTCAGACAGACCGGGCAGACCGTGATCCTCGCGCAGATCGGTTCGTTCGTCCCGGCCGATACCGCAACCGTCGGGGTCGTCGACCGGGTATTCACTCGAGTCGGCGCCAGCGACAGCCTGGGCCGGGGGCAGAGCACGTTCATGGTCGAGATGAACGAGACCAGCTCGATCCTGCACGGCGCGTCGGACCGGAGCCTCGTGCTCCTGGACGAGATCGGTCGCGGCACGGCCACCTACGACGGGGTCGCGATCGCGTGGGCCGTGACGGAGTACTTGCACGACCGCATCGGGTGCAAGACCATCTTCGCCACGCACTACCACGAACTGACGCAACTGACCGAGGAGTTGCAGCACGCGCGGAACTTCAACGTGGCCGTCCACGAGACCGGGGACGACATCGTGTTCTTGCACCGCCTGGAGCCAGGAGGGGCCGATCGCTCCTACGGGATCCATGTCGGACGGCTGGCCGGACTGCCGTCCGTCGTGGTGAACCGGGCACAGCAGATTCTTCTCCTCCTCGAGGCGGGTCATCACGTCGCGGGCGAAGCGCCACCACCGAAACCCGATGCCGGCCAGCTCACCTTGTTCCACGCGGGATCGCATCCGGTGCTCGACGAACTCCGGAGCCTGGAGCCGGATGCCATGACCCCGCTCGAAGCACTGAGCCGACTGGCAGACCTCAAACGCCGAATCGAAGGGACCTGAGGATGCGCTACCGCTGGATCGCTCCACTCCTGGTCATCGCCTGCGGTGGGGACGAGCGCGAATCGATGGCCAACGACCCCGGCCAACGGGGCTTTGAGACACCGGTCGTCACCAACGCCGAGTCGCCCGTCGCGTATCCGGTGGCCGCATTCCAGCAACGGATCGAGGGCACGGTGATCCTGCGCCTGTTCGTCGACGAGCGTGGCACGCTGGTCATGGACTCGACCCAAATTGCGGAAGGGAGCGGCAACGCGGCGCTCGACTCGGCTGCGCTGGCGGGGGTCGCCGACATGCAGTTTGCCCCGGCCCGTCGCGACGGCACCCCCGTCGCCACGGTCTTCATCCAGCCCGTGCATTTCCGGCTCCCGGACGGCTCCTAGCCACGAGGTCGCTGTGTCCGAACGACACCTACGCCCCTACGCCGACGTGCTGGAGACGATCGGCTGGACGCCCCTCATCCGGTTGAACGCGGTCACGGCGGGCATCCGCTCGCCCGTGTACGGCAAGGCCGAGTTCTTCAACCCAGGCGGCTCGGTGAAGGACCGCATTGGATTGGCCATCATCGAGGATGCCGAGCGTCGTGGCGAGCTGAAGCCGGGCGGCACCATCGTTGAAGGGACCTCCGGGAATACGGGCGTCGGCCTGGCGCTCGCGGCAGCACTGAAAGGCTACCGCTGCATCTTCACCATGCCCGACAAGATGTCGCAGGAAAAAGTGCGGCTCCTCCGCGCGTTCGGTGCTGACGTCATCATCACGCCGACCGCCGTGCCGCCGGACCATCCCGAGAACTACGTCATGAAGGCCAAGGCGATCGCGGCGAAGACGCCGAACGCCATTCTGGCCAATCAGTTTTACAACCAGGTCAACCCTGATGCGCACTATCGCACCACCGGGCCCGAGTTGTGGACGCAGACCGACGGTCGCATCACGCACTTCGTCGGTGGGGCAGGCACGGGCGGCACGATGAGCGGAGCTGGACGCTATCTCAAGGAGCAAAACCCGGCCGTTCAGGTCATCGTGGCCGAGCCTGAAGGATCGATCTTCGCCGAGTATCGCCAAACGGGGGTTGTGGGCCAGGGCTCGCCGTACAAGGTCGAGGGCATCGGGGGCGACAAGATCCCGGGCACCCTCCATTTCGATTACATCGATGACTTCATCACCGTCAGCGATCGCGACGCCTTTCACATGGCGCGACGCATCACGCGCGAAGAGGGGCTGTTCGTCGGCGGCTCCACCGGCCTGATCGTGTGCGCCGCCCTGCAGATCGCCCGACAGGTGAACGATCCGGATTCCTGTGTGGTCGCGATCCTCTGCGATACGGGCGAGCGCTACCTGTCGAAGTTCTTCAGCGACGAGTGGCTGCGCGAGAACCAGATGCTGGAAGCCGAGGTCGTGACGGCCGCCCGCTTGCTCGCCGCCAAGCGCGACGCCGCGCCCGCGCTCGTCACGGTGACCCCGGCGCAGACCGCGCGCCAGGCCCTGAACCTCATGGAGACATACGACGTGTCGCAGTTGCCGATCGTCGAAGGCGGTGCATGCGTGGGCTCGGTCACCGAAGGCACGCTCATGGCCCGGGCCATCGCGCAACCCGCGATGTTGGACCGTCAGGTTCGCGAAATCATGGATACGCCGTACCCCGTCGTCGACGAGACGCTGCCGCTCGACCGGTTTGCCGAGCTTCTGTCTCGCGAGTCGCCGGCGGTGCTCGTCAGCCGAGGCGACGAGTTGATCGGCATCGTCACGAGGTACGACGTGCTGCACCAGATGGCCGGCATCAGATGATCCGACGTCCCGCGCCCCACACCTCGAGACTGTGACCCTGCCCCGCGTCGTCGTGCTGACCGGTGGCTCCACACCGGAGCGCGATGTGGCACTGGCAGGGGCGAGCCAGGTGGTCGCGGCCTTGCGACGGAGGGGATACGACGTCACGGTGGTCGATACCGTCTCGGGACCCCTCTCGGCCGCCGACGAGCGCGACCTGCTCCGGCCGGAGGTCGGCAAGCGTCCCCCGTCGGCGGAGACGCTCCGCGACCTCGCTGCCCGTGAGCTGGGCGACGTCCTGATCGAGCTCCCGGCACTGCGGGCGGCCGATCTCGTGTTCCCCGTGCTGCATGGCCGGCAAGGCGAGGGTGGGGAGGTCCAGGGGCTGCTGGAGCGGGCCGGCTTGCCCTATGCGGGGAGCGATCCCGAGGGCAGCGCGCTCGCGATGGACAAGGATCGGGCAAAGCGTCGGTTTCGCGATGCGGGTGTTCCCACGCCGGCGTGGCACATGTGGCCGGTCGACGAGACCGGCGTCCGGCAGCTCGGCTTGCCCGTCGTGGTCAAGCCGTCCAAGGTCGGTTCGACCGTGGGCCTCACGGTGGTGCGGTCGCTCGACGAGATGCCGGCGGCGGTGATCGAGGCTCAGCGCTTCGATGACGAGGTCCTCGTCGAGACGTACGTCACCGGGCGTGAGTTCACCGTCGGCGTCCTCGGTGAACGTGCCCTTGCCGTGGGCGAGATCATCCCGGACCACGAGATCTTCGACTACGAGTGCAAGTACACGCCAGGCATGACGCAGGAGATCTTCCCGGCGGACCTGCCCGAAGAGGCGACCCACCGCCTCCAGCAGTTGGCCCAGGCGGCCCACCGGGCTCTCGGTCTTCGGGATTTCTCCCGCGTGGACTTCCGCCTGGGCGCGGATGACGTTCCGTACTGCCTCGAGGCAAACACGCTCCCGGGTCTGACCCGTACCAGCCTGCTTCCGCAGTCCGCGGCCGCCGTCGGGATTTCGTTCGACGACCTCTGCGACGGCATTTGCCAGCTGGTGCTCGCCCGGAGTGGTGCCCGGAACAAAGCCCGCGCAGAGGGGATGTAACCTTCAAGGGGACCTCGATCGTCAGGGGAGCATGCGGTACCAGTCTTCATTTGCACTGAGCCCGTGGGTCCGCGGTCTGATCGCCGCCAACGCCGTGGTGTACCTCCTGTCGCTCACGATATTCACGGGGCCGTGGTTGCTCGAGACGTTCGCGTTCCAACCGCACCGCGTGGTGGAACGGTGGTGGACGCCGCTGACCTACATGTTCCTGCACGGCAGCTTCCTCCATATCGCCTTCAACATGTTGATGCTCTTCTTCTTTGGGCCGGCGGTCGAAGAGCGACTGGGGAGTCGTCGGTTCGCCGCCTACTACCTCTTTTGCGGCCTTGGCGGCGCGGTGCTGTCTTTTGGGCTCATGCTCACGACGCCGGTGGCGATGGTGTTCGGGGCCTCGGGGGCCGTGTTTGGCGTCGCGCTGGCCTTCGCCATGTTCTGGCCGGACGCCCCCATCTACATCTTTCCCCTTCCGCTCCCCATCAAGGCGAAGTGGGTCGTCGTGTTCTTCGCCACCCTGAATCTCCTGGCCGCGATCCTCGGTGCGGGCGATGGCGTCGCACACTTGGCGCACCTCGGTGGGTTCCTCTTCGGCTTCATCTTCTTGCGCAGCGAATCCAGGCTACGCGACCACGCCCGCGAGGCTCTGCGCCGTCCCCGCTTGGCGCACGTCGTCCCTCCGAAGCGGCGGCGCGAACGTGAGCTCGTCGAGGCCCAGCCGCCGGCACCGAAGGTTGAGCGTAAACTCGATGACGCGGTGGACCGCGTGCTCGACAAGATCCATGAGACCGGCATGGACAGCCTCACGCCGGAGGAACGGCGCCTGCTCGACGAAGTGAGCCGCAAGCTTCGTGACGACTGAACCGGAGCGGCCGCCGCCGCCGATCCTCGTTCGGCAAGGCGATATCACCGCATACACCGGCGACGCAATCGTGAACGCCGCCAACAACCACCTCCAGCTTGGCGCCGGCGTGGCCGGCGCGATCCGCAGGGCCGGTGGCAGCGCCATTCAGGAGGAGTGTGACCGGCACGGCCCGATCCGGGTCGGTGAAGCCGCGATCACCGGTGCGGGAACCCTGGGCGTGCGGTGGGTGATACACGCCGCCGCCATGGGAGACGAGCCCGTGTCGGAGCGCTCGATTCGCGACAGCACGCTGGCCTCGCTGGAGTTGGCCGCTCGCCACGGCGCGCGCCGGATCGCAGTCCCCGTCCTCGGGACCGGGGTTGGCGGGTTCGAGTTCACCCGCGCCGCGACCATCATGCGCGACGCGATCCGCAACTCCCCAGCCGCTAGGGCGCTGGAGGAGATCGTCTTCTACGGCTACGGACCCGACGCGGCTGCCACCCTGACTCGCGTTCTGGGATAGCGGCCGCTTCCACGCACCCGCATCAACCACCCTCCGACGCTCCCGAGCCGTTCCGCATGCCGCGGACGAGCGTCGATGTACGCAATGCAGGGTTGTCACGGAGGAGGCGGGAACCCAAATTGGGGTCGCCTCCATGCTCATCAACCTCGTGCCCGAATTCTTGCGCGTCATCGAGGCGCCGGATCCGCTCGAGGCCTACCATCGCTACCTCGACGAGCACCTCCCAGTGCTCGCGTCATACTGGCACAACTACATCCTCGATCTGAGCAGTCCCCATGTTGACGAGGTGATCGGCCGTACCCTCGGCGCCGACCGCCGCGACTTGCGAGATCTCCTGGATCGGATCGACATCCCCACGCTGGCCAGCGACGTCATGCGGCGATGCGAAGACGTCTTCGAGATCGACGTGCCGTTCGATGTGTATCTCATGGTCGGGGTGGGCGGCGCGAATGCCGGCGAGCTCGTCGTCGGCGGTCGTGGCATCGCCTTTGTGTGTCTCGAGCACTTCACGGGTCGCGCCAACCACGAGTCCCTCGGCCTGGGCCTCCAACCGGAGCTGCTCGGATTGTGGATTGCGCACGAGGTCGCGCACGCGGTGCGATACACGGCGCCCGACAGTCGCAGTGACCTCGCGCGGGTGGTGCGCGACCTGCGCGGGACCTATGACCTGTGGGAAGCGGGGAGCCGGGCGACACTGCTGGAGCTGCTCGTCAACGAAGGACTCGCCGTGGCCGCATCGCGCGTTGTCGCCCCAGGGTTCGACTCGTGGGACTACCTGGGGTACACTCGTCGGCAATACCGACGGCTTCGTCAGCTGGACGCGTTCCTCACCCGCGTGACCGACATCGACTTGGATCGTCGAGGGCTCGGCTACCGGCTGCGCTATCTCACAGGTGGGGTGTCCGCCGCGCAGCGCCTCGTCGGCGGGAAGGTCATTCCAGAGCGGTCGGGATACTACCTCGGCGCCCGGATGGTCGAGGCCATCGTCGCCGAGTCGGGGATCGCGCGGGCGCTACGCGCCGATGCCGTGGAATGCAGGACGTCCGAGGAGCGTGCTCGCGGGATGCACACGGCCTAGCCGGCGCCAGTCGACCGCACTCACTTCCCCACGCAGAACGCTGCAAACACGCGATCGAGGACATCGTCGCTCGTCACCAGTCCGATCACGTCCTCCAGCGCCGACACTGCGGCGCGTAGATGAGTCGCGGCCACCGCCGCGTCGATCGCGGTGCGGCGCGCCTCGCGGAACGCCCGCACCTCGTCGCGGGCTCGCTCGAGCGCGAGCCGGTGGCGCTCCCGGGTGAGGACCGGTTCGACGGACCCCCGGGAGGACAGCTGCCCAAACGCGTGCGCCGCGAGCGCGTCCCGGAGCGCGTCCAGCCCGACGCCGGTCACCGCCGACGTCACGATGTGGTCGGATGGCGCGGCCGATACGGCGAGGTCGGATTTGGTACGCGCCACCACGACAGGTGCTGCGCCATCGGTGAGAAAGGCCTCTTCATCGGGCCCGAGGGTGCGCCCGGCCTCCACGCAAAACACGATCACGTCGGCCGCAGCGAGGTAGCGGCGACTCACCTCGACACCGATCCGCTCGACGGCGTCGCTACTGGGCCGAAGACCGGCCGTATCGATCAGCCTGAACGGGAACCCGTTACAGGTCGCGGGCGCTTCGATGGCGTCTCGTGTGGTTCCCGGAATATCGGTGACGATTGCCCGCTCACGACCCAGCAGCGCGTTGAACAGCGACGACTTGCCGGAATTCGGCCGCCCGGCGATGACCGCGAGCGCACCGTCGCGTAGACGCTCACCCTCGAGCGCGGTGCCGAGCAGCGCTCCGATCGCGTCGTCCACGGCCTCGACGCTCGCCTCCACGCGTGAGGCCGGGACCGGCCCACTGTCCTCCTCCGGAAAATCGATGTCGTAGCTGATGAGCGCCTCCAGCTCCAGCACCTGTTCCCGCAGCGCACCAATCCGGCGAGAAAGGCCGCGGTCGAGTTGGTCGACCGCAGCACGGCGCTGCGCCGGCGCGGTGGCATCGACCAGATCGGCGACGGCCTCGGCTTGCAACAGATCCATCTTCCCGTGGCGCACCGCGCGGCGCGTGAATTCGCCGGGGGCTGCCTGGCGCGCGCCGGACGCCAGCAGCGCGGCGAGGACCTCCCCGCACACCAACAGACCGCCGTGCACCGTCAGCTCCACGGCATCCTCACCGGTGTAGGAATCGGGCGCACGATAGGCCACATAGACGCCGCGGTCGAGCACAACCTCGCGCTCGGGGTGCACGAGGGTCCCGAGGCGCGCGGTACGCGGGGGATCGACGCGGAAGCCGCGAACCATCCGGCCCACGACGTCATGGGATCCCGGGCCGGAGACCCGAATGATGGCGAGTGCCGACCGGCCTACCGGTGTGGCGAGGGCAGCGATGACGTCGGACAGCACGACCGACCGTAGCGGGTGGCGCCTACTCGCGCTTACCCGATCGCTGGAGGCGCTGCCGGGCGATCAACCACTGTTGCGGGATGCTCGCGATGTTGCTCACGGCATAGTACAGGTTGAGGCCCGCCGAGAGCTTGAGGAAGATGAACGTCAGGAACGGGGGCATGACGTAGAGCATCATCTTGGCTTGCGGGTTGGGCGGCACACCCATCTGACCCAGCTTCGACACAGCGAACATCGACAAGCCCATGACGACCGGAATGATGTAGAACGGGTCGGCGCGGGACAGGTCCGGCAACCACAAGAACGGCACCCCTCGGAACTCGATCGTCTCGCGGAAGACGAAGAACAGGGCGAAGAGCACCGGCATCGGGATCAGCATCGGCAAACAGCCCCCGAGCGGATTCACCCCGTGTTCCTTGTAGAGCTTCATCGTCTCCTGTTGAATCCGCTGCGGGTCCTGCTTGAACCGCTCCTGCACCGCCTTGACTTCCGGTTGGAGCGCCTGCATGGCCATGCTCGACCGCATGGCTTTCTGGTTGAGCGGCCAGAGGACGACGCGCACGGCGATGCCGAAGAGGATCAGGACCCAGCCGTACCCCATGTTCAGCGTCTCGTGCATCCACAACAGGATGACCACGATCAGATTGGCGAACGGTTGGATGATCGGTCGAAAGATCCAGCCGTACGGGTTGATATCCTCGAAATCGTGACCGATGCGGGCGAGGCGGCGGTACTCCTGCGGGCCCACGTAGGCCGAGAAGCTGAAACTTCCCGACGGCGAGGGGATGGACGTGACCACGTCGACCCGCGTCGCGTTCTTGCCGCTTCGCTCCCCACCCACCACGAGGGCGCCGCCCAGTCTGGGCTGCCCTTCACCGATCGTGAGCACGTTTGCGGCGAAGTACTTCGACTTGATGGCCAACCACTCGAACGGTCCGTCGAGTGTCTGCGCCTCCCCCGGATCCAATGCGCTGAATTTGAGCCGCTCCGTGCGGCCGGCCTTCGACACGACCGCATACGACCGGAAGTCGTCAGCACTGTCGGCCTCGACCAGCGCGATGCGCGGGCCGAGCGCCACGAGCAACAACCCCCCGGTCGGAAGACCCGTGATCCTTCCCTCCACATCGAACAAGTAGTGGTCCGGCTGGAACGCATACGTCAACTCGACCCCCACCGCTCCGCGCCGTCCGACGAGGCGGAGGGATGCCTCGTCTCCCTCCACCTCGAGCTGCTCGGAGGACGGCTCGAAGTTCCACTCGGTGAGGCGAAGCGTATCCTTCCCGATGACGAACGCGTATTCCAGGAACCGCGAATCTGCGGGAATGATGGATGCTCGTCCGGTGTCCCCCGCCGCGAAGGTCCCGTAGTCCTTGAGATGTGCGGCGACCAGGCGCCCGCCGCGAGTCGAGAACTGAAACGCGTAGAGGGGCGACTCCACGACCACGACCGGAGGTACCTCCGACGACGGCGGCTCCTCCGTGGTCACCGCGGGTGGTGGTAGCTCAGGCACCGCCATCGTATCGGGACGCACGTCGGGCACGGTTTCGGCCGGCATCGTGCGCACCGACTCCGCAGGCACGATGGAATCCGCTCCCGCCGTCGCCCCTGGTGGGGGCCGCTTGGGCGGGAACAGGATCGACGGCAACACGGCGACGATCAACATCAGACCGATGGCCAGGAGTGTGCGACGATCCATCAGCGCTCGGTCACGGTACCGGGTCGAAGCCGCCCGGGTTGAAAGGATGGCATCGCAGGATCCGGCGCACGCCCAGCCAGGCGCCGCGGAGGAGGCCGTACCGCTCGACGGCGTGGAGCGTGTACATCGAGCACGTCGGCGCGAACCGACAGGGCGACGGGAAGGGCGACGCCGCTATCTGGTAGACGCGGATCAACGCGACCGCCACCCGCTTGGGCCAATCGGTCACCCGGAGAGCGAACGCACCCATGTCTCCAGATCTCCGGACAGTTCCGAGAAGGACGCGCGATAGGCGTCGCCGCGCGACCGAATGACCACATCGGTGGGGCCAAGGCGGGGCAGCACTCGCCGCCGGACGATTTCTCGCAGACGGCGCCGCAGACGGTTCCGGGACACCACTTTGTGACGAAAGCGGGGCACCACGAGCCCGAACCGGGGATGCTCGACCGTGTTGCCTCGCCACGAAATGTCCAGTCGCGGAGTGCGGCGGTGGCGACCATGCCGCCCGACCGCCGCCATGTCAGAAATGCGCGTCAAGCGCCAACTCCGAGGGATCCCCTCGGACCTCAACGCCCTCCGTGCTTGGACGGCGCCGACACTGTGAGACGCTTGCGGCCTTTCTTCCGCCGTCGGCTCAGCACCGCGCGTCCCCAGCGGGTGCTCATCCGTGCCCGGAATCCGTGCTTGTTCACGCGCCGCCGATTACGCGGCTGATAGGTTCTCTTCATGATGCCTACGTACTCTCCTGAGCGGGCCGTAAGCTAGCCGCCCACCCGCGCGAGGGTCAAGGTTGACTTTTCCACATTGCGGAGATAGCATCGGTAGCCCTTTCGAACCCCTACCGTATCGTCCGCCTAGAATTGATGGAGTTGTCAGCGCAACAAGCGTGGGCCCGTCTCCTCGACGCGGCTCGCACCGAGCTCCCGGACCCCACGGTTCGCACCTGGCTGGAGCCCCTGGAGCCGATTGCCCTCGAGGAGGGACGGTTGCTCCTCGGCGCTCCGGATCAGTTCGCCGTCGAGTGGAATGAATCGAAGCACGGGGGGCTGCTCGCGCGGCTGGCGGCAGCGGTGGTTGGCTCGCAGCTGGACGTCGTGTTTCAGGTGCATGAAGAACGGACGCGGCGGCCGCAGATGGATTTCTTCGTCGTGACCCCGACCGAGGGCGAGGTTCCCTCCCGCGGCGGCAACACCCGGCCCCTCAACGAGCGGTACTCGTTTCGCACGTTCGTGATCGGGAAATCGAACGAGTTGGCCGCGGCAGCCGCCTACGCGGTCGCCGAAGCACCGGGCAAGACCTATAACCCCCTCTTCATCTACGGCGCCACGGGACTTGGCAAGACGCACTTGATGCAGGCCATCGCGCATGCCGTTCTCGAGCGGGATCGTGAGAGCCGTGTCGTGTACATGGGGGCGGAGCAGTTCATCAACGAAGTCATCGAGAGTATCCACAGCCGGACGATGGTGGACTTTCGCCAACGCTACCGTGAAGAGGTCGACATCTTCCTGGTGGACGACGTGCACTTCCTGGAAGGCAAGGAGATGACCCAGG
>CAYGCN010000040.1:0-23578 GCA_964348385.1 uncultured Gemmatimonadaceae bacterium
GACGGAAGCGGTGCGTGAAGTGAATCGCGTAGTCCACACCGAGGCCGATGGCGACGGAGGCCACCATCGCGGTGAAGGAATCGAGCCCGATCGATAGGTACCCCATCGCGCCGAAGCTCACGGCGATGGTCGCCAGCAAGGGCGTGATCATCAGGACGCCCGCCGCCGGGGCCCGAAACATGATGGACAGCAACGCCAGGACGACGATCAGTGTGAGCAGGACGCTCTGGATCTGGGTCGGCAGGAGTTCTTCCTCCATCTGTTTCATCACCGACGCCAATCCCGATCGGCCGATCGATGCGCGAACCTCTCGCACCACCGCGCCCTCGTCCACGCCCCACTGATCCGTCACCGCCCCGTCCAGCACCGTGAGCGGGCCGTGCGCTTCCCAGAGCACGCCACGCACGTCGCGTCGCAACACGCTGTCGTTGGCGAGCGCGGGAAGGGCCAGCGTCAGCGACGTCATCGTGTCCTCCACGCGCCGCCGGCCGACGGCCTCGAAGGTGACGCGTTCGAGGGACAACCCCAGCGCCTCGGTGTCTGCGCCGTCGACGTCCGGTCGGACCGTGCGCAGCGTCTCCGTCGCGGTCGCCGGGTCGACACCCCACAGCCCAACCACGGGTGTGACCGCGTCCGCGAGCCGGTCTGCCTCCTGCGCTGTGAGTGTCACCTCTGCCTCCGGGCTTGCGAGATACGCCCGCACGGCTTCGCCCGCCTGCGCGCGTGCTTCGGCGTCTGGCATCCACTCCGCGAATGCGGCGGCGGGTGCCGCGAGGGCCTCGGTGGCCTCGAGGCCGCGACCGGCAAGTTCCCCTCGGATCTGCGTCACGAGGTCGGCCAGCTGCTGCTCCCGCACTACGCTCGCCGGCGCACCTGTCAGCGTGCGGGGATCGAGCACCACCAGTCGGTCGCTTCGCGTCCCAAGCCACCCGTCCACACCCTCCACAGCCTCGATGATAGCATCGGTCTCCCAGTCAGCCACGCGGGCATGCACAAGGCCTTCCCCGGTCGTGCCCTTCGCCACGAGCTGTTCGATCTCGTCTTCCTCTTCCACCAGAAACCACAGGTTCGCCACTCCCTCGCGCGTCATGGGAATGGCGTAGGAACCGTTCATCGCCGCATTCATTTCGGCGATGACGCCGGCAATCGACTGGCTCCTGCCCAGTGATGGCTGCGCGTCGAGCCGCCGCTCGAGCCGCCGCATGGTCAGCAGGGTGGCGGGATCGAGCAGGTCTCCCCGCACCAGCAACTGCATCGGCAACGAGCCGTTCAGCTTCTCACGAATCAGCATCTCGGCGTGATGCGGCGAGCTCCCGCGCTTGAGGCAGAGGGTCCAGTCCACCGACTTGACGATGAGAACCATGCCTGACCCCACGATCACGACCGCAAGCATGCCTGTTGCCAGCACGACGCCCGGGCCGCGGGACACCCTGCCCGCGAGTCCCGTCATGAACGCAACGCCCTTCCGTGCTGCCTTGGGCCGGGGTGCTCCTGCCCCGAACGCCGCAAGTGCCGGCAGGAGCGTGAGCGTCACCACAAGCGCGAGGAGGAGGCCGAGCGCCGTCAGCAGCCCGAACTGGCGGATCACCGCGAAGTCCGAGATGGCCAGGCTGCCGAACCCCACCATGGTCGTGATCGTGGTGAGGACGAGGGGGACCCGGATGTCCCGGTAGGTCCGCACCGCAGCGACCAGGGCGGACTCGCCGTCACCACGCCGCTCATAAAGCCGCTTCATGTAGTGGATGCCGTCCGCGCTCCCCAACGCGATTAGGACGATGGGGACGAGACCGGAGAGGAGATCCATGCGCAACCCGGCGAATCCCATCACGCCGAACACCAGCAGGGAACTCACTAGTACGACGGTCAACGGGTAGAGCACCCCGGTCCAGTGGCGGAGACCGAGATACAGGACCAGCACCAGGAATCCCACCATGAGTGGGACGAGCACCGCCAGGTTCCCGGCGATGAGCATCGTCATGTTGTACATGAGGAACGGAAGGCCTCCAAACGAGACCTCCACCGTCTCGGGCGCACCCCGCTCCACCAGGAGCGCTTCCGTGGCCTGGGCTACCCGCTGCGCCGTGGCGAAAATCGATGTCTGGCGCTCGGCCCCTGCAGTCGCAAACCGCAACTGAATCGCCGCCACGGTCCCGTCATCGCTCACCAGATTGCCGACGAGGCGCGGGTTGGCCTTGACGCGATTACGGAGTGCCGCCACCTCCGCCTCGGTTGCCGGCATGGCGTCTCGGCGGACGAGCCGCCCCACCTCGACCCCCCACTCCGTGGCCGTGAACTCGAGCGTGTTGGTGAGGCCGGTGGCATAGTCGATTCCGTCAGTGCCCTGAAACAGCTCGGTGAGATCATCGATGAGTGAGAGCACCGCCGGCTGGTAGACGTCCGACGCCGTCACCAGCACCATGCCCATTTCGTTTCCGCCGAAGACCTCACCGACGTAGCGGTAGGCGCGGACGAGCGGGTTCCTGGCGTTGAGATAGGTGACGAAGTCCGCGTTCAGGCGGACGCGCGTCGCGCCCACGGCCGCGACGGCCACGAGCAGCAGGGTGATGACGACGACGGCACGACGCCGCTTGACGACCGCCTCGGCAAATCGGGAGCGCGCTGCCCGTTGGCCCCTCTCCTCGGTCTCGTGATCGTCTCGCATGTCCCTGCCTCACGGTGTCTGGCGTCTCAGCGTCGGCTCGGCGGGCCTCGCCAATGGTGGCGGGCTCACTCAGGCAGACGGACGAGGGCTCAGAGCATTACACCCGTTCGCGGTGCCGCACCGTCACTGCGGGTGGCCGTGGGCGCCCCGGCACGTGCAGTCCAGGCAGCCGTGCTCGGTGCAGCTTCACGCGCACGTTGTTCGGCGTCATGCCCGTCTCCTCAGCCACGTCGGCAATACTGGCGTCTCCGAGGTCGATACGTCGCAGCAGCGTGGCGTACTCCTCCTTGAGGGTGGGGAGGAGGCGGTGCATGCAGTGACAAATCGCCCGTTCCACGTCCGGCTCAGGCTGTTCGATCTGTTCGTGGAGTCCCGCGGCACGCAGCAGCGCGCTAGTCTCGGCCCCACGGTGGCGGTAGTGATCGGCAACGGCATTCCGGAGCAGGCGGTAGAACCACGCCACTGCGCTCTCCTCTTTGCGAACCGTGTCCGCTCGCTGGACTGTCTTGAGAAATGCCGTTTGCAGGATCTCCTCGGCATCGGCGGGATTGCCGAGGCGTTGCTCGAGAAACGCTCGGAACTGCCGGCGGTTGTCGACCAGCGTCTCCACCACCTCGGGAGTCGGCTGAGAGCTGCTCCCGTCGGATGTGCCGACTCCATGTGCCATGTCACCTCCCCGGGGAGGGGCCAGTGGCTCGCTACTGAGATCTTTCGGCATCGCCCGGCGCGTACCGTAGGGGGTAGTGCCCTCTGCGAGCCTCAGCGGCGCGCGTAGACCCTCACGTCCCCCGAGCGGTCAAACGCCACCACGTTGTACCGGTCGCGCTGGGCGCCCTGCTCCATGCCCGGTGACCCGATCGGCATGCCGGGCACCGCGATCCCTGTGACTTCAGGTCGCTCCTTCAGCAATTGCCAGATCACATCCACGGCCACGTGACCTTCGACGACGTAGCCGTCCACCACTGCCGTGTGGCACGTCTCGAGCAAGGTCCCAACACCGTACTCCGCTTTGACCGGTGTGAGGTTGTCGCGGAACTCGATGTCGACGTCGAAGCCGTTGAATTCCAGATAGGCAGCCCATTTGGTGCAACAGCCGCAGGTGGGTGTGGTGTACACCGTCACCTCGGCGGCCTCTGCATCCATCGGGGCTGCCAATTGCCACGCGACAACCATGGAGGCTGCCGCGAGCGCGGCGCCTCCTATCCATAGAATCCGTCGCATCCCAACCCCCTGCATGATCAGACTCGTGCGCCCCGTAACCGGAGTGCGTTCCCCACTACCGACACCGAACTGAAGCTCATCGCCGCGGCGGCAATGATCGGGCTCAGCAACAGCCCGAAGGCCGGGTACAGCACGCCGGCGGCAATCGGCACACCGAGACTGTTGTAGATGAACGCGAAGAAGAGGTTCTCCCGGATGTTGCGCATCGTGGCACGGCTCAGCCTCCGCGCCCGGACGATGCCTCGGAGATCGCCTTTCACGAGCGTCACACCCGCGCTTTCCATCGCCACGTCGGTCCCCGTGCCCATCGCAATGCCGACTTCCGCCTGGGCTAGGGCGGGCGCGTCGTTGATGCCGTCGCCCGCCATCGCGACGATGCGGCCCTCCGCCTGAAGTTGTTTTACCGCGTCGGCCTTCTGGTCGGGCAACACCTCGGCCAGCACGTCGTCGAGCCCCAGTCGGCGCGCCACAGCCTCTGCCGTCGTGCGGCTGTCGCCGGTCAGCATCACAATCCGGACTCCCTCGCCATGGAGCCGCACGATGGCATCCGGTGTGGTGTCCTTGACCGGATCCGCCACACCCAACAGACCCACCGGCGTGCCGTCGACGGTCACGAACATGACCGTCTGGCCGTCGCGACGCAGCTGCTCAGCGCGCGCGGCGAGCGGTCCGGGCTCGACACCCAACTCCTCCAGGAGTTTCCCGTTCCCGAGCGCCACCGCCCGACCATCCACCGTCCCCGTGACGCCACGACCGGTGAGGGACGCGAAGTCCTTCGCCTCAGTGACATCGACCCGTCGCTCCTCGGCACCCTGCACAATCGCAGCCGCGAGTGGGTGCTCGCTGCCACGCTCGAGACTCGCGGCCAGATGCAGCAACTCCTCTTCTCCGAACCCAGCAGCTGGCTCCGTTGTCACGAGCTCGGGCTTCCCCCGCGTGAGCGTACCCGTCTTGTCGACAACCAGGGTGTCCACCTTGCGGAGGACTTCGATCGCTTCGGCGTTCTTGAACAGCACGCCCAGGGTCGCACCCTTGCCGGTGGCCACCATGATCGACATCGGGGTCGCGAGACCGAGGGCACACGGGCACGCGATGATGAGGACCGCGACGGCATTGATCAGCGCGTACGTCATCGCCGGCTCGGGACCCCACACGGCCCACACCACGAACGTGATGACGGCGATCACGACGACGGCCGGTACGAAGTACGACGCGACCACGTCGGCCAGCTTCTGGATCGGCGCCCGGCTGCGCTGCGCCTCGGCCACCATGCGGACGATCTGTGCCAGCAGGGTCTCGGCACCCACTCGTTCGGCTTCCATGACGAGCGAGCCCGTCCCGTTGACGGTCGCCCCGATCACTTTGGCTCCCGGTACCTTCTCGACGGGGATGGGCTCCCCCGAGATCATCGACTCGTCCACGGCGCTGGTCCCCTCGACGACGGTGCCGTCCACGGGAACCTTTTCGCCCGGGCGCACCCGCAACCGATCACCCGGCTGCACCTGGTCGAGCGGGACGTCTTCCTCTGTCCCGTCGGCCCTGAGCCGGCGGGCCGTCTTCGGCGCAAGTCCCAGCAAGGCTTTGATCGCAGCACTCGTCTGGCTGCGCGCCTTGAGTTCCAACACCTGCCCCAGCAACACGAGCGTGACGATCACCGCTGCCGCTTCGAAGTAGACGCCGACCTCGCCGGACTCGCTCCGGAATGACGCTGGGAACAGATCGGGAAGCAGCTGCGCGATCAGGCTGTAGAGATACGCAACGCCGACCCCCAACCCAATCAGGGTGAACATGTTGAGATTCCAGGTGACGACGGAGCGCCACCCGCGCACGAAGAACGGCCAGCCACCCCACAGGATGACTGGGGACGCCAGCAGCAGCTCAGCCCAACTCAAGAGTTGCGGCGCGAACCACCGCTCCAGTGGGCTCCCACCGGGCAGGTACCGGGACATAGTGATGACAAGGACGGGCACCGTGAGTGCGGCGCTGACCCAGAAGCGCCGGCTCATGTCCTTCAGCTCGACGTTCTCTTCTTCTTCCAACGTGATGGTGCGCGGCTCGAGCGCCATGCCGCAGATCGGGCAGGACCCCGGTGCAGCCCGCACGACCTCGGGATGCATCGGACAGGTGTACTCCGTCTTCGTCGCGGGTGCTCGAGGCATCTCCGGCTCGAGGGCCATGCCACACTTGGGACACGAGCCGGGTCCGCGCTGACGGACCTCGGGGTCCATGGGACACGTGTAGAAGGCGGAGGGAGCGGTCGCGGCCATGGCGGGGCCGTCAGACGGGGCGGCGTAGGCGTCGGGCTGGGCCCGAAACTTCTGCAGGCACTGGTCGGAACAGAAGTGGTAGGTCACACCGCGATGGGTCGCCTCAGGCGCACCCGCCGCCGAGACGGTCATGCCGCAGACAGGATCCTTGAGTTCACCGGGCTGGGCCCTGTCGACAGTCGCTCCCTGCATGCGGTGTCCGTGTGACGGGGGCATCCGTGGATTTCCTCCTCCGTTGCTGTGCAATCAGGTGGTGGGTGGTCGGGCCCAGACCCGCCACAGGGTGTTGTAGATGGCGGTGAATACCACGCCGGTATACACCCCGTAGAGGATCGACTCCACCAGACCCAGAAAGAATCCCGGAACCGACAGCCAGCGGAATCCCGGCAGCACCGCCTCCAGCCACTCTGCCATGTGCAGCGTCTGCGGCACCACGAGCCCGTACAGCACACATAGCACGAACGTGACGGCGGCGAAGAGCGCCAGGGACCAGGTAACGACCTTACCGTTGAGCATCTTCTCTCCTTTGGCGCGGCACCGCGTCGTCGTGCGTGTGCCTGTCAGACGCCGACCCACAACAGCCGGCGTGACCGCCGCGCTGGGAATCCGTTCCATGGCGACCGTGTCCAGCGTGCATTCTCACGTGCAGCCATACGAATACGACGAGGAAGGCCAGCCACAGCCAGTTTTCGCGAATCCACTCCATCTCGCCCTCCTTCGACCGACGGGCGATGCTCGCCCGTGACACCGCAACGCCCGTTCCCACTCGGGCCACGAAGGCGAAATGTTGGGATCAAAACAGCTTACGAGATCCTGCGGGAGTTCGCGGCAGCTGATGCACCGGGCCGCACCGCGCAGCATTCGGGGCATCTCACCCGTCGCGACCGAGTCAGGCGAGGTCACGGGGACTGGAGTCGCACCATTGGATGATGGTCGCCGCGCGTTCCGTCGACGGACCCGAGATGCCGCCGCGTTGCATCAACGTGCCGTACGACTACGCCAAGATCTCGCGCACGGCGCGGTCAACCACACCAGCGGCTTGTGTGCTCCGATCGGTGAGGCCCCACGTGGCATTCAGCACGTGGCGGAATGCGTCGGTCAGCGTCCGCAGCTCTGTTTCAATCTTCAGTCGGCTCAGACCGGATACCCCCCACCGATAGAACTCCCGCCACTTCCGCAAAGAGCACCGGATCCTGCTCGAACGCGGCCCGACAGGCCTTGGCACAGAAGAAGTAGACCGCTCCCTTCCACTCGACACGCGCGGCCGCGTACTCACTCTCGATTTCCATGCCACAAACGGGATCGCGTACTCGCATCACATCCTCCTCGCTATCCAGCGGTCGTCAGGTGTTGGTGGGCATCACGCTCCCCCCCGGTGGCTTCCGAGCGGCGGTGTAGCGGATTCCCGGCGGCGCCGTGCCGCAGGGAAGAACGCCGAGGTTCGGTTCCGATAGGTCTCGTAGGTCGATCCGAATCGGGCCACCATCTCCTGCTCCTCCCGCATCGCCAGCCGGTAGTACGCCCACGTGAGGAGTGGGGACATCACCAGGGTAAGCAGCGTGGGCCATTGGATCAGCATGCCGACGGTAATAAGGAACAGGCCGGCGTATTGCGGGTGTCGGATCCGGGCGTAGAGGCCGCCCGTGACCAGGGCCCCGGCGGCGGCGTGGATCTGGTGCCACCCGCGCCACATCATCCACAGGCCCACCGCCATGGTGATCGCCCCGACCTGACACACGACTAACGTGGCCCAGACCGGAAGGCCGAGCAGGGTCGCCAGCAGATGGCCCTGCAGGTGTCCGTAGGAGGGGGTGACGCCGAGCTTGGCGGCAAGCGGGCCGCTCAACAGGTAGATCGTCAGCGGGAAGCCGTACATCTCCACGAACAGCGCGACGATGAAGGCGGAGAACACACCCAGCGACCGCCACTCGGCCCGGCGGCGGGGGCGCAGGAGGCCAACCGCAAACGCGCCGAAGAACAGCACGTTGAACGCCACTATCCCCCAGAGTCCGTAGTCGTATGGTCCTTGACCGGTCATCGGAAGCTCATCGGCTGGCCCGCGTCGAACCCGCTTCGTGGGGGTTGCGAGGCGCAACGCGGATGCCAGGGTCCACGATCTCCGTAACGTGCCGTATGACAATGGGGTAACTCGGCATAGCCGGAGGCGGCCGTCGTCTTGCTGCGTGACAGCACTCGGCGGGTGGGGGGAATGACGCCTCTCCAACACGCGGTCCCGTGCCTCTCACGAGTCGGGGTCGCGGCAGAAGGGCGCTCATGTGGGGCTCAGCATGCCGGCAAACCCCATGAAGGCCAACGAGAGACCGCCGGCGATGATGAACACCAGCGCGGCGCCTCTTGCGAGCGCGGGCACGTTCGCGAACTCGGTCTCCTGCCGAATCGAGGCCATGAGGACGAGCGCCAGCGTCAGTCCAGCACCGGCTCCGAGGGCGAACACCAGGCCCTCCAACAACCCATAGCCGCGGTTGGTCTGGAAGATCGCGAGGTAGAGGATCGCGCAGTTCGTGGTGATGAGCGGCAGGAACATGCCCAGCTCCCGGAACAACCGGGGACTCACCTTCTTGATCGTCATCTCAACGATTTGTACGACCGAGGCGATCACGATGATGAACGTGATGAGCCGCAGATAGGGGGTGTAGGTGAGCACGAACGTGTTGAGCATCCACGCGACCACGGAGGTGATCAGGAGCACGAAGGTGTCGGCGGCGCCCATGCGCACGGCTGTCGAGACGCGGGCGGACACACCCAGAAACGGACAGAGCCCAAGGAAGTAGAACAGCGTGAAGTTGTTCACCACCATGGCCGAGAAGAAGATCCAGGCGAGGTTCCCGGTCATGCCGCCCTCCTCCGTTCGAGGTGTCGTGCCCGGCGTTCCCGGTCGTGGCGGAGGCCCGCCAGCCAACCCAGGACCAGGAGGATGAATCCGATGGCGAAGAACCCGCCCGGTGGCAGCGCCATGACCGTCCACGGCTGGTACGACGGCCCGAACACCGCGACGCCGAGGAAGCTGCCAGCGCCGATCACCTCGCGCACCGTGCCCATCGCCGCCAGCGCGATCACGTTCCCGGTTCCGGTGCCGATGGCGTCGAGGAACGCCCGGCCAACTGGGCGCTTCGAGGCGAAGGCCTCCTGGCGGCTCAGGATGACGCAATTGACAACGATGAGATAGACAAATGCACCCAGCGCCTTCTGGACGTCGGGGACCACCGCTTCCATCACCATGTCGGCGATGGTGACCCAGGTTGCGATGATGAGGATGTAGGTGGAGAGGCGGATGGCCGTCGGGATCACCCGCCTGAGACTCGACACGAGCACGCTCGAACCGACGAGCACCGCGAAGGTCGCGATCCCCATCGCCAGGCTGTTCACGACCGTGTTGGTGACGGCGAGTGCCGGGCACAGGCCCAGCAGTTGCCGGAAAACGGGGTTCTCCGTCCACAGGCCGCGGATGAGATCCTGTCGGGGAGTGGTCGGATGCAGCGCGCCGACGGCGCCGGTGTGCCCGCAATGCGCTCCGCGTACCACGTCCTCAGTGGAGTCAAGCCGCTTCATTCCACACCACGCTCTCGGTGCATTCCGGCCACTCCCTGCGGGCCGGCGATACCCTCAGCATCAGGTCGACCGCTCCACCACGATCCGCCCATCCCGCGTGTTCACGGTGTAGCGGTCGAGCGGCCTGGGCGGCGGGCCCGCAATGTTGACGCCGTTCAGATCAAAGTGCCCGTTGTGGCACGCGCACCAGATATGGTGCAGATCCGGCCGGTACTGGACGATGCAGCCGAGGTGCGTGCAGACGGCGGAACGCGCACGGAATTCGCCACCCGACGTACGAACGAGAATCCCGGGTCGACTCCCGAACCTGAAGATCCTTCCGCTATTCGGTTCTACGTCCTCCACCGCAAACGGCAGCTCCACGGAGGACGTCGCCGACTCGGCACTCCTCGGCGGAACGAGGTACCGGATCGGCGGGTAGACCACTGCGACGACCAGGCTCCCGAGGCCCGTGCCGAGCAACCAGTCGACGAACGTCCGCCGCGATGCCCTGCGGTCGGCCCGCCGCTCATCCGGCGTCCCTTCCTGATCCCGCCACCGACGACTCGACATCATGGTAGGGCCCCCAACCGTCGGACGTCGTCGACATCACGCACCTTCCGACAGCTGGCCCGTTGCACGGAGCGCACCCTTGGCAGCGGACGGTTAACCCTGCGTGCCTTTGCGCGTTGCACCGCGAGCGCGCCCGGAGCACCTCTCTCTCGTGGGGCATCTGCGCCGCCCGATGCGTCACCTCACCCGTGCCCGCCGGCGACTCATGTCGGCACAGGTTGGGGGATCTGCCCCGCTCGGTTGGTCAGATGCTGCACACCGGCGCATGCGCGGTCCGAGGCCAGGGGTTCACACCTCGCCTTCCACCTGGAGATAGCCATCCCACCCCACCGGCGTGGCCATTGCTGCTGAAGAGGCATGACTGGCCGCGCCTCACGATGGACCGGGGCTCGGCCGGTGGCCGCGCGACGCCGGGTGCTCGAGCGGGAAATCGAACTGGCATAGTGGAGATCAGACACGAATGCCGTACTACGAAGGATGGATGCACGGCGGTTGGATGTGGCTCTGGTGGGCGCTGCCGATCGTGGGATTGGGGTGGGTGGCATGGATGAGCCGGCTCGGGCGCAGGCCCAGCAAACCTCCGACCGCGGAGCAAGTGCTCAGGCGTCGGTTCGCGGCCGGTGAGATCGGTGAGCGCGGGTACCGTACGCGGCTCGCCGTGCTGCGGGTCAAACCCTGACGCTGACTCATGGAGGACAGCATGAACGAGATCGAGAAAGTGACCGATCCGGTGTGCGGCATGCAGTTCCGAGTTGAGAAAGCCGTGAGCCAAGTGGAGTTTGCGGGCAAGACGTACCACTTCTGCACCGAAGCCTGCCGCAAGCAGTTCGAAGCGGATCCATACAAGTACGTACGCTGACCGCGCGATCAAGGAATGTCCCGGCGCGGTAGCGTGCACTTCACGACGCCCACGACGACACGCGCGCCGGCCTGTAGACCGGGCTGGCGCGTGCGTGAGGCAGTCGATTCGTTCTACCCGGGAATCGACTCATCGATGATGCTGCTCATGACCTCCTTGCTGCATTGCCTGCCTACCCTCCATCATGGAGCAAGGCCCGGGTAGCATCCCGAGCTTGACGCGCTGCTCGGCCGTCAGCACGTCCCTCGCCTTGACCGCCAAAACCAAGTGGCTGGCCTGCATGTCGGCG
Organism: uncultured Gemmatimonadaceae bacterium; assembly: GCA_964348385.1. Classification (GTDB taxonomy): domain Bacteria; phylum Gemmatimonadota; class Gemmatimonadetes; order Gemmatimonadales; family GWC2-71-9; genus JAOTVV01. The sequence continues at coordinate 11,421 of CAYGCN010000040.1, forward strand.
TGCACGTTGGCCATCCGCTCTGACGCCGCCCGGATTCCTGGGGCGTCGCCCGCCTCAAACGCTTTGGCGAGCTGCTCCTGTGCCGCGCGCATCCCGGGCATGCCGGTCATGGGTGTCGGGTCCCGCTGACCAAGGGCCTCGAGCTTGGCCACCTGATCGTCCGTCAACCCGAGGTCGGTTCGATGCCCGACCAGGTATCGGGGCCACAGACGCATGCCCTGCATCATCACATCGCGTATGGGCATGTTCATCATGCCCATCGAGTCGCCCATCATGCCCATGCCGCCCGCCATCATCCCCATCCCACCTTGCATCATCTGGCAATGCCCCATCATCGGCCGATCCGATGGCTCGCCCGCTTCATGGCCGTGCTGCTGGGCGGCCACCGGCATGGCGGCCAGGCCAAGACCGATGAGCATCAGCACTGTCGATTTCATCTCTTTCCTCCGTGATTCTCGGGGTTCTCACCACTTGCTCGTCGTTGACGATCCGATCGCGCGACACGCAGTACTCCCGCGCCACCCGCACTGGGGCGCCTGTCACGTGCTTGCGCAACCGTCATGCCGACACAGCCGTCACGTAAGCTGCCCTGAGACAAGTAGATCACGCGGATCAGCCGGCTTCGGGCGGGGGGCGCGCACGGCAGGTCGCGCAGCGAGCGGGCCAGATCCCCCGCGTCGGAGCGCACGACGCCACGTCACCCATCGTCCACTCCGTTGCGGGGCACCTCCACCGATACCCGCGCGATTTCACCCACCAGAGCGCTCAGCGGCAAGCGCGATTCCTGACAGATCGGCGATTCTGACGCGGCCCAGCGATTGCGCGAGTACGCGCAGCACGAACAGGTAAACAGCGATCGAGCGTGGAACGTGAAGATGAACTCATGATCGGACCGCAGCAGCATCCAGTACAAGCCGGCCTTTACGCGGCACTGCTTGGCGTCGCCCTCGCCTGTACGTCCGAATCCGGGACGTCCAACGAGGTATCGCTGGCTCCCGTTTCGGCGCTCCCGGCCTTCGCGCGGGGAGCACCAACCGTGGTGCACGAGGCGTACCGATTCGCCGTCGCCAATCCCGAGGTCCTCGACCGCGTCCCCTGCTACTGCGGGTGCGGCGCGATGGGACATACCAGCATCCTGGACTGCTACGTCAAAGAGGTCCGGACAGACGGGAGCGTGGTCTACGATGACCACGCCTTCGGCTGAGGGATCTGCGTCGAGATCACGCGTGACGTGATGCGGATGATGCGGGACGGCAAGGACCAGCACGAGATCCTGACGCGCGTGCATGCGGAGTACAGTCGCTACGGACCGGGAACTACGAAGATTCGCCTGCCCCCTGTGGGGGCCAATCCGCCCGACCACTGAGCCGCGATGCGATTCCGTGTCTGGAGCCTCGCGTTCGGGTTGGCGGGGATCGCGGTGTGGTTCGCACCGGGGCTGCGCGGCTCACCGCCTCCCCACGATCGCCACGTCACCGTCGAGGCCAGCGCCGACGCGTTTCGCCCGGCACGCATCCGAGTGGGCAAAGGCGACCGGGTCACGATCGACCTCGTGGCAACCGACGTGATCCACGGCCTCTACGTGGACGGCTACGGCGTCGCGGCGACGGCGGAACCCGGTCGCCCTGGCCGCCTTTCGTTCGTTGCCGATCGCGAGGGCACGTTTCGACTCCGGTGTTCGGTCACGTGTGGTCCTCTCCACCCCTTCATCGTCGGCACGCTCACCGTGGGTGAAGGCCGTCTGGCCCGAGGAGCGCTGGCACTCCTGCTATTCGCGGCGAGCGGGGCCGTGTGGGCGGTGCGCCGGTGAGGAGCACGGACTTGACCGCGCTCGCCCCCGTGCGCCGGGTGCTCACGAGTCGGTGGCCACAACTCATCACGGTCTCGCTGTTGCTCGGTGGGTACCTCGTCGCGATCGCGACCGGTCTCCTCGGCTCCCCGGTCGGCAGCCGGAATCTCGGGATCGTCGTCGTGTGGATCGCGTGGTGGACCGTGCTCATCCTGTTTGTCGTGCCGCTCCTCGGGCGTGCCTGGTGCAGCATCTGCCCCATTCCGGCTCCCGGCGACTGGCTTCAGCGCGGGGGTGTCTTGCATCCGACGGCTCATGGTGCTGGCCTCGGCCGGCGCTGGCCGGCTCGACTGCGGAACATGTGGCCGCAGAATCTGGCATTCGCCGGCCTGGCCGTGTCCAGCACCGTCGTGCTCACACAGCCACGCGTCACCGCCCTCGTCCTGCTCGCGCTTCTGCTGGTCGCCGTGGGCATCGCTCTGGTCTATGAGCGCCGCACCTTCTGCCGCTATCTCTGCCCCGTCGGCGGATTCGTCGGACTCTACTCCCAGCTGGCACCTGTCGAGTTGCGCGTGCGGGACAAGAGGGTTTGCGCCGCACATACCCCCAAGACCTGCTACGTCGGCTGCGACACCGGATTTGGCTGCCCGTGGCTGGTCTATCCCGGGGCGCTCAGGAAGAACACCTCCTGTGGTTTGTGCCTCGAGTGCGTGCGCACGTGTCCGTACGGCAACGTGGCCGTGAACATCCGCCCCTTGGGCGCTGACCTCGTCGATCCCCACGGACGCGGCCTCGACGAGGCGTACAAGGCGCTGATCATGCTCGGGAGCGCGGTGGCGTACGCCGCAGTGTTCCTCGGGCCGTGGGGATGGTTGAAGGCGACGGCCTACTCCGTCGGCGAAGCGGCGTGGTTCCTCTACGCCGCCGCGTTCCTCCTTCTGCTGTTCGTGGTCCTCCCCGGCGCGTATGGGCTTGCGGTGGAGTTCGGCCGGCGCTGGAGTGGGGGCAGGCAGCGTCGGAGGGTGTTGTTCACTCGGTTCTCCGCCGCGTTGATCCCGCTTGGCCTCGCGGCCTGGATTGCCTTCACCCTCGGCTTCGCGTTGGCGAACATCTCCTACATCTGGCCCGCGCTCTCCGACCCGCTTGCCAGAGGGTGGGATCTGTTCGGTACTGCGGGTGGGTCGTGGCGCCCGCTCCTCGGCACCGTCACACCGGCTCTCCAGAGCGCGACGCTCGCCGGGGGATCGTGGTGGGCCAGTGCGGTGGTCACGCGGGTCGCGCGTGCCGAGCCGGTCACCCGCCCTGGGCGGCTGGCGGCTCCGATCATCGGTTTCATGGTGGTGATTACCGCCGGCCTCCTCGCCCTGCTCACCGGATGAGCGCATGACCCGAGAGACGTTGGCCCGCCTCCTGGTGATCACGATTGCTGGCACTCCGCCGGCGGCCATCGTCGCGCTGCGCTTCCTGGCGCCGACGGGTGGGGACACGCCGACGGTGGAGCTGACCGCGCGGATGCCGGACGCCGGCGGGTGGGCACCCGAAGTGGTGAGCGTGCCCGCCCGCACGCCTATCCGCTTCCGCCTCACCTCGGACGACGTCGTGCACGGCTTCGCGGTGGGGCACCTCGACGGGGACACCGTCGATGTGCTCCCAGGGCGTCCAAGCGAAACGACCATCACCTTCGCCGAACCGGGGACGTACGTCTACTACTGTACGCGGTGGTGCGGCCCCGACCACTGGCGGATGCGCGGCAGGATCGAGGTGCGCGACTCGCTCGAGCCACCTGCACGGGAGGCTACCGTGCCCCCACCCCTCTACGTGCAGCTCGGGCTCGATCTCGACGCTGCCCATCCGGCATCGGTGACGCCCGGCGGCCGACCCTCGGGATCGCAAGGGGAGCAGTGGCTTTCGATGCTGCCGCCGCGCTATCGAACCGTCGCGTATGTGCGTCGACACGCACCGGCGGGGGCATGGACAGCACTCCGGCAGGAGGATCGCTTACGCGAGGTCCCGGACGAGGGTCTCTGGGACGTGGTCGCGGCGCTGTGGCACAACGCGTCCGACCCGGTGCGGGTGGACGCGGGCCGACAGCTCTACGCCGCGAACTGTGCGGCGTGTCATGGGGTCACGGGCCGGGGGGACGGGGTAATGGTTCGGGCACTCGCTCGCGACTCGGCGGCTGCACCCACGCATGGACCGCGCACGCCTGCCGATCTCACCGACGCCCGCGCCATGCTGGGGGTAAGCGGCGCCCTGCTCCACGGCAAGATCCAGCGTGGCGGGATGGGCACGGGCATGCCGAACTGGGGACCGATTCTGACGGACGACCAGGCGTGGACGCTGGTCGAGTACCTTTGGACGCTTCAGTCTTCCGGCGGTGGCGCGGCCGGGCTGGACGCCGCGCGGGGTGCGCTACGACCCGCCCGCTAACTCGTACTTGTCGAGCCGATACCGCAGCGTATCACGGGTGAGGCCCAAGAGGCCCGCCGCGCGCGTCTTGTTGCCCTGTGCCTGCTCCAACGCCTGCCGGATCAGATCCTTCTCGAGCTCCTCGAGGTCCACACCTCCCGCCGGCAACAGGAACCCGGGACCCAGATCCGCTGCGCGACTCCCGAGCCCGAGTTCGTCGGGCAGGTGTTCCGGAAGGACTTCCGCTCCCTCTTCGAGAATGACGGCGCGTTCGATCACGTTGCGCAGTTCCCGCACGTTGCCGGGCCAAGCGTAGCGCTCGAGCATGCGCAGGGCTTCCCGGGCAATCGCGCGCGCCGGGCGCCGCAACTGGCTCGTCATGCGCTCCAGAAAGAACTTCGCGAGGGGCTCGATGTCTTCCGAGCGCTCCCGCAGCGGGGGAATCGTGATCGGCACGACATTGAGACGATAGAACAGGTCCCGCCGGAACGAGCCGTCCCGCACGGCCGTGTCGAGATCACGATTCGTCGAGGCCACAATGCGGACATCGACGCTGATGTTCCGAACGCCACCCACGCGCTTGAACGTTCGGGTCTCGATGAATCGCAGCAGCTTGGCCTGCGCGCCAGGCGGCAGGTCGCCGATCTCATCCAGCAGCACCGTTCCCCGATCGGCCAGCTCGAGCAGTCCTTGCTTGCGCTCGCGGGCATCAGTGAACGCTCCCTTCTCATGGCCAAACAGCTCCGACTCCAGCAACGTCTCCGGCAAAGCGGTGCAGTTGATCTCGAGAAACGGAAACTCGGCCCGCGCACTGCGGGCGTGCACCGCCCGGGCAACCACTTCCTTGCCGACGCCGCTCTCCCCCCGAATGAGCACCGTCGTGCCTTCACTGGCGGCAACCTTTTCCACGAGGTCCACGATCCGTTGCATCGCCTCGGACCGTCCTACGATCTCCACGCCGGCAAACTGCCACCCCGCCTGACGCCTGAGCCCCGTGACGGTCCGTCTCAGCGAGCGCGCTTCGAGCGCCTTCTGCAGCATGATGCGCAGATCGTCCAGCTTGGGCGGCTTCTCGACAAAGTGGAAGGCGCCCAGCTTGACGGCCTCGACCGCCGTGCTGATGTCACCGTGAGCGGTGAGGATGATCACCACGAGCTGGTCGTCGATCTCGAGGAACTCCTTCAGCAGGTCCATGCCGTTGCCGTCGGGGAGCCGGAGATCGAGCAGCGTGGCGTCCGGGGGGGTCTGCTGAAACAGCTCGCGGGCCGCAGCCGCGCTCTCGGCCAGCTGCACCCGATAGCCAGCGTCCCCGAGGTGCGCTTCCAGCCAAACACGGATCAGCTTTTCGTCATCGACGACGAGAATCACCGGCTTCGTCATCGTGGATCTTCCTCCCTTGTCCCCGGGAGCACGACCGCGAACATCGCGCCACCTCCGGGTGCGTCGGTCAGTTCCAACCGTCCACCGTGGCGCTCCACGATCTGGCGTGAGATCGGGAGCCCCAGACCCGTGCCCTGATGCTTGGTCGTGAAGAAGGGACGGAAAATGTTCGCCCGGATCTCGGCCGGGACGCCATGGCCCGCATCCCGAACACCGATCCACACCTCGGGCCGGCGATGCTCTACGGTCACCGCCAGCGCGTCGCCTTGGGCGGAGGCGTCGATCCCGTTGAGCATCAGGTTGACGAGCACCTGTACCATCAGCTCGGGATCGACTTGGACCGATATGCCGGGTGTCACCAGCTCGAGCGCGAGCCGTACGCCAGCGCGCTTCGCATGGGGCTCGACGATCCGCGCCGCGCGCTCCACCAGGCCGTTTGGGTCGACCGTCACCTGACTGAGCTGGGGCGGACGCGCGTATCGGAGGAGCTGCGTGGTCGTCGTCTCGATCCGTTTGAGTTGATCCTGTGCCTCTTCCAGGAGCGGGACGGCCGGATTCCCCGGGGGGACGCCCCGCGACGCCAACTCGAGCGCTCCGAGTACCCCCGTGAGCGGATTGCGAACTTCGTGCGCGATGCCACTGGCCATCTCGCCGATGGTTGCCAGCTGCTGCGCGCGTTCCATGTCTCGTTGGTGCAACTGCTCAATCTCCGTGCGGGAGCGCTCGAGATCCGTAGCCATCTGCCGAAACGCGTCGACCAACTGCTGCACCTCCACTGCCCCCGATTGTGGCAGCGGCCCCGGCAGCTCCCCTCGGCCGAACCGGCGCGCGGCGCCCGCGAGCTCGCGGAGCGGCGTGCTTACCGAGCGCGTGGCGAGAACCGCGGTGATGCCAATCAGGAGCACCAGCGCCGAGGCCGCGACGAGCGCGGCATTGCGGAAGGATGCCAGGGGCGCGAGCGCGGCGCTGAGCGGGAGGGCAGCGGCGAGGTACCACGTCGTCCCGGCGATCTCCGATGTGGCCACCAGGGATTCCTCGCTGCCGATCCGATACCGCCGCACGGCGGTGTCCGCCTGGCTGGTAGCGTGATTCGCACCTTCGAGCACCTTCCGGAGGTCGGGACCGGCGTGCTCGTGGGTGACCAGGATGGCCCGGCCATCGGCGTTGAGCACCGCCGATTCCACGTCGCCCATGATGTGCGTCGGGATGGCGAACAGGCGGCCAAAGTCCTCCTGGCGAACATGCCCCTCCAACCACACGTCGCTCGCTTCGCCGAGCGGCACGGCCAAGAGATACGCCAGCGCTCGGTCGGTCTCCCAATGCACTACCACCCGGCGATTCGACCAGTCTGCCGCCGGCGCCTCGGCCGGCCAGTGGGGAGCGACGTTCCGCAGCGCCACGCTGGCGAAAATCCCTCCGTCACGGCGCACCAGGCGCAGCCCATCGAACACGCCGCCCTCTGGTAGGCTCTGTTGCAGCCGATCGGCGAGCACCGTCGGGGCGGGAACGGTTGACGCGGGCAGCGGACCCACGTGACCGGTGATCGTGCGTAGAATGAGCTGCTCTCGGGTCAGCTCGGTGGCGATGTGCACGGCCTGCTGACGCGTCAGTTCCCGAAGCGCGCTCTGGGCTTGGTGCATGATCACGCTGCGGCTCACGGTGTACCCGATCGCGATCGCCGCGCCGAGCGGAATGGCCCCAAAGGCGAGCAACAGCACCATGACCTTGGTGCCGAGTGGAAGGCGGGGTCGATACGACCCACCTGCCCCGTTCAGGGCGGCCGACCGCGTGAAATCCCCCGCGTCGCGGGCCATCGAACCCGCGGGAACGTGATTCCAGGATCGGGGTGAGATTGCCTAACTCCTTGCGTGACTGTCGGGTCGGCCATCGGTGACCATGGAGTCGAACTTGCTAACCAGGGGGTCGAGGGTGCAAGGCCCGGTCCGCGGCAATCACCGAGTCCCATGGTCGGCGAGGCGCGCATGTCGCCCACCCAACCGCACGGAGCCAGACGACGGAGCACCGGATCACCGGTGGCTCGGGTGGCATTCCGCGTGTCCGAACTCCCGTGCGCCGCTGCCGCGGCCACCCTCGCCAAGCGTATCCGCGCGCTCTCGGGGATCACCGATGTGACCGTGAATCCCGTGACCGAGCGGGTCATCCTGTCGTATGATCCGCAACGCACCACCGCGTTGGCGCTGATGCAGTCGATCGAGTCCATGGGGTACGCCGTCGAGCGCCCGCCGGCTCCCTGGTATATGTCGAAGCCCTAACGGAAGCCTCCCGCCGCCCCAGCGCCGACCCTGGCAGTGAGGCCGGACGGGGCATTTCCCCCGCCAGGTGGGTGGGTCCACACGAACCGACGCGATCACGTGACCGACTAGGATGCTGCAACCCCCTACACATCAATATGTTGAATCCCATGCTCCCCTACGGCCCGAAGCCTGCGCCAGAGTGCCGAGGTTGGGCAGATGACAGGTGTGGGCAGGGCTGGTGGGCCGTGTCGCATGGCCGCTTCCCGAACTGAGCGACGCGATCCGAGGTCCTGCCCACGTCGACATCGGACACGAGGAAGCGCGAAACCAGGAGAGCCGCATGACGCGGGCACCGAGGAACACCGGATGAAAACGAGAACCGGAATCGGCGTGGTGGCGGCCCTCATCGTCTGCGGGGCTCACCCGGCAGCGTCGCAGCAGGTTGCTCCCGACACGTTGGGCCTGACTGAGGCCGTGGCCCTGGTTCGCGAGGCCAACCCGATGCTGCGCGCCGCCCGCCTGAGGGCCGATGCCGCGGCCGAGCGGGTACCGCAGGCCGGCGCGCTGCCCGATCCTCAGCTGTCCTTCGGGCTCATGAATCGTCCGGTGGGCGGCTTCGGGACCGACGAGCCGATGACCATGAACTCGATCCAGCTCACCCAGCGGTTTCCGTGGCCGGGACAGCTCGGATTCAAGGAGGAGCGTGAGCGCCACCTGGCGACGGCCGAGGCGCTGGACGCCGAGGAGATCGAACGCAGCCTCGTGGCCCGCGTCACCGGCGTGTACTACGGGCTGGCCTACATGGACCGAGCGATCGCGATCATGGTCGAGACCCGCGACCTGCTGAGGAACTTCCTGGACGTGTCGTCCACGATGTACGCCGTCGGTGCCGGCCTGCAGCAGGACGTGCTCCAAGCGCAGGTCGCCGTGGCCCGCATGACCGAGGACATCACGGTCATGGAACAGGATCGCGTTGCGATGGCCGCCCGTCTCAACGCGCTGCTCGGTCGAGCCGCGACGGTACCCATTCCGGGACTCGTCCTGCCGCCGCCGGGTGACACGCTTCCAGGCGTCGATTCCCTGATGGCGTTGGCGGCCAGCGCCCGACCGGCGCTGCTTGCGGCGCAGGCGAGGATCGAGGCGGCCGAGGCTGGGTATCGCCAGGCACGCCGCGAGTTGTACCCGGAATTCATGGTGAGTCTGGCCTACGGCCAGCGCCCACAGTTCGACGATATGGCTACCGTGATGCTCGGGGTGAACATCCCCTTGTTTGCCGGTGCGAGACAGCTGCCGATGCGGCGCGAGATGGCGGCGATGAGGGCCACTGAGGAGGCCATGGAACGGGATCTCCTCAACGACACGTTCGCCGCCCTGACCGAGCTCCGGGCGGAGGCGGAGCGCGCGAGCCGGCTGTCACGCCTGTACGCGGAGGCCATTCTGCCACAGGCGCGTGCCGCCGTGGAATCGGCGCTGTCGGCCTACCGGGTGGGCGGCGTCGACTACATGACCCTCGTGGAAAACGAGATGACCGTGAACCGCTACCAAATCGAGACCGCACGACTTGCGGCCGAGTATCACCGGGCGGTGGCCGAGCTGGAAGCGCTCGTCGGCGGCCCGATCGGAGGAACGCCATGAGGACGATCGGTACCGCCGCCGTCGTAGCACTCTTGCTCCTGAGCGCCTGCGGCGGTGGCGACGAGGACGGCTCGCCGATGGCGGGCATGACGGCCGAGGAGCATGCGCGGATGCAAGCGGGGGGCACGCAGGGCGTCACCGATTCCACGGGCGCCATGCTGCGCGAACCGGTGCACCTCACTGCCGAGCAGGAGCGGGCTTTGGGAGTTACCTACACGACCGTCGCGCGCGGCGCGCTCAGCAAGACGATCCGGACCGTGGGAGAGATCGACGCCCCCGAGCCGAAGATTGCCGACGTCACGCCCAAGATCGACGGATTCGTCGAGCGGCTGCTCGTGAGCTACACCGGCGAGAGTGTTCGTCGGGGCCAGCCCCTCCTCACCATCTATAGCCCGATGATGGTCGCCGCCCAAGAGGAATTGCTGACGGCGCGCCGCATGCTTGGCCGCATCGACTCCACCGCCGGTGAGGCCTGGCGCAACGCAAACGAGATGCTGGCGGCTGCCCGGCGCCGGCTCGAATACTGGGATATCACGGCCGAGCAGATCCATCACATCGAGCACTCCGGGGAAGTGAGCAAGACCCTCACGCTCGTTGCCCCATTCGGCGGCATCGTGCTCGAGAAGAACGTGCTCGAGGGGCAACGGGTGATGGCCGGGGACCGGCTCTATCGCATCGCCGACATCGGCGAGGTGTGGGTGGAGGGCGACGTGTTCGAGCAGGACCTGCAGTTCGTCCACGTCGGGCAGCAGGCCCACATCGAGGTCTCGGCCTATCCGGGCGAGCACATCATGGGTCGGGTGAGCTTCGTGTATCCGGTCGTTCAGCGTCAGAGCCGGACCAACCGTGTGCGCGTCACCGTCCCCAACCGGGGGCTGCGACTGAAGCCGGGCATGTTCGCCACGATCTTCTTCGATGCGACCGTTGGCACCGATGTGCTCACGGTCCCGCTCGATGCGGTGATCGTCACCGGCACGCGGAACGTCGTGTTCGTACGCGACCAGGACGGCATGCTGGTTCCCCAAGAGGTCGTCCTGGGCGCCCGATCCGGCAACCGCACACAGATCCTCGCAGGCCTCGACGAAGGCCAGACCATCTTGGCCTCGGCCAGCTTCCTGGTGGACGCGGAGTCCCGCCTGGCGACGACCGGCGGCGCCATGCCCGGGATGCAGCACGCGGGCCACGGGACGGTGATCGAGCCCGCGGATTCGGTGCAGCCGCCCCCGCGGCAGCCGGAGCACCGCCATGATTGACCAGGTCATCGCCTGGTCCCTGCGGAACCGCTTCCTCGTGTTGTTGGGGACGGCTGCGATCATCGGCGGCGGCGTGTGGGCCATGGGCACGACGCCGCTCGACGCGATCCCCGACCTCTCCGATGTGCAGGTGATTGTCCAAACGGATTTCGAAGAGCAGGCACCGCAGATCGTCGAGGACCAGATCACCTATCCCATTGCCTCGGAAATGCTCAAGGTTCCGGGCGCTCGGGTAGTGCGCGGCTACTCGTTCTTCGGGCTGAGCCTCGTCTATGTCATCTTCGAAGACGGGACCGACATCTACTGGGCCCGCTCACGAGTGCTCGAGTACCTGAACGGGATCCGGCAGAACCTCCCCGCCGGCATCGAGCCCACGCTCGGGCCCGACGCCACGGGTGTCGGCTGGGTGTTCGAGTACGTTCTGGAATCCGATAGCCTCAACCTCGCCGAGCTACGCACCCTTCAGGATTGGTACATCCGCTACCAGCTCACGTCCGTGCCCGGCGTGTCCGAGGTCGCCAGCCTGGGCGGGTTCGAACGCCAGTACCAAGTCGAAGTCAATCCCGAGCGGCTGCGCGCATTCAACATTCCGGTCACGCGCGTCGCCCAGGCCATTGGCGACCACAACGTCGATATCGGCGCCCGTGTGCTCGAAATGGGTGGACGGGAGTACATGATCCGCGGGCTGGGCTACCTCGACGGCATCCCGGACATCGAGAATGTCGCGGTCGGCGCCACGGCGACCGGGACGCCCATCCGGGTCGCGGACGTCGCGACGGTGCAGCTCGGCCCCGCGCCGCGTCGCGGTGCCGCCGACTGGATGGGCCGGGGCGAGGCCGTGGCCGGCATCGTCGTGATGCGCTTCGGCTCCGACGCCCTGAAGACCATCGAGGCGGTGAAGGAACGGCTGCGCGAGATCGAAGCATCGCTGCCGGCCGGGGTGCGCCTGCGCACCGCCTACGACCGCAGCGACCTAATCCACCGGGCCATCGACAACCTCCGGGACAAGCTCCTTGAGGAATCGCTCATCATCGCTGCGGTCGCAATCGTGTTCCTGCTCCACGCTCGGTCGGCGCTCGTTGCGATCATCACGCTGCCCCTCGGCATCCTGATCTCGTTCATCGTGATGCGGGCGATTGGAGTGAACGCCAACATCATGAGCCTGGGCGGGATCGCCATTGCCCTTGGCGCGATGGTGGATGCTGCGATCGTCATGATCGAGAACATGCACAAGCACCTCGAGCGCTCAGATGGGAGCGCCTCACGTTGGGAAATCGTGATGGAGAGCGCGAAGCAGGTGGGGCCGCCCCTGTTCTTCTCGCTGCTGATCATCACGTTCAGCTTCCTGCCGGTGTTCGCCTTGGAGCAGCAAGAGGGGCGGCTGTTCAAGCCGCTGGCCTTCACCAAGACGTTCGCCATGGCGGGCGGAGCGCTGCT
>CAYGCN010000041.1:0-11623 GCA_964348385.1 uncultured Gemmatimonadaceae bacterium
ATGCGCGGAGGCGGTCTCGTTGATCGGGTCCATGTCGGCCGGCTGGCCAAAGGCGTGGACGGGCAAGATGGCCTTTGGCAGATGAAAGCCACCGGACCGAACGGCGGGGTGTATCTGGGGGGGTCCGGTCCGCGGAACATCGAGTTCTCGCGGTCACTGGATGGTGGCGTGACGTGGGAGCCGTCCCGAACCATTCTCACCCAGCCCGGAGGCTGGGACATCGAGATCGAGGGATTGGGCCGGGCCAACGGGATGCCGGTCACCGCTGCCGACATCTCCTCAGGCCCCTACCGTGGCACCGTGTACGTGAACTGGGCCGACCTCCGCAACAACGGCGGCCGGGACGGCGACGCGGACATCTTCCTGTCGCGCTCCAATGATGGGGGGCGCACGTGGAGCGAGCCGCTCCGCGTCAATCAGGATCCGATGGGGAACGGGCGGGTCTAGTTCTTCACCTGGACGAGCGTCGATCCCATCGACGGGTCGGTGAACCTCGTGTACTACGACCGGCGCGAGGGTGACGGGAGCGGGGTGCACGTGTACCTTGCGCGGTCGGTGGATGGCGGGCGCACGTTCCGCGAGTATCGGTTGAGCGATCGGGCGTTCGTGCCCCGTCCCGACCGGTTCTTCGGTGACTACAATGGCATCAGCGCCTACGGCGGCCGCGTCGCCGCCCTGTGGACCCACTACGGCCCGACCGCCATGGAGCTGCGTGCCAGTGTGATCGATTTCGACGGACTGATTCCGCGGTCTCCGTTGTCGGGGGCCGAACGGGAGCGTTGAGTGAGGAGGGCGCGATGGTGAAGGCGATCCGCATGGTGTGCGTTGCGGCAGGCCTGCTGATCGTGCCAGGCGCGATCGCAGCGCAGTCGGTCTCCGCCGGGGTGTTGGGTGGACTCAATCTCGTCAACTACTCGGGGTCGCCGACCAGCAGCGGCTGGGCGTGCGGGCAGGCGGGACCGCACCAGCTCGGACTGCTGTCTGCGATCGCCGGTACGGATGGCCGGTTCCGGCAAATGGTCCTGTCGGTCGGTGTCGCGTTCGGCTTGTGATCTGGGGCAACCTGAATCTCACCCGCGCGCCCAATCGTAGGGTCCTTCGAGCCCGGAAGGAATCGCCCTGAATGAAGTTCCTGCTGAAGGCCCTGCTGATCCTGGTCGTGATTCTGATCGCCGTGCCGATCGTCGCGTACCGCACGGTGAGCCCGTGCACGATGCTCAAGAAGGAACTGGTGGAGCGGGTGGAACGCCGCACCAAGGAGGCGCGGGCCGAGGTGCGGGAGGCCGCCGGCGACCTTGGTGAGGACGCGAGCCAAATGGCGGACGACATCGCCGCCACCGTCGAGGGTATGGCGGTCGGCTTCGCGACCGGGTTGGCGGAAGCCAAGGTGGAGCGGATGTCCACCCGCGAGTGCGTGAGCGAACTGATTGACCTCAAACTCGGGCGCACTGCGGAAACCCCGTAGCCCGCCACGCGCCGACAGCGAGAGCTGACGACGGCGGCAGCGCGCGCCGGATCGAAGCGCGCCACTCACGGCAGCATCACGTCCAGGAAGCTCCTGATTACCGCGGTGGCCCGCTCGACGGCTCCCGGTTTCGTGAACATGTGATCGGCGCCCGGAATGCCCGCAAACCACTTGGGTTGTCGGGCTGCGGAGTGTATGCGCTCGCCTTCCGAGACCGGCACGACGCGATCGGCGGTGCCGTGCACGACGAGCAGTGGCCGATCGAGCGCCTGGATGCGCTCGGGGCTGCAATGCCGCTCCAGGTCCTGGAAGAACGACTGGGAGATCTCGAACGGCCGGCCGGCGATCCGCACGGTCGCCCGGCCCTGGGCGAACACCCGGTCGATCTCGGATTCGCTGAACAGGTGGCGCACGTGCTCCGGTCCGAAGGGGGCGGCCACCGCGACGACGGCCCGGACGTCGGGGAGATTGCCGGCGGCGAGCAGTGTCGCCGCCCCGCCGAGACTGTGCCCCACCATGGCACACGCACTGAAGCCCCGGCGTGAAAGGAATGCCGCTGCCGCCTCGATATCCGCGATGTTCGTCGTGACGGTCGTCTCCGCGAAATCCCCCTCGCTCTCACCCAGGCCGGTGAAGTCGAATCGCAGTACGGCGAACCCACCGTCCTCGATACCGGTGCTCAGGTGCCGCGTGATCTTGAGAGAGCGCGAGCACGTGAAGCAATGTGCAAGCAGCACGGCACCGCGCGGCTCGCCCGCGGGAATCTGGAGTGTGCCGGAGAGTTCCCCGTCTACGCCATCGATCGTGACCAGCTCGTGCCGATGATTCATCTCGGGCTTCCTTGACGTGACCGGCGTGGTGCCGGTACCCATCTGGGGCAGGAACCGCTGCCCAGTAGATATGGTTCTGCCGGAAGACCGGCAATGCAAGTTCACGCCGTGGCCTACGTCATCGGGCCCGTGCGGCGCTGACCCACGCAGGAGAGATCGTGATGCAGCCACGCGCCTTCGTGACCGGTGGGACGGGAGCACTCGGGACGGCGGTGTGCCGCGCGCTGCTCGAGGCGGGCTATGACACGCACGCCGCGACCATCACGCATGATCCGACGCCTCCGGCGACCTCGGGATTGGACCGGCTACGGGTGCACGTGGGTGATCTGACCCGGGAGGTCGATGCCGAGCGCATCTTCCAGGAGGTCGGCGGTCCGCTCGCTGCGGTCGTCGCGACGGTCGGCGGGTTCATCGGCGGGCCGTTGACGGACGTGACGGTCGGCGATATCGAGGGGCTCACGGCACTCAACCTCACGTCGACGGTGCTCACGCTCAAGCACGCGCATCCGAGGCTCAAGGAGAACCCGGGTGGCGCGGCGTGTGTGCTGGTTGCCGCGCGTAGCGCCCACCATGGAGGGCCTGGCGCCGCGCTCTACAGTGCCACAAAGGCCGGTGTGGCCAACCTCGCCCTTTCAGCGGCGCAGGAATGGAAGGACGACCGCATCGCCGTGAATGCGGTGCTGCCCTCGATCTTCGATACCCCACGGAATCGGGCGGATATGCCGGACGCCGATTTCTCCCGTTGGCCCAAGCCGGAGGAGATCGCGGCCGTGGTGCGGTTTCTCGTGAGTGAGGATGCCAGGATCGTGTCCGGGGGCTGGATCCCGGTGTACGGGCAGGCATAGACGGTTAGGCCGTTGGGCGGGTAGGCGGTTAGAATCGATCCTGACCGCCTATCCGCTCAACCGCCTAAGCGCGCATCACGACTTCGGCATGCCAAGCGCGGTCATCATCTCCCGCGTCTTGGTGCGGCAGGTCGTGCCCTTCTTTACCGCGTCCATGAGGTTGCCGCCCTCGGCGGCGGCCATGGCTTCGCCCCACATGGTCTTCACGTCGGCGAGCGCAGTCTTGGCGCCATCGACGTTGGCGCGCGTGACGCCGACGGGGAGGCGCCGCATGGCCGCCAGCTCGCTCACCCGCTTCTCTACCGCCGTCACCATGCCCGGCAGACTGTCGGTCATCATCTTCCAGTTGGCCGTGGCTTCGTTCTTCGTCGTCTCGATCGCGGCCGGAAAGGCACTGATCGTGGTCGACGCCTCTTGCGCGCTGGCCAGCGCCGCCTGGTAGTCCTTCTCCTCGAGCGCCGCCTTGGCGGCCGCGATCTGGTCGCTCGCCTTCTGATACTCGGCGGCGACGTAGGTCTGGGCATCGGCGGGGGCCGCGGCCAGTGCCTCCTCGGCGGCGGTGATGGCGTCCTGGGCCGGCTTGCCGGGCGAGCACGCCACGGCGGCGACCGCGATCAATCCGAGCGCGGCGCGTTTCCATGAAACGTTCAGCATGCTTGGTCCTCCAACGTGTCGGTGGGGAGATGCTCTATGTCGAAACGGCCCCGCTCCCCCGGGGCCGATGTCGGCGTATTGGGTCGCAATCATAATGTGTCACGCAAGGGGTCGTCCCCGTTCGCACATTCGGCGTGGGCGCCCGTCGGTCACGGGGGGAACCCGTGGTCCGTGGGCGCCCACCGGCCCGCAATACCTCTACTTCTTCTGTCCGGGCTTCGGCATCGGCTTGTCGGCCGGCTTCTGCCAGGGCTGCCCCACGGGGGGCTTGCTCTGCTGCTGTTGCGGTTGCGCGGGCTTCTGGGCCGGCTTGGCCTGCTTCGGATCCGGCTGCTTGGGGCTGGTCATCGAGAGCCTCCTGAGAAATGGGTGGACCTGCGGCAACAAGAAAGGCCGCCCCCCAGGCCCAGCCTGGAAGGCGACCCTTCGCTGTGGCGCACGCGGGCACGGGACCCGCGCGGCATATGGCACGTCATTCGTGGCGAGCGGTGTCGTGACCGCTCTCGGCGCTGCGTACGCACACCCCCGCGGCGCCCTCACAGTGACCCGCGCCGGAGTCCGGTGCGGGTGTGCAGGCGGGAATCTATGGTGGCCGGTCGCGCCGGCAAGGGGGGTGGGCGGTAGGCGGTTGAGCGGTTAGGCGGTGAGGTCGGAGGCAGGTTGGCCGAAGCGGACCTGGTCGGCTGCTCGCCAGAACGCTTCCGCGTCGTCGTTGGTCCAGCAGCCCTGCACGCTCACGGCACGCAGGGAATCATACAGCGCGCGGGCGGACGGGACGCGGTCCTCAGGCCGACTGGCGGTACTGGCGCGTACAATCGGTCGCAATGGCGCGGGGATTTCCCCGTCGTGATCCGGTTGTGGCGCCCTCGGGTCCCCGGGCGCGTTCGGCGCGCGGCTCGCCCTCGCCGGATCGAAGGGCGTGCTCCCGGTCAGCAAGAAATGGAGCGTGACGCCGAGCGCATACACGTCGCTGCGCTCGTCGGCCGTGGCGCCGGTCCACAGCTCCGGTGCCACGTACGCCGGCGTGCCGACGAGGAGACCCGTTCGGGTGAGATGCTCCGACGTCGGCTCGGGGTCGCGGAGGCGCACGACCCCGAAGTCCAGCAGCTTCACGAAATCCGGATCGGCCCCGACCCGGGTCACGAACAGGTTGTGCGGCTTGATGTCGCGATGGATGATGCCCGCCGTGTGCGCCTCCTCGAGCGCGACACACGCCTGCTTCATGTACTTCACCGCGCGCGCGGCGGGCAGCGGACCGAACGTCTCGACCAGGGTCGCGAGATCCATCCCGGCCAGGTATTCCATGGCGATGTAGTACAGGCCGTCGTCGCTCGCCCCGAAGTCAAAGATGTGCACCACGTGGGGGCCCTTGAGCTGACTCGTCGCCTGCGCTTCGCGCTCGAAGCGCTTGACTGCCGCCGGGCTCGCGGCGGCACCGACCCGCAGCAGCTTGAGCGCCACGTTGCGGCGCAGTGCAAGGTCCCACGCCAGCCAGACTTCGCCCATCCCCCCCTTGCCGATGATCGCCTGCAGCCGGTAGCGCCCGATGCGCCGCGCGCGATACAGCTGCTCCCGCGCCCGCCAGGTGATCTGCCCGCTCAAAAGACCCAGAATCGACGAGGCGATGACGAACACGTAGTTGCTTACGAACACGATGAGGGCGTCGGAGGTGAGCCACTCAGCCCGGGCGACGGGCGACACCGCGGCCCCGAGCCCCATCACCAGCGGGAACGCCAGCCCGATCCGCGCGTACGTGGACAGGGCGCGACGCCAGGGCCCCGGGATCAGTGCGGCGCGGATCAGCGCCACGATCGAGATGCCGTGCATATATGGGCTGCGGATCCCACCCAGGTGAACCGCCATGAGCGCGACGGCGAGCGCGGCGACACCGTAGCTCACGTTCACTGCTTGAAAGATCTGCCGCACGTCGGCGGTCTTGCGGCGGCTCACCCGGTACGTGTGGAAGAACACCAGCTCGACGGCGATGCGATACGCCAAGAACAACTCGAACGGAGCGCCCGGGTAGGCCACGAAACACATGTAGGCGTCGAGCACCGTGAACGCGGGCCACACCCACAGGCCGATGCGCATGGCCCGCTGGGCCACGAGCCGGTCGGCGTGCGCCTCCGCGTCCGCGATCGGGGAGCCCAGGATGCGCGCTGGATCGGACATGCGGTCCCTGCTCGACGGGATCCTCAATTCTGGCGCCACCTGCGGACGCGTCAAGAGAGGCGGTTGGGCGGTTGGGCGGTTAGGTGGTTAGGATCAATTCTGATCGCCCAACCGCTCAACTGCCTCGCTCGGAGACGTCTATGCGCGCCGGGATAGCGCTCGTGTGTGTTCTTCTCGTCGCTTCCAGTGCTGCCGGCCAGGAGCCGGCGTCGTGGGGTGACGATCTCGAATTCGCCACGTTCTCGATCGCGGCCGTGGATCCCGAGACCGGGGAGTCCGGCGTGGCCGTCACGACACGGGTCGCATGCGTCGGCAACGGTGTGCCGTGGGTGAGAGCCGGCGTCGGCGCGGTGGCGACGCAGGCGTCGACGCGGGTGGCCTACGGGCCGAACCTGCTGGAACTGATGACGAACGGCATGACGGCCCAGGAGGCGCTGGCGCACGAGGTGGCCGGGGATTCCAACGCCGCGCGACGGCAGGTGGGCGTGATCGGGCTCGACGGCCGCGGGGCGCAGCACACCGGTGACTCCACCAATCCGTGGGCCGGTCACCGGGCGGGACCGAACTACGTCACGCAGGGGAACCTGCTGGTGGGTCCCCAGGTGGTGGAGGCCGTGGGCCGGAGCTTCGAGGAAACGGGCGGCCAGGCACGCCACTTGGCCGACCGCCTCATCGTGGCGCTCGCGGCGGGACAGGCGGTTGGTGGTGACGCGCGTAAGGGACGCGCGCAGTCGGCCGCGGTGGTGGTCGCCGACCCGCGACCCGGTATTTCACGGCGCCCGGACCAGATCACGGTGCACATCAACGTGTGCGAGCACCCGGAACCGGTGGCCGAACTGCGACGCATCTACGATGCGGTGAGTCAGACACTGGGCCATCGGGACCTCCAGCAGTTCACCGGGAACGACGTGTGGCAGCTGCGTGTGATCCTCCATGCGCTTGGCGCGTATCGCCCGGACGTCGACAGCCTCGCTCCCGATCGCGACGCGTTCCGCTTCACGCTGGATCTCGTGGAGGCGATCGACACGTGGCGTGCCGGCCAGGGGCTTTCCACGCCGGCCAATGGTTCTCCTCCCGGCCTGGTGGATCGCGAGACCGTCGCGCGGCTCTGGGCGGCGCTCGCCGAGCAGGGCAAGGAAATCGAGGTGCGGGAGAAGCTGAAACGATGGACGGCGGTGAGACGGTAGGTACGGAAGGCGGTAGGACGGTAGGACGGTAGGCATCGATCCTAACCGCCCAACCGCCTAACCGCTTAACCGCTCAACCGCCTTTCTCATCCGCACTCGGGCCGTACGTCGCTGGCACCGGTACGTCCAGCAGCCGCAGGAACACCGATAACTGCCCGCGGTGATGAATCATGTGGTTCATCACCATGCTGCGCACCACGGTGATCTTGGGCAGCGTGAAGACGTTCTTGCCACTCACCTTGAGGGTCCACGGCTTCATGAAATCCGCGTCCGATGTGCCGTGCAGCGCCTTCCGCGCGTCAGCAGCGTTCTTGTCCAGCTGCGCAGTTATCGCTTTGGTCGTGTCCAGGATTTGCGGCTTGTAGGGCTGCTCACCCGGCGGGGCGATGTCCAGCTCGTCTTGGGTGCAGGCGTTCACGGCCCACACCGGCAACTCGGACAGGTGTGTGGCCAGCCGGCCGAGCGGCATCGACTTCGGATGCGGGCGCCAATCGGTCTTGCCGTCCGGCACGCGCTCCACCATGCGCCGCGTGTTGGCGATCTCGGTGTCGAACTCGGGAAGCAGGGAATTAGCAATGGACATGGGAGAGAATCCCGGTGGAAGCTCAAGATGGAAGATAGACGGTAGGATGGCACGACGGTAAGGCGGTACGATCCAACCACCCAACCGCCCTACGTGATTCCCGAGTTCAACTACGTGTTTTCGCGTATGGCGTTGTCGCTCTGGAATTCTGTATAATTCACACGCAGCGGATTCGAGTCTCACAAGGAGGTCGGTCGTGTCACCGCGAACCCTCATGAACCTGTATGCGGACGTGGTGGTCGATCTGCGCGCCGAGGCCCACGCCCGAGCGCTCGCCGAGCTGGAGCAGTGCGCCGTCAAAGTGCCCCTCGGTGGGGTGATGGAGGTGGTGTCGAACGATCCGAGCATGAGCACCGATGCCTGTGCGTGGGCGACCCGCCACTGGTTCGAATACATGGGGACGATCGAAGATCCCGGCGCGTCGCGGATCTTCATTCGACGACGACGATAAGCGGTTAGGCGGTTAGGCGGTTGGGCGGTTAGGATCGATGCTGACCGCCTAACCGCCCAACCGCCTAGCCGCCTAGCCGCCCTCCGTCACCGCCCGTATGTTTTTCGCCATTCCAATCATCAGGAGGACTCGATGCGTCGCATCGTGCTTGCTGCATGTGCGCTTGGCGTGGTGGCCGGGTGCCAATACGCCGCGACCGAGATGACCGATGCCGAACGGGAGGAGATCGCGGCCGCGGTCTCGGAGGTCGCCACCCAAAACTGGCGCGCGTGGCTCGCGCAGGAGGATGTCGCGGAGGTGCTGAGCTCGAGCTCGGAGTGGGCCGGAACGCCGTGGGGTGGCTCGAGCTCGCTCGACGAGCTTCGAGAGGGCATGAGTGGGCATTGGGAGCGGTTTGACTACAACCAGGACGTCGAGTACGACTGGGACGTGTTGGTGCTGGCACCCAACGTCGCAGCGGCCAAGACCACGACCGACTACGTGCGCACCAATGTCGATGGCACTGTGCAGGAGTGGACCGTGAACTGGGCGACGGTCTGGGTGATCGAGGACGGGCAATGGAAACTGCTGATGGCAAAGAACCACTGGATTGCCAAGGAGCCGGCAGGCGGATAGCCGGCGGGTGACCGCGGGTCCGCCAAAACCGCGGCTGAAGCCGGGGACGGGTATTCCCGCAGGGGCGGCAACCCCGTGATCTGCCCGTGCTCGCACTGACCGTCACGCGCCGCGTCCTCACGGAGCTGTGGCACACGCGCCGGAGCTTGATCTTCTGGGCGCTGTTCCCGGCGTTGATGCCGCTGCTCTTCTGGTTGATCTATGCCGGCGACGGACGAGCCGTGGCGCCGGCGTCACCACGTGCTCCCCGTCGAGCAGCTCGTGGACCCGGCGCTCGATCCTCGCCCGATCCCACCCGAGCAGCGTGGGAGTCACCGCCACGTTTTCGGCCACCGTCATGTGCGGGAACAGGCCGATCTTCTGAAACACGTACCCGATGCGGCGCCTGAGCTCGTGGGGAGGAAGGGTGCCGGTGTCCTCGCCATCGATCCGCACGGTCCCCGTCGAGGGCTCGATCAGGCGGTTGATCATCTTGAGCGTGGTGGTCTTCCCGCTCCCCGACGCCCCGAGCAGCACCAGGAGCTCGCCGCGCTCCACCGAGAGGCTCACGTCATCCACGGCCACGACGTCGCCGTAGCGCTTGGTCACGTGTCGGAGTTCGATCATGCGCGCTCCGGAGGTCCAGGCCACAGCCGCCCGCCCACGAGGGTCCGTCTCAAGTTCAACCCCCGTACCCGGGTGGCTCAAGATCGCGCCACCAGGTCAGGCGCGACGACGGTCCGCCCGTGCGGGCTTCCCCTACTCGGCGGGGCGAGCGTAGCCTGCATGGTAGCGGCGTCACGTGTCCGGGAGCGCCTCATTCCTTCTCACCGACACAATGAGTGTGACGCACCCAGGCTTCACTGGGCACCTGTCGCGGGAGCGCGATTCTGGTCTCTCAAGAGGGACACGAGTCGAAGCCCGCAATGCTTCAAGTACGAACCTTCAACGCAGGTAACGAATCCGTGTGTGTTGCGGTGGGCCTTCCTCACCTCAATATTGTGCAGGCCCACAGGCAACGAGTTCCAGCGACATCGGGACGCACCAAAGGCGCGCCTCTGACTCAGGGTCTCGAACACCTCACGAAGGCACTCGCCGGCCGCTACCGCATCGAGCGAGAGTTGGGACGCGGAGGCATGGCCGTCGTCTATCTCGCCCAGGATCTCAAGCACAATCGCAAGGTCGCCGTGAAGGTGCTGCACCCGCAGATCGCCGTTACGTTGGGTGCCAAGCAGTTCCTCCAGGAGATCCAGATCTCCGCGGGTCTCACCCATCCGCACATCCTGCCACTGCACGACTCGGGTGAGGTCGACGAGTGCGTCTATTACGTCATGCCGTACGTCGAGGGGGAAACGCTGCGCGACCGGCTGGATCGGGAGCCACGCCTCCCGCTGCAAGACGCACTGCAGATCGCCGACGACATCGCCGAGGGCCTCGCGTACGCCCATGAACGCGGTGTCGTTCATCAGGACATCAAGCCCGACAACATTCTCATCGAATCGGGTCACGCCGTGATCGCCGACTTCGGCGTGGCGGGAGCGATAAGTGCGGCTGGCGGTGACGGGATTGCCGTGTCGGGCAGCAAGGGAGGAACCGCGGAATACGGCAGCCCGGAGCAGATCACTGGTGATCAGGTTGATGCACGCAGTGACCTCTACTCGCTGGGGTGCGTACTGTACGAGATGTTGGCCGGCCAACTCCCGCAGGTGGGGCCCACCCCGCAGGCGATCATGACGTCGCGCATCAACGATCCGGCGCCATGCATCACCGGTGCACGCAACGACGTGCCCGACCATGTGGCCGAAGCGCTTCGAACCGTGGCCTTGGACGAGTCTGTCCGGGTGCGTCTTCGAACCGTGCTGGCACGATCGCCGTCCGAGCGCTACGCAACGGCGTCCGAGTTCCGCGCCAACCTGACGCCGGTGCACGAGCAGCCCGGATGGGTGATGGCACCATCAGGGCCGTTCGTCGTCGCGGGGATCTTCATCGTGAGTTCTCTCATCGTGCTCACGGTGGTCAGTCTCCTGGTCAAGCGGTTCGGCCTTCCCGACTGGGTGCTCCCGGGCGCCGTGCTGCTCCTCATCATCGGGTTCCCGATCATCATTGCGACGGCCCTGGTTCAACGGGGTACGGTCACACCGCCTCCCCTGGCGCGCCCATTGCTCACCTGGCGTCGCGCCATTGCCGGAGGCGTTGTGGCCCTGGCCGGGTGGGGCGTGGTGGTGACCGAGTTCGCGGGCAGGAGATCACCGTGGCCCTCGATCGCGAGCGCGCACGCGATTGCCGTGTTGCCGTTTCGAGTGGTCGATGTGGATACCGGTGCGGTGGGCGCCCCTGGCCTGCGTCAGCTCGGTGTGACCGCCGCGGACGTGATCGTCCAGGGGCTCACCGACATGGGGTTGGGCGAAGTCGTCCCCATGGCGCCTGCGGAGAGCGATTCCGAGGTTACGCTCACCGCTCGGGACAAACGAGCGATGGCACGCGAACACAATGCGGCGCTGCTCGTCACCGGCTCACTCCGCCAGCTTGGTGACAGTCTCATCATGCAGGCCGTGATCACCAACCTCAGGGACGACCGCATCGTGGATTCCGTCGGCCCCGTCATCGCCCTCGCTGCAAGCCCTCTGCACGGTGTGGACATGCTGCGTGAGTGGGTCATGATACGCCTCGCCGAGCACTTTCGCGCGGAGTCGACCGTCACGTCGCAGACTCCTGAGCGGTAGGTGGCCGGCCACGGTGCCGGCCCGCCGCAGTCCTCACCATCGTCACAGTCTTTCCGAGAAGGCAACCGATGGTCGGTCTCGTAGCCACACTCGAGCGTGGCTTCGGCGAATGTACGCGG
>CAYGCN010000041.1:11633-22858 GCA_964348385.1 uncultured Gemmatimonadaceae bacterium
TGTTGGTGGCCCTGCTGATCCCCATCATCTCGAAAAGCGAGGCGCCCGCTGCGTCCGCAGCGAGCGCCTCACTCCTTCTCACCAGCGCGCCTAGGGTGACTGCGTCCTCGCAACAACCCACCAGGTGTCACCACGTACCATCTCGCGGGACTCCTCGATTGCCTGGCTGATCGCATCGAGCTCACGATCGGGGTGTACCGCCTGGAGAGTCTGAGTCCATGGTACGGGACCCAGCGTGTTGAAAGCATCGACGGTGGCGTAGTTGTAGGGGATCGACGTCCCAACGGGAGCCATCAGCTGCCACACCGACCAGCTCGCCCGGTGGCCGCCGTCAACCAGCGCTTGGTTGACGGGCTTCGCCACCTCGCTCTCCATGGCCACGTAGTCCGCGCCATTCTCGGCGTACATGAGGTTCACGGTGATGTAGTCGGCGGGCTGGGGTGCCAAGCCGTCAACGTACGCCCAGAGCTCAGTGCGCACCATCACGCGCGACGCGGCGGTGCGCGCCCATGCCTCCTCCCAGCTCTTACCGGGATGGACCGCGGCGAACACCTCACTGATGGGTGTGTCGTCGTTGAGCTGCGCTTCACCCACGTAACTGTTCGCCGTGTAGTAGTCGCACTCGGATCGATCCCCGTACATGACCCAGTAAAAGGTCCAGCCGCTCTTCTTGCCCTGATTCACCAGCTCCTGGTGCATCGGCTGCCAGATCTCGGTTTCGACAGCCTGATAGTCCGGCGATGTCGCCTTCATGCAGGTGACCACCGCATACATCGTCGCCTGCTCGCCTTCCTGCGCTAGGGACACTTGGGGCACGGCCAGCGCAATCAGCGCAAATGCGCAGATCGTGCTGAGAGTGGGTTTCAGGTGGCGCATTGGGACAACCTCCGCGTCTGGGGATCTCATCCATGGACGGACTGCGAATGGGGAGTGTATCAGTCGGCATTCGAGCCGTCAACTGTCAGCAAGGCACGCCAGAGCAGCTGATTGAACTCGTTGTGAGGCGGGAAGACCAGTTGAATCGCGATGGTGTCGTAAGGCGTGGATCCACCACAGACGGCGAAGTCGGTCACGTCAAACCCATGAAATGCCGAAAGTCCGGGCGGCGCGGCGGTCCATAGTCCCCACGCCTCGTTGTCGAACCGCACGACGATCGGCCCCGGGTTGGCCGGACCATTCGTGAAGTCGAACGCAGGTAGTGGAGTGTCCTCCGTGGGCAGCGGCTGCTCGGCACAACCGAGGATCGGTGCGGCCGCGAGGAGCGCAGCAGCCCAAATGGCCTTCCTACGCATGGTTGCCTCCGGGTGAGAGTTGCCAACCCAACTGATGGTCCGGGTCTCGTCGTCAGGCGGGCGTCACACTGCGGCGTCGGTCGAGCGGCGGGGCCAGGAGGGCCAACGACAGAAGAGCTTTGACGGCGGAACATGGGGCACCTCGCCCCCAATCTCCAAGGACGGGAATTGTCGTGTCGAGATTCGACCCCTCCGTTCAAGTAGTAACCGTCTGGCGAGCCTCGCGGTGGACATGTATCGTTGGCCTATACGGGATCCATCTCGAGGAAGGCCCATGCGTAACCACAACGGTGTAGCCAGCCTCGCGGCCGTGCTGGCGGTTGGCCTCACGGCGGCCCTTGCGGCGTGTGCGGACAGCGGCGGCGTGACGGGTGTCGACGGCGGCCGCGTGCAGTTCGTGCTGTCGTCGGGCGACGAGGCACCGCTCCCGCAGGCACCTGGTGTGTCCGTGGACGGCCCCGTGATGTCCGGCGGGGACGGCGACGGCGATCCTCACCGGATGTTCCAGTCCGCCAGCGTGACGTTCTCGAGCATTCTGGCGCGTAATCTGGACGGCGTGCTCGTCAACGTGGACATGGAGCTGCCGGTCACGGTGGACGTGCTCGCGTTGCGGGACAGTAGGGAGGTCACGTTGCCGGTCGGGGTGCTCCCGCCCGCGACGTACGATCAGATCGTCGTAGTGATGACGCAGGTCGAGGTGGTGACGCTCGACGGCACCGCCATCGCGATCACGCCGTCAGGCGGCGGGTGGACGGCGATCGTGCCCGTCTGCCCGTTTGACGTGGTGGAGGGCGAGACCACCACGGTCGGGCTCAGGTTCATGCTCGGTCGTGCGTTCTCGTGGCGCGAGGGGCGGCACCACTTCAGGCCGCACTTCGTGTGCGAGGGAGGTGGGGAGGGCGGCAGCGGATAGGCTGGGAAGCTGGAAGACGGTAGGACGGGAGGCGCGTGGCTGCCGTCCTACCGTCTCACCCTCGAAGCGTCCAGTAGCGTCCCTCCGTCGGTCGTCCGATCTGCCGCCCTGCCGCCCGACCAGCCTGTCGGCTCGACGGCGTGATCGCGACGTCCCTCGAGTTGGCGCCGCGCATCTTCCCCCAAGAACAGCGCCGTGTTGAGGACGCGACGGGACCATGTGTGCCCGCGGTTGACGGTCCGCTCTGTGTCACATGCTCGGCGCGCTGAGTACCGAAGGAGCGCGACGGCCGATCCAACGATCCAGCGTTGCCAACCGCCTAACCGCGAGCCGCCTGACCGCCTCACCGCCCACGGAACCGCCGCTACCTCCGGGGTACGGTCATGTGCGGGGGATGCGTTCTCATCCCGATTGGAGGCCGCCATCCGACCGTGGCTCCCAGCATCCATCGGTCTGCTCGCACTCGGCTGTGTCACCACCTCGGTGCAACACATCGATCAGGCGGTCCGCCCAGCGAAATCCGCCGACGCCGTGGCGGTGCTGCTCGAGCAGCCGGACCGGCCGTTCACCCTGATCGCCGTCATCGAGGCGACCGGCCACACGGTATTCAACGGCTTCGACGATCTCCGCCGCGAGTTGGTCGCCACAGCGGCCATACTCGGCGGCGACGCGGTGATCGTGGGACCGGAGTCCACCGACAGGGAGTTCATCCTGACCGGCACGGCAATGATCGCGTCCGACACGCGGCGCCTCGAGGGCACCGTGATCGTGTACGCTCCCGCTCGCGGGGAGTGACGCGCGCGAGTCACGCGAAGCCTTCTGGTGCACCGGGAAGCGCGGCGAAACATCCGGCAGAAGCCCGGCGTAGGGTCGACAACGTCAACCGCACCGGTGACCCAGGAGGACACGATGATGGGTAGCGCGCAGCACGGTCTCCGTGCCGGACTTCTCGCCACACTCGTCCTCATCGCGGGCGTTCAGCCCGCCCACGCCCAACGGCCCCAACTCATGAACGCCATCGATCACCGCCTCCAGGAAGTGCACGACGAGCTCATCGCCGTGCGGCGCGACCTGCACCGACACCCCGAACTGTCGGGCCAGGAGGCACGCACCGCGGGCATCGTCGCCGCACGGCTGCACGCGCTGGGCCTCGAGGTCCGGACGGGGG
Organism: uncultured Gemmatimonadaceae bacterium; assembly: GCA_964348385.1. Classification (GTDB taxonomy): domain Bacteria; phylum Gemmatimonadota; class Gemmatimonadetes; order Gemmatimonadales; family GWC2-71-9; genus JAOTVV01. The sequence goes on from CAYGCN010000041.1 coordinate 15,007, forward strand.
TCGGCGGTCACGGCGTCGTCGGCGTCCTGCGCGGCGGCCGGCCGGGCCCCGTGGTTGCCTACCGCGCGGACATGGACGCGGCTCGCAGCGACGCGCCCGATCCCGTGCCGTTCGCGTCCGAGACGCCGGGCGTGCGCCACATCTGCGGCCACGACGTGCACACGACCGTGGCCCTGGGTGTCGCCGAAGTGCTCACGGAGGTCCGGGCCGAACTGCCCGGTACGGTCGTGTTCATCTTTCAGCCCGCCGAGGAGAACACGCAGGGCGCGCGCGCCATGATCGGGGACGGCGTGCTCGACGATCCGGCACCCGGCGCGATCTTCGCCTTCCACACGGCGCCGCTCGAGGTGGGCCAAATCGGGAGCGTGGAAGGCATGGCGTTGCCCGGCTACGACGGGGTGACCGTCACGCTGCGCGGCACGGGCGATCTGGAGCAGGCGACGGATCGCTACGCCCAAGCGATCAGGGCCGTCAGCACCGGCAACGCGGTCGCGCCGGAAGAGTTCGTGCTCGCCATGGTCAGGCGATTCCGCGCCGAGGACGGAGCCTGGGTGGTGACCGGCGTCGTGCGGGCCGGCAGCGTCGCCACCCGCGCCCGGGCCAAGCAGATGATCCACGACAACGTGGCTGCGGTGGAGCAGGACCGTGTCTCCTACGAGTTCAGCTACGAGGATCTGATCCTCCCCGACATGGTGAACGACCCCGCGCTCGTTCGCTCGACGCTCGCCACGATCCGCGCCGCGCTGGGCCCCGAGGCGCTCATCGAGGTCAACCAGGTGACGCCCTTCTTCAGCGAGGACTTCGCGCACTTCCAGCAGCACATTCCGGGCGCGATGTATTGGCTGGGCGTGTCGAACAGCGCGGCGGGCACCGCTGGCATGCCGCACAGCCCGGACTACGTGGCCGACGAGGGGTCGATCGTGGTGGGAGCGAAAGCGATGTCCGCCATCCTGCTCGGGTATCTCGCCACCCACTGACCACGGGTCGATGAAACCGAGGTAGCGCACGGGACGATCACCATCGGAGGGAGCGTGGGTGTGAGGCTGCCCCGCAACCCGCGCCACATGGCGCAGGTCGCCATCGCGGTCGCCGTGTTCGTGCTGTCCGCCGGGTGCGCGCGAACGCCCGGAGGCCATGGCCTCAGGCTCGAGAGCCGCGGCGTCTACGCGCTGCTCGACGTGATGGACACCGTCGCGGCACTCCATCCGGGGTTCGAGGAGCGCCTGGCCGCGCTCGCCACGCTGCCCGAGGCGCAGCGCGAACGGGCCCTCCACGCCGCCCGGCGGCGAAACGAAGAGAGCCCCTCGTTGGATGCCGCGATCCGCACGCTGCTCGCCACGGAGGCGTACCAGATCTACTTCCGCCGCTTTCCCAACCTCCCGCCCGGCGTATTCCGCGATCTCCTGCTGGATCTCCCGTTCCAGCACCGGCCGGCGCCCGGTGGCATGGGTCAGACACTCTACGACCTCGTGCGCCGGCGCGATCACGTGCGGCGTGCGCTGGAGCGGTTCACTACCGGGTTGGACCTGGACCGGGTTTCCGAGACGGCGGTCCGCTGGTCTCCCGACAGGCCCGTACCGGCCCTGACGATGTTCCTCATCTACGACAGCAACGCGGGATCGTTCACGGCCGAAGGCACGCCGTTCTACAACGTGTACGGGAGTCGCGAGTTCACGCGCCTCGTCGCGGACTCGCTCCCGGTGTCGTTCGACGAGGTCGAAGGCGTGATGGCGCACGAGCTCCAGCACGTCCTGGCCGAGCCGGTGCTGTATCCCGATTCGGCGCCATCACGGTCGTGGCAGCAGGAATGGGTGGACCGGATCACCCGGGCGATGGTCGGTGAAGGCGTGGCCAATCACTGCAATCGGCCGACGGGCGCCAAGCGGGAGGTCTATGAGGACGAGCGTGTAGTCACCGATCTCGTGCGACGATTGAACGAGGCGTTCGAGGCGGTGGATCAGGGGCGCATGACCGAAGCGGACATGACGCAGTGGTCACGCGCGAACTACGGTTCACATGCCGAGCGGTTGCTCGGCGAGCATCTCGCGCAACGGTACGACGGTGCGGCGCTCGAGCGGCGGATGCGCGAGCTCATGCCGGTGCGTCCCGACCTGGAGCACGCCTTGGGCTGGTGGATGGTGTCGCGGGTCACCGGTGTCCGCGGTGACCGCGCGCAAGAGATGGCGCGCGCGCTCCTCGCCGACCCGCGCTCCCTCTATGGCAGATACAACGACGCCGTCGCGGGACAGCCGGATCTTCAGGTCAGTGCGACGGTGTTGGCGCTTGCCTCGCGGGAGTGAGGGCAAGACGGTAGGACGGCAAGACGGTAGGACGGTAGGACGGTAAGACGGTAGGATGGTGGCTACCGTCGAAGTGCCTGGTACAGGCGCCAGACGCGTCTTCCGACCTGGTCTCGCAGGGTTTCCAGTTGGCAGATTTCGCCAAGTTGCTGTAACGCAGTGAGTTGACAGAGAAGGGGTGCGAAGGTTGAACGTGACTGTCGCGCCCTTTCTGCATCCTTCCCAACGTGCACACTCTGCCCGTCGTCCGTGCCTCCACTACCTCACAGCCTGTTGCGCCTCTGTAGTCTGCCCCGACACGTGTAGCGGCGGGAGCGGACAGGCTCATGAACCGGGTGACGCTCGTGGCTCAAGGGTAACGGCGCGCTCCGGCCGCTCCGCGGTTGCAGGACGCCGCGCGCCGTCGACGGAGCGCGTCCCCCTACCCCTGTGCCGATGCCCCGTGCACATTGGGGTGGGCATGGCGGACTTTGTTGAGCTCCTGCGGGCGGCGCTGCGCGGTCGCTACGCGATCGGACGCAAGCTGGGCGAGGGCGGGATGGCTGTCGTCTTTCTCGCGCAGGACGAGCGCCATGACCGGAGCGTCGCGCTCAAGGTGCTTCGGCCGGACCTGGCCTCCGAGATCGGCGCGGAGCGATTCTTGAGGGAGATCAAGATCGCGGCCAAGCTGACCCACCCGCACATCCTCCCCCTGTATGACTCCGGCGAGGCCGACGGCTTCCTGTTCTACGTGATGCCCACGATGGAGGGACGGTCGTTGAGGGAGCGCATCGACAAGGAACGGCAGCTTCCACTGGATGACGCAGTTCGCATCACGCAGGAGGTCGCGTCGGCGCTCGACTACGCGCATCGCCATGGTGTCATTCACCGGGACATCAAGCCAGAGAACATCTTGCTCCACGAAGGGGCGGCCATGGTGGCCGACTTCGGGATTGGCAAGGCGGTGAGCACGGCCGAGGGCACCATCACCCAGACGGGGATGGCCATCGGCACGCCGACGTACATGAGTCCGGAACAGGCATCTGCGGAGCCCGAGGTGGACCGCCGCAGCGATCTCTACAGCCTCGGATGCGTCCTGTACGAAATGCTGTCCGGTGAGCCGCCCTACACGGGACCCAGCGCGCAGGCGGTGATCGCCAAGCGGCTCGCCGCACCGGTTCCCCACGTCAACGTGCTTCGTGACGTCGCCGATCCGGTGGACGCGGTCGTCACGCGGGCGCTCGCGCGTACGCCGGCCGACCGATTTGCCTCAGCGGCCGAGTTTGCCGCGGCGTTGCGGGATGCACAGAGCGGGACGTGGCACACTCCGGAGGCCGTGCTGGCCGTCGGCCGGGCCGCGAGCGACATCAAATCCGTCGTGGTGCTGCCGTTTGCCAACTTGAGCGCGGATCCCGAGAACGAGTACTTCAGCGACGGCATGACGGAGGAAATCATCAACGTGCTCGGCAAGGTCCCGGGCATCCAGGTGGCGTCACGCACGTCGAGTTTCGCCTTCAAGGGGAAAGACGTCGACGTGCGCCAGATCGGAGAGCGACTGGACGTCGGGACGGTGCTCGAGGGAAGCGTACGCAAGGTGAGGCAGCGGATCCGCATCACCACGCGGCTCACCGACGTCACCAGCGGCTACAATCTCTGGAGCGAGACGTACGACCGACATCTGGAGGACGTGTTCGCCATTCAGGACGAGATCTCCCGAGCGATCGCGGTCGCCCTCAAGGTCAAGCTGGTCGGCGATACGGGCAGACGGATGGCCCCCGCGCCGGAGAACCTCGAAGCGTACAACCTCTATCTGAAAGGACGCTTCTTCTACAACAAGTTCACCGAGGCCGATCTGCGGCGAGGCCTCGAGCTGTTTGAGCAGGCCTTGAAGGAGGCGCCGGGGTATGCGCGGGCCCACGCCGGGATCGCGGACTGTTGGGCCTATCTGGCGGACGATTGGGTGGCTCCCGACGAGGCGTACCCCAAGGCGAAAGCGTCCGCGATGCGCGCGCTCGACCTCGAACCGTCCCTCGGCGACGCGCTCACCGCGCTGGGCAAGGTGCTGTGCTGGTACGAGTGGGACTTTGCAGCTGCCGAACGCGAGCTGACGAGTGCGGTGAACCTGACCCCGAACTCGGCCGAAGCGCGGTTTGTGTTCGGCAGTGCGCTGCCGTGCGTCGGCAAGCTCAACAGGGGACTCGAGGAGCTGCGTCAGGCGCTCGTCCTCGATCCGCTCGCCCCGCTGTTCAGTCGATGGGTGGGTCGCTACCTGCTCTTTTCCGGCGACTACGACGGCACGATCGAGCAGAGCCACAAGACCTTGGAGCTGGACCCCAACTACTTCCATGCGTTCCTCGATCTCGGCTCCGCCTACCTCGGCAAAGGCGCTCCCGACCAAGCCCTCGAGTGGTACCGGAAGGGTCAGTCACTGCCGTCCAGCGTCCGCTCGTATGATGCACACCTGGTCCGTGCACTGGCGGCCATGGGTCAGCAGGACGAAGCACACGCGATCCTCGAGCGGCTCGAAAAGGAGGCTCGGGAGCACTACCTCAGATCCGAAGTGCTCGCGATGGGCTATGCGGCTGTGGGGGACGTCGACGCGGCGTTTGCTGGCCTCGAGCAGGCAGTCCGGTCGCGCTCGGCGGGGCTCATCTTCATCCACCTGGATCCCGGCTACGAACCGCTCCGGACGGATGACCGGTTCGCCGGCATCGTCGCGCAGGTGGGGGTCAGGTAGGGGTCACCGCAGCGGTGTTGCCCCGACCCCGCCGCGCGTCGCACGCTCCGCGACGGCGTGCGCACCTGGACGGAATTCGTGATGGCTGGCGCCTTCTATGCGCTGCCTCCACGAGCGAATCGATGAAGGGCTCAGGCGACAGGGCTCTACCGTGTACGGTGTTGGACATCACAGCCGGTTCTGCCGACCGATCCATAGCTTCTCATTTCGAGGTCTCGAGCCTACTGCTAGCCGGTCAACCGTCTGTGCCTGATCACTTCGCATGGACGATCTGTCTCTTCGTGCAGGACCCGGAGCCCGACCGACATTCGCGATGACCGACATAGAGCAACCACTGGACCCCCAATTCTTCGCGCTGCAGGAGGCGCTGGCGGGAACGTACTCCTTGGAGGCGGAGATCGGTCGTGGTGGGATGGGGATCGTCTACCTGGCGCAAGACGTCCGGCTGGACCGGCCCGTGGCGTTGAAGGTTCTGCCGCAGCACCTCTCGAGCAAGCGGGATCTGCGTGAGCGGTTTCTCAGAGAGGCGCGCACGGCGGCCAAGCTGTCACATCCGAACATCGTTCCCATCTTCGCCGTCGATGAAGTGGGCCAGTTCGTCTACTTCGTCATGGGGTACGTGGCTGGCGAGACGCTCGGACATCGCATTCGGACCCGGGGGCCTCTGCCACCGTCGGACGGCGCACGCCTCCTCAAGGAGCTGGGCTGGGCGCTGGCGTATGCGCACTCCCAAGGCGTCATCCACCGCGATGTCAAACCCGACAATATCCTGTTGGAGGAGGACACCGGTCGCGCGCTCGTGGCGGATTTCGGCATTGCCGGCCTCCTCGCGGGGGCGGATGCCACCGGCGTCGGAGAGATCATCGGCACGGCCGAGTTCATGAGCCCGGAGCAAGCGCGGGGTCAAGGCGTGGATGCCCGGAGTGATACGTACTCGATGGGGGTGGTGGGATTCTACGCGCTCTCAGGGACGCTGCCCTTCCACGACGAGCGTGTTGCCGAAGTGTTGCGGCAGCATCGGGAAGATCCGCCCGCGCCGCTGAAGACCGTCGCTCCGCACGTGCCCAGCCGCCTGGCGCGATGCGTCGACCGGTGTCTGGCGAAGGAGCCCGGCGCGCGTTTCGAGACGGCCGCGGCCTTCTCCGACGCGGTGGACGCCGCCATGCGTGAGCGGCGTGACGTGCCAGCCCCGGTCCGCAATTTCATCAAGGACCCAATCGACTTGCCCGGCGACGGCGTGACCTACTTCGTGTTCTCGATCGCGATGGCGACGCCGGCGGTGGGGATTTGGCTCTCGGAAGGCGGAAGCCTGAGCGTCCTTGCCGCCTTCGTAGCGATCTACGGCTCCCTGATCCTGGCACCGCCGCTCGCACTCGCAACGCATCGCATCCGCAGGCTACTGGCGTCCGGACACACGCAGACGGATCTCCTCGCCGCGCTGCGCACCGAGGTGGAGCGCCGGCGTGAGGAATTGGCCTACAGTCGCGGCGTCGCGCCATCCTGGGGGGAGAAGACGGCGTTCCGCGTGGCGATGGCAGCGGGAGGTGGCCTGGTGGCGAGTTTCGCGGGCCTGTTTGGATTGCTCCCCAATGTCGATGCGTGGATGTGGGTTTCTGCAGGCTCCGTGGTGGCCGGGTCCATCTCACTGGCTGTTGGCACCCACCTGAGGGCGGGGCGCATCGACCCGAAGGCAGAGCGTCGCTTCAAGTTCTGGAAGGGGAGATTCGCCCAATGGCTCTTCACGGTGGCCGGCATCAGGCTCAAGAAGAAGGCGCTCCCCATGCGGCCGACGCACCGTCCCACCGAGCTGCAAATCGGTTTTGCCGTGGACGCATTGTACGAACAACTGCCCAAAGCGCTGCGCTCCGGCCTGGGTGATGTGCCATCGGTGGTCCGGCATCTGGAGGCCGACGCACAGCAGCTTCGGCAGACACTCGAGATGTTGAACGACGCGCACGCGGCAGCGCGAGCCGCAGGGCACGCGATTCCTGCCGATCTGCAGGATGCGCGGGACACCACCGAGAAGCACTTGACGGAGGCAGTCGCTTCCTTGGAGACCATTCGTCTCGGGTTGCTACGCCTGACGACTGGGACGGGGACCGTCGAGGGTCTGACGACCGATCTGGCCGCGGCCGCCGACGTGGGGGACGAAATCGACCGCCTGATGGCGGGAATGGCGGACGTGGAATTGCTGTTGCGGCCGACCTGACCGCGATGAGAGGATTGCGCTGTCGGGAGGACGGGAGGACGGCAAGACGGTAGGACGGTAAGACGGTAAGACGGTAGGACGGTGGCTACCGTCGGAGTGCCTGGTACGGCCGCCACACGCGTCTTCCGACCTGATCTCGCAGGGTTTCCAGCTCGCGCCATGCATCATCGGTCAGGAGGTCGAGGTCGCGGGCGACCCGCAGCAGGTACGTCACCTCGCCGAGCGATCCCAGGGCGATGTCGAGGAAGCGGCGGAACTCGCGCGGGCCACGTTTGGCCGCTCCTTCGGCGATGTTGGTGGGAACGGACAAGGCCGCCCAGGCCTCGAGCCGTTCGTGCGGTGCGGGCATGGCGGCTCACGGTGCAGTGCGGTATCGACGCCCTCCCCACGGACTTGAGGTGCCAGATTGGCGTCTCAAGTCTGCGAACTCATCGGCGGAGAGCTGGAACATGAAGTCGTCAGGGAATCGGTCTCGGTTGCGCTTCACGGCCCGCACGAGTGCTTTCGTCTCGACGCCGTAGAGGGCGGCAAGGTCGGCGTCGAGCATGACGTTTAGCCCCCGCAGTCTGACGATCGCGCGCTGTATCCGCTCGAGCGGGATCAGGGTGTGGTCCGACATGGGCTGCC
>CAYGCN010000042.1:0-22193 GCA_964348385.1 uncultured Gemmatimonadaceae bacterium
CGAGCAGGCTCGCGAGCTCGCCACCGATCCGGATTCGCAATTGGCCGAATTGGCGGAGGCGGATCTCGAGCGTCTCGAGCCCGAGGTCGAGGAGGTGGAGCGGGCGCTGACGGACCTGCTCGTTCCGCCCGATCCGCTCGACGCCCGCGACACCATCGGCGAGATCCGCGCCGGAACCGGCGGCGACGAGGCCGCGCTCTTCGCGGCCGACCTGGTGCGGATGTACACCCGCTATGCCGAGCGCCGTGGCTGGTCGGTCGAGATGGTTGCCGTCTCGGAAGGAAACGTCGGGGGCGTCAAGGAGGCCATTTTCGCCGTGCGCGGCGACGGTGCGTACGGACGCCTGCGCTTCGAGTCCGGGGTCCACCGTGTGCAGCGCGTGCCGGCCACGGAGACGCAAGGGCGCATCCACACGTCCGCCGCGACCGTGGCCGTGCTGCCCGAAGCCGAAGAGGTAGACGTTCGCATCGAAGACAAGGATCTCAAGATCGACGTGTTCCGCTCGTCGGGCCCGGGAGGGCAGAGCGTCAACACGACCGACTCCGCCGTTCGCATCACCCACGTGCCGACGGGGCTCGTGGTGCAGTGTCAAGATCAGAAGTCCCAGCTCCAGAACAAGCTGAGAGCGCTCGAGGTCCTGCGAGCCAGGCTCCTCGACCGCATGGTGGCGGAGCAGGAAGCCGAGCGGGCGCGCGAGCGGCGCGCGATGGTGGGGACGGGTGACCGCTCGGCCAAGATCCGCACGTACAACTTCCCGCAGAACCGGGTCACCGATCACCGCATCCAGCTCACGCTCCATCAGCTCGAGGAGATCCTGAGTGGCGAGCTCGACGAAGTCGTCGACGCGCTCCGGCTTGCCAAGCAGGCCGAGCACCAGGCTGCCTGACACCGCCTCGGGAGTGAGCGTCCGCGCCGCCATCGATGCTGGCGCGGCCCGGCTCGCTGCAGCCGGCTCCGACGACGCCAGGCAGGAGGCCGGGCTCCTGTGGGCCCGACTCCGGGGCCGGTCGTTGGGCGCGGTCTGGCTGGAACGGGATGCGTCGGCGCCCGGGGAGCACGTGGCGCAGTTTGTCCAGGCGATCGAGCGCCGCGCTGCCGGGGAGCCGCTGGCGTACATCGTGGGGAACGCGGGCTTCCGGACGCTCGATCTCGGCGTGGATGCCCGGGTGCTCATCCCCCGACCCGAAACCGAGGGGATCGTGGGGCTCGTCATCGAGCACGCGCGTGCCCGCTTCGGCCCACGCAGCTGGGGGCTGGCCGCCGACATCGGGACGGGGAGCGGGTGCATCGCGCTCAGCCTGGCCGTGGAGGGGGCGTTCGAGCGAATCGTGGCGACCGACGTGTCTGCCGATGCCCTGTTCGTCGCGCGCGAGAACGTGGGCCGCGTCACACCGGGGACGCCGGTCGAGCTGCGGTGCGGGGACCTGCTGGCTCCCTTGGCGGGTGAGCGGTTCGCCGCGATCGTCTCGAATCCACCGTACATTGCGTGGCCGGAGGTCGAGGAGCTGCCGGACAGCGTACGCCGTTACGAACCTTTGGGTGCCTTGGTCAGTGGCGACGATGGTCTGCGGCACACTCGGCGGCTCCTGGACGGGGCCGGTGACGCCCTGATCGACGGCGGTCTCCTGGCGGTCGAGGTAGATTCCCGGCGAGCCGACCGTGTCAGGGCGATGGCTCGGCGGGCCGGTTGGCCGGCGGGGCGGATCCACCAGGACCTGTTCGGTCGAAGCCGCTACTATTTGACCACGAAGGAGTGACCGTGATCGACGAGACCGCACAGCAACTCGGCCGCCTGATCGGCCAGGGGGAGGAGTATCGCGCGCTGCAGCGGGCCCGCGAGGCCGTCTCGTCCGACAGGGAGTTGGTGGAGCAACTCCGGAAGCTGGACGAGCTGGCCTCCCAACTGGAGCGTCGGGTTGCGAACGGTCAGGAGCCGTCGCAGGACGATGCGGACGCGTACGAGCGCCTGTTCAGCACGATCCAGGCGACGCCACTCTATCAGCGTCTGGTGGCGGCCCAGTCGAACTTCGACAAAGTGATGCTCCGAGCCCAGGAGCAGATCATGGAAGGCATGCGCGCCGGCGGGCAGAGCCGCATCATCACGCTCAGCTAGGCAGCGCGGATCGATGGCGGCGTTGTTCATTGCGGTCGACGGACCGGATGGAGTGGGCAAGAGCACCTTGGTCGAGGGCTTGGCGGCACGCCTCCGGCAGGCGGGTCGCACCGTGCTGGTGGTGCGCGAGCCCGGCGGCACGGCGACGGCCGAAGCCGCACGGGCGCTGGTGCTGGATCCGACACGGGACTGGACCCCGGCCGCCGAACTGTTCCTGATTCTGGTCGCGCGCGCCGAGTTGGTGGCCAAAGTGCTGAGACCGACGCTGGAACGGGGCGACACGATCGTCATCAGCGATCGCTACGACCTGTCGACGCGGGCATACCAGATCGCGGGGCGTGGCCTTCCCCCTGACGCGGTGCTCGCCGCCAACCGCCTGGCAACGGGCGGACTGGTGCCCGATCTTACGTTTGTCCTCGACTTGGCACCCGCCGACGCCCGGGCACGGCAGGCGCAGCAGGGGAAGCGCCTCGATCGTATGGAGCGGGCGGATGCGGCGATGCACGAGCGGGTCGCCCAGGCGTTTCGGCAGTTTTCCGGGGACGGGGTGGTGCACCTGGATGCCAGGCGGTCGGCGGAGGCGGTGGAGGAAGAGGCCTGGCGGGCGGTGGCGGCCAGGCTGGGCGGAACGAAGTGAGTGAAGACGGGGTTCAAGACGGGAGGCGCGGGTCGGGAACAGGTCGAATGAAGGGTCTTGGAGGTCGTGCATGAGAGGTCAGCGGTTGCTGGTACTCGCCCTGGTGGGCTTCGTGTCGTTCGTCTCGGGCGGGTGGCTGTTGCAGCGGGGCACGGAGCGAGCGGGCAACGTCTATCAGCAGGCCAGGCTGTTCGACGACGTCCTGGGGTACGTGGCGGACTACTACGTCGATTCGGTATCCGAGGCGGAGCTGTACGACAAGGCTATCGACGGTCTGCTCGATCAGCTGAACGACCCATACGCGCGCTTCCTGCGCCGGGACGATTTCGAGGAACTCACCGAGAGTACGACCGGCAACTATGGCGGGTTGGGCATCCGCATCGACGTACGGGACAACTGGATCACGATCATCGCACCGATCGCCGGCACGCCGGCGGCCGATGCCGGCCTCGAGACGGGTGACCGGATCGTGGCGGTGGACGGGCGGTCCACGTTCGGCTGGAAGTCCGACAAGGCCGTGGCCGAGCTGCGTGGCGAGCCGGGGACGTCGGTCATCATCACCGTGGCCCGACCCGGGATGCCCGAACCGATGGAGCTATCCATCGAGCGCGCGATCATTCATATCAAAGCCATCCAGCTCGCCATGGTGTTCCCACCCGACGTCGGATATGTGTCCCTGGTGCAGTCGAGTATCTCGGAACAGCTCGCGGGCGAGCTGGTCGAAGCTGTCGAGGACCTCCGAGCCCAGGGGGCGCGCTCGCTCGTGTTGGATTTGCGATCCAATCCGGGCGGGCTGCTCGACCAGGGCGTCGAGGTTTCGGACCTGTTTCTGGAGCCGGGCGCGGCGGTGGTGCAGACCCGCGGTCGGGCGCGCGGCACGACCGAGTCGTTCACGGCCCGAAACCCGCAACGGTGGCCTGATCTCCCGATCGTGGTGTTGGTCAATGGCGGCACCGCAAGCGCTGCCGAAATCATCGCCGGCGCCCTGCAGGATCACGACCGCGCGCTGCTGTTGGGAACCGCCACGTTCGGGAAGGGTCTGGTTCAGACCGTGTTCCGCTTGGGGCGGACGGAGGCGCTGCGCCTCACGACGGCCAGGTGGTACACGCCCAGTGGTCGCACGATTCAACGCGTCGAGCACGAGTCGGGATCGATGGTCGCAATGGCCGAAGAGCCGGAAGAGCCGGCCGCCGTGGCGGATACCACGGAGGTCTTCCACACGGACGCCGGCCGGCCGGTGCGCGGGGGCGGCGGCATTCGACCCGACCTGACCATTTATCCAGACACGCTCCTCGACACCGAGAAGCAGTTCGTACGGGCGCTCGGTGCCAAGCTCCCGCTCTACCGGGACGTGATGACGTCGTACGCGCTGGAGCTCAAGGGCTCGGGCGCCATCACCGACGAGCAGTTCCGCGTGTCACCCCCCATGCGTCAGGAGTTCCTGCGGCGGCTGAGTGCGCGCGACATCAAGATCGCGAGCGAGGTCGTAGCCGGAGCGAGTGATCTCATCGATCAGGAGCTGAGCTACGAGCTCCAGCGATACGTGTTCGGCCGTCAATCCGAGAGCCAGCGCCGCTTGCGCGACGATCCGCAGGTGCAGAAGGCCATCGCGCTGCTGCGTGAGGCGCGGACGATGCCGGAGTTGCTCGCGCTGGCCGAACGGGAGAAGGTGGATACGAGCCGCCAGGGCGGTTAGGCTCTCTACACTGATCGTTCGTGACGGGGCGGGTGGCCGATGGGTCGCCCGCCCCGATCGTCATGCTACCCCCCGACCACCCTGGTGCCGGGCGGCACGTCGAATCGGAACTCCGCCGGCGGAATACTCACGCCCGTGACGATGTTGCGGAAGACGAGAGTGCGTCGTTGCCCCGACTCCTCGATCACCACCATGCGGCGCAGGAGGCCGGCGAGCCGGTCGACGGCGATCTCGGCACGACGGAAACCGAGGCCATCGACCTTCGGGGTGAGCCGGACGCGGTCGACCTCCACCCCGGCGACCGTGTCCACGCCGAGATACTCCGCGTCATAGCGCTCGAGGGGACGATCGACGAACTGGCCCATGAGGTTCGGGGAGGCCATGCCGGCGCGCGGAACGCTCTGACGGATTACCTGATCCGGGACGGAACTCGGCGCGTACAGCCAGAGCCAGGTGCCATCGGCCACGATTCGGTCGCCCTCGGGATTCGCGAAACGCATTGCGAAGCGGTCGGGTGGGTCGAGGAACAGCGTGCCGTGAGATTCCTCGGGCCCGCCCAGCATGGGGTTGACGAGTGTCTGCGTGAACTCCGCCCGCAGTGTGGTGAGGCCGTGATACGCGTCTTCGGCGCGCCGCAACGCGGCGTCAACCGACTGCGCGGTCGCGAGCCCCGGCCAGAGACAGGCGACGAGCGTGAGATGTCGCATCATCCGGTGTTCACTCCGTGGCCCCCGACGGCGCGATCGTGAACCGATCCCCATCGCGTGCGGTCACCACCGTCCCCCGAAACGTCTCCCCGACCAATGCGGCCGGGTCGCGGGCGCCGAAGACGGGATAGACATGCGTGAGCACCAGGCGGGAGACGCCTGCCGTCCGAGCGAGTTTGGCAACCTCTGCCGGGGTCAGATGCATGTCTACCGCTCGTTCCTCCGGAAGGGAGCATTCACACAGGAGCAGGTCGCACCCCTCGGCCCACTTGGCCAACGACTCCGAGAAGCCCGTGTCTCCCGTATACACCAACCGTGCGCCTTCCGTTCGCACGGCGTAGGCCAGGCTCTCCGCCGAATGCGGCGTCGGGTGGGTCTCGATGACCACGGTGTCCGTGAGGTGTCGCGTGGCACCTCCGTCCAACTCGACGACCTCGAGCGGGAACTCCGGATGGAGCACCCAATCTCCATACGCGTCGGTGAGATGGGCGAGCCGTGACCGGAGCCCGCGCGGTCCGATGATCGTCAGCGGGTCGCCACGCGGCGGTTCCACGCCCCATCGGAGGGCGAACAGGTAGTGCGGCAGCTCACCCCAGTGGTCGATGTGGAAGTGGGTGATCGCGATGTGCGTGACCGACGCCCACGGGATGCCGAACGACGCCGCGCGATGGAGCGTGCCCGCTCCACAATCCAAGAGGAGGCGCACGCCGTTCGCCTCCAGCCAGTACGCGGGTGCGGTTCGCTCGCTCGTCGGCACCACGGTGCCCGAGCCGAGCACGGCCAGCTGCATATCAGAAGCCTGCGCCCATGAACACGATCCGCCGCGTGAAGACGCCGGACGGTGTCACGAGCCGGGCGACGTAGATGCCGCGCGGCACCGTCGACCCGTCGGAGGCCGTCCCGTCCCACTCCAGGCGCGGGTCACAACTGTTGGGGTCACCGCCCGGGGGCCGCCCGTATCGGCCGGCCTCGAGGCGGCTGGTAAACGCCGTGCCAGGCACGAAGCGACGTACGACGTGGCCGCGAACGTCGAGGATGTCGAGCCGCACCTCGCCCGCCTCGGCCAAGTCGAACCAGAGGCACGTCGTGGTGCGGCCGACTTGTCGATTCGGGAACGGATTCGGAAAGTTCTGGAACAGGAGGGTCGTCAAGGGCGTGGAGTCGTCGATGATGACGAACGTGCCTTGACTGCCGACCACCGAGCTGTCGGCGCCGAGGCGGGCCGTCACCGCCCAGCGGTATGGCGTGTTCCGATCCAGGTCCCGGTCCGGTGTGAACTCGAGGACGGTGAGGCCGACCTCCTCGATCTCGAGGCTGCCATCGTCGGCCCGCACGACGCGCACGTCGTAGGTGAACGGGCCGGGCGGCTCGGTCACCCCCGGCGACGACCAGCGAAACGTGGGCCGGAGATCCCTGACACTGACCCCACCGGGACCGTCCGGCGTCAGGAGGGTCACCCACGCCGGGGACACCAGCAGCGGGACGCGCGGGCTCGTGACCGCAAACGTATCCGCAACGGTCGCCGTGACGCGGTAGGTGAGCGACGTGCCTGGGGGGAGAGGCGTCGTCAGCGTGACCGTCGTCGTCGAGGTGAGCGTATCGATAATCAGGCTCGCGAAGGTCGTATCGCGGGCGACTTGCAGCCGGTACGTCGCGGGCGCGACCACGATCGGCAGGTCACGTACCGTCCACGCGAACGTGGGCGTCACGGTGGTCAGCGACTCTGTCGGCGCGGTGAGGCTGACGCCGTGTGGGAAGAAGGCCGACAACGTGGCGTCCGGCCTCCCCCATCCCCGGAGGGAGTCGGGATTCGTCACGCCGCTGGCGTAGCGGCGGAGGGCGGCCCTGATGTCCACCGGCGTGAGCGTGGGGTGCAACTCGCGCAGGAGGGCGACCGCCCCGGTGAGGATCGGTGTCGCGAACGACGTCCCCGCGACTCGGGAGAATCCCGTGGGCGAGAGCGGGTTCACGACGAACACGGCCAACCCGGGCGCCGTAAAGTCGGGTTTGAGACGTCCATCGGCGGTCGGGCCGCGTGAGCTGAAGCTCACCAAGGTGCCGAGTGAGTCTTCGGCGCCCACGGCCAGCACCGAGTCGCCGTCGGCCGGCGTGACGAGCGACCGAAACGCCGGGCCGCCGTTCCCCGCGGCCGTGACGACCGCGATCCCGCGCGCCACGGCGGAATCGGCGATGACCGTGGTAACGGCCACGTCCCCGTTCATGTCACGGGGCGCGTAGCTGAATCCGTCGTCGAACACGAGGTAGCCGAGGCTCGCCGACAGAACGTGGGCACCGAGCGAGTCGGCCCACTCGACCGCCGCCACGAAGTTGTCCTCCTCCACGCGCGTTTCCGACCGCACGTCCTCCGTTTTGGCGAGCAGGTAGTCGGCGTCGCGCGCGATTCCCAGGATTTGACCTGGCACGTCCGCCGCCAGCAGCGACCAGACCTCGGTTCCGTGTCGTGACGCCGTGGGGGTGTCGGCGGGCTCGTTGCGCACCACCGAGTCGTTGAAGACGAAGTCGTACTGTGCCGCCACGCGTGCCCCGGCGAACGCCGAGTGAGCCGTCTCGAAGCCGGTGTCGAGAATCGCGATGGTCACGCCCACACCGCTCAGCCCTCGCCCATGGAGGGGGAACAGGTTGAGGCGTCGGAGCGGCATTGCCGACGGCCCGTGCGCGCTATCCTGGATGGCGGCGGGCGCCCCGGCGACTGCGATCTCGTCGTCCGGCTCCGGCCTGCCGCGGAATCGAGCCACGGGCTGCAGGTGACGGAACTCCGACCGGGTTCGGGCCTCGGCCAGCACCCGACCAATCACGTCCGCCGACACGGCATGCAGCCAGGTGCTACGACGCCGGATGCGAGCCCCGAGCTGTTCTAGGCTGCGCGCGACGTCGTCGAGAGTCCGGTCGGGGGCGCCGAAAAACCAGACGGCGACGGTCGTGTCGCGCCCGACGAGCGGGGACAGCGATGGCGAGACGGTGGGCTCCTGAGCCTCCAGCGCTGCTGCGACGGAGGCGGTGACCAGCAGTCCCGCGACCGTACGCCTCAAGCCACCGACTGCTCGGTCTCGCCCAGCCGCACTCCCACGATGGTCGAGACGCCGGGCTCCTGCATGGTCACGCCGTACACGGCGTCGGCGACCTGCATCGTCCGCTTGTTGTGCGTGATGACGATGAACTGGGTGTCGGCCTTGAACTCGTCGAGCAGGCGGACGAAGCGCATCACATTGGCGTCGTCCAAGGGGGCGTCGACTTCGTCCAGCAAACAAAACGGCGCGGGTTTCGTGAGATAGATCGCGAACAGCAACGAGATCGCGACCAGCGCCCGCTCGCCGGAGGACAGCAGGTGAATGCGCTGCGTACGTTTGCCACGGGGTGCGGCACTGATCACGATGTCGCTTCCGAGCGGGTCGCTCTCGTCGGCAAGGAACACGTCACATTCGCCGCCTTCGAACAGGGTCTTGAACACGGTGTGGAAGTTCTCGCGAACGGCACCAAACGTCTCCAGGAACATGTCACGCGCCGTGACCTCGATCTCCTTGAGCGCCTGCAACAGGGCGTCGCGGGCGGCGACGAGGTCATCCCGCTGCGAGCTGAGGAACTCCAAACGCTTCAGCTCTTCGGCGTGCTCCTCGACCGCCAGCAGGTTCACGGGGCCGATCCGCTCCAGCTCGTCCGCGAGATGGGACGCGTGGGCCCGCAGCGCGTCGGTGTCGCCTTCGACCTCCTCGGCTTCCGCGAACAAATCGACGATCGGCTTGTGCCACTCACCCTCGATGCGCTCGATCAGCCCTTGCCGGCGACCTTCCGCCTCGGTGAGCTCCAGCTCCATCCGATGGAGTTCCTCGCCCTGCTCCTCGACCGCGTGCCGCGTGTCGTCGACCGAGTGCTCGGCGGCCGCAAGGGCGTCTTGGGCGGTGGTGAGGGCCGTCTCGGCGGCGGCGACCGCGTCCTGCATCTGCTCCACGGCCACCCGTCGGTCGGCGAGGGCGTCGTGCCACTCTCGTCGCTGCGCGGAGACCGATTCGACGGTCTTCTCGATGTCGGCCAGTTCCATCCGAAGCGCGGCGAGTTCGGCGTTGGCCTCGTCCCTCGCGGCCCGCGCCCGTCCCTCCCGCTCCGCGGCGGCCTGTTCGCGGGCGGACACCTGTACCTCCTCGACCTGCCACTGGACACGCCGCTCCCGAGCGGCCTCTTGCGCGGATTCCAGGTCCAGCAGCGTGCCGAGTTGTGCCTCGAGCTGCTCCACGTGCCTGGCCCGGCTCCCCTCACCCGCCTCCAGCTCTTCCACCACGGCGTGCAGGCGCCGGTCCCGCTCCTCGATCCGTTGCACGAGCCGTTGAAGTGCCTGGTCGGCCTCCCCGTGGGCGCGCTCGGCCCGCATCTGACTGCGGCCAGCGTCGTCGGCCGCGCCCTGGGCCTCGCGGAGCGCAGCTCGCGCGCGCCCGCTGCGCTCGGTGGCGACCTCGAGCTCCCGTTCGGCGGCCGCGTGCGCAGCGGCGGCGACCTCGAGACTTCGGGTCAGCTGGTCCAGCCGCCGCGTCCCGTCGCCGATCGTTCGGGCCAGCTCGTCGAGCTCGGCCCGTCGACTGAGTGGACCGCTGACGCCGCCACCGGGGAGAAACACGGCTCCATTGGCCCGGCGAATGACGCTCCCGTCGGGCTCGTCCGCCTGAACGCCGTCGAGGATCGTCCGCACCCACGCCTCGGCCTCGGGCGCCACGTCGAAGGGCAGGCGAGACGGTGCCCGACCCGCGTTCCCGACCGGGCCGGGACGGAGTGGAAGCAGCACCAGCGGTCCCGGCGCGGTCGCCTCGTGCCAGCGGCGAATCTCGCGCACGGTGGTGTCGTCGCGCACGAGAATGGCCTGTAGCCAGTCACCGAGCAGTCGCTCTGTCAGCCGCGCCTCGCCGGTAGATATCGACAGGAAGTCGCTCACCGGCCCCAGAATCGCCCCGGCCCCGAAACGCTCACTCTCGCGCAGCAGCGCCTGCACGCCGGGGGCGAGTCCTTCCCGCTTGCGCTCGAGTTCCTCGAGAGCCTCACGGCGCGCGCGCTGCTGTGCCAAGCGTTCTTCGAGCTCGCGACGGTCGACACGGACCGCGGCCTCCTGCTCGCGTGCGGCCGCGACGGTGTGGCGAGCCCGCTCGAGATCGGCGGATGCCTCACGTTCCTCCACCTCCCGCGCGCGAAGGGCCTCCCGCGCTTCCGCGTTGCGGGCACGGGCGTCTTCCATCTGTCGAGCGGTGTCCGTACGGTGCGCGGCGAGCTCCGTCTCACGCCGTCGCATGTCCTCGAGTTCCCGCGCGAGGGCGGACCGTTCTCCGTGCAGTGCGCGGATGGTCTCGGTCGCCTCCTGCAATGCTCCCTCCAGGCGCCGCACGGCGTCGCGATGAGCGGTGAGCCGAGTACGCGCCTCGTCCTCGGAAGCCGTGCGGAGGTCGAGTTCGGTCTGCACCGAGTCTCGGGCCTCCTGAGCGGCGTGCCGCTCCGCCGCCGCCGCTTCGAGCTCCCGCTCGATCTGGGCGACCTGCGCCTCGAGGCGGGTGCGTTCCTCGGCGGCCTTCTCGCGCCGTCGAGTTCCCTGCTCGACGCGTTCGTCGGCCAGCTTGACGTCGCCCTCCAGCCGCTCGATGTCGACACGCGCCTGCCCGAGACGGCGCTCCAGCTCATTCCGCCGCGCCTCGGCGGCCGACCGCTCCTGCGCCCGGGCTTCGCGTGTGCGCTCCGCCTCGGCGAGCGTCCGCCGGAGGTCCGGCACCGTGGCGCGCAGCTCGTCGCGTCGGGTCCTGAGGTGGTGGTGGCGCTCCTCGAACGCGGCGAGGTCGCGCCGAGCCAGCGTCATCACGATGGCGAAGCGCTCCGCCGTGTATGTGCGGTGCCGCTCGGTGCGTCCCTTCTGACGTGCCAGACTCCGCACCTGGGTCTGCACTTCACCAATCACGTCGTCCAGGCGCTGCAGATCCGCGGCGGTTCGCTCGAGACGCCGCTCGGTGGATTCTTTGCGATTGCGGTACAAGCCGATGCCGGCCGCTTCTTCGAACAGGGATCGTCGCTCCTCGGTCCGGTCCGACAGGAGGCGGTCGATCATCTGTGCTTCCATTACGACCCCGGCATCGCTCCCCAGGCCGGTGCCCTGGAGGAGGTCCGCCACGTCGCGCAGCCGCACCGGCGTCTGATTCACCAGGTACTCGCTCTGCCCGGCTCGCGACAGCCGTCTGGTCACCACCACTTCATGATACGGTACGGCCAGGAGGCCACCGCTGTTGTCGAATACCAGCGAGACCTCCGCGATGTTGATCGGGTGCCGCTTGACGGACCCCTGGAAGATCACTTCGTCCATGCGGGCCGACCGCAGCAAGCGAGCCCGCTGCTCGCCCAACACCCATCGGACCGCGTCGGAGATGTTGGATTTGCCGCATCCGTTGGGGCCGACGATCGCCGTGACACCGTCGTTGAACTCCAACGGGACGCTATCGGCAAACGACTTGAATCCCGACAGCTCGAGCCGGGTGAGCTTCATCAGGGCGATCCCTTGGTCGTGGTAGCGTGGTTCGAAGACGCCCGGGTGGCCGGTTCGGCACGGGAGGGTCGAACGCCACTCGCGGTCGCTCCTCCAATGTAGCCAACGGGATTGGAGTCTCGAAGGCCCGGTGTCCTATGGTCAGGTGTGGCCCGCACTGTCATCGGTTGAGGGAGGTGGTATCCCTGCGAAAGATCCAGAACGGAAGCCCGAGTTGCCGTCCTGTGGCTTCGGCCTCGTCCCGGGTCGGGTACGGACCCAGCACGACGCGGTACGGTTCGCCGGCCCGATCCGGAGACAACACCGTGGCCGGCATTCCGGCACGCCGCAGGTTGCCGGCGAGATCCTCCGCCCAGGCCGGATTGCTGGTGCTGCTCACCTGGATGTAGATGAGTTGGCCGCCGGGCTCGGGTTCCCGACCCGCGGCGGGTGCCGTCCCGAGGTCGAGACGGCGGGGGTCCCAGCTGATGACAATCCAGCGATCGCTCCGGGACGTCACGGTGCCCCTCGCTGTCAGTGAATCCCCCGCGAGGGCCTCCACCCGATCGCCGCGTCGCACGAGGATCGTGCCATCCGGTGCCACCATGGGGAAGGTCTCGTCCCAGTCGGCTGCCACGACCTGCGGTCCTGTCCATCCTGCCAAATCGACCAGCCAGACGGAGCCTCCTTCCACCGGCTTGAGCAACAGGAACCGACCGGAGGGATCCAGCCGGCTGGCCTCCGTTGCGCCGGGCAACGCAAGGGTTGCCACGAGTTCGCGCGAGAAGCGGTCGAATGCGACCAGTCGGAGGTCCTCGCGCACGACATAGATGCGATGTCCGGACGCGGAGAAGGTGGCCGACGTGGGTCGCGGCTCGACCGTGAGAAACGCCACCGCCTTCGGATCCGACGGGTTCAGCACGACGAGGCCGGAATCGGTCAACACGAGCGCGGCGTCGCCCCAGGGCGAGATCACCACGTCCGGACGCGGGATCGGTTGCACCACGGACGCCTGCCCCTGGCGGTACAGGTGCAGCGTCACCGACCCGGCCTCGTCGACGAGGGCGAGCAGGCCATTGCGCACGGCGCCCCACACCGCGACGGGGGTCGCGGAGACCGGCGTGGTCCACGGGACGACGGACCGGAGCTCCACGGAGGCGATCGAGCCATCCCGATGCACCACGAGGGGGATAGCCGATGGAGACATCGCAGCTGCCACCACGTTGCTGTCCACGACGCGGGTCCGACCGGTGGCGAGGTCGAGGGCGGCAAGGCCGTCGGCCTCGGTCAGGAAGTACAGGACGTCGCGATCGGCGGCAAAGCCCACCATGGTCTTGGCCGAGAGTCGGCCGGTCTCGAAGCGCCAGCGGACCTCCTGCAACGCCGGCAGCTCATACAGTCGGGCATCGCGGCCACGGGCCGATGGAAACCTGAAGGCCACGACGGCCCCGTCCGCGTAGGTGCGTGGGCCTGCCGCAAACGCCTCTTTGACGGGGTTCGCGTCTCCCGACGGGTCGCAGCCGACGACGATCAGGAGGAACGGGACCAGACGGCGAACGGACACGGGCGGAAGCTAGAGAGGGGTAAAGGGCAATGCAAGCGAGCCGGACGGCGCGATTGCCACCCCGTCGTGCGGCCAAAACGGGGTCGCTGCCGCCTCAGAATGTCGGTCCGATGCTGATGGTCCAATACGCCCCTACGTCGTCTCGCGATAGCGGCTGCGCGTAGTCGAATCGCATGATCATCAACCCGAACACATTGGTGCGAATGGAGAGTCCCCAGCTCGTGAGCGGCACCCGATAGGTCGACGGGGTCCTCGACTCCGGTCGTGACAGACCGACAGCCGACTGGTCATCCCACGCCACGCCGGCGTCGAAAAAGACCGCGCCCTCGAGTGGTGGGAGGGCGATCGGCGCAAATCCCAGCGTGAGGGCACGGGTCAGGGGAAACCGCAGCTCCGCATTGACGAGGGCAAGGCGGGTCCCGATCAGCTGATCCAGCGCATCGCATCCCGTGGGGTACCCGCCGGTCGCGCTGCGGCACTCGTGGTCGCGCAGTGACCCGGACGTGTAGCCTCGCACCAGCTCCGGGGCACCGAGAAAGATCGGGAACTCCTCACTGTCCCGACCGAACCGCCCGAAGAACAGCGCGCGGGTGGCGATCGTGAACGGCCCGAGCACGTTGTCGTACCGTCGATAGTCGAACAGGACTTGATGGAACCGCCACCCTCCCAGCGCCGGCGCGTACTCGATGCGGCTGCGGCGTCCCATGAACGGCCCCACCCAGAGGGAGATCGAGTTGTCGAAGACCAACGCGACGGACGGCTGGATGTACCCGGCACCGCCGACATCAATCGTCTCGCGGTCCGTATCGTACAGGACGCCGCTGGCGGGATCGAAGACGTCCTGAAAGATCACGGCGTCGCGATCGACATGAGCGGTACGTAGGCCCAGCTCGAGCCGCCGGAACCTATTGAATGGCCGGTGTGCCTGCACGAAGGCGTCGCGCACGACGTACCGCTCCAGTCGGGTGATGAGGGTGGGTGTCCCGGCGGAGTCGACGGAGAACCCGGACTCCGTGAAATAGAAGTACGGGGTCTGTGCCACGCCGACCGCCCAGTTCACGCGACGAGTGAGGTTCGCGTAGGCTGCGAGAATCTGTGCCTCGTCGATGCGACCGTTGATCTGCCCGGCGAAGAGCATCCGGTGATTGCCGAGCATGTCCGACAGCGAGATTGCGGTGCCACCGTACAGCCCGCCCCCGAAGTTGTCCCGGACGTAGCCCACCGTGGGCTGCACCACGTAGTCGGGCGAGAGCCGCGCTCGGTAGCGGCGCACGGAGAACTCGTCGGCGGTGGGGAGCCGCGTGCGCAAACTGTCCAACAGCGCCACCACCGACGGCAGCGCCGGCGCCGAATCCACCCGGACGCCGAGAGTGTCCGCCGATGGCGGTGCCTCCCCGGAGCGAGCGAACGCCCGCCCCGTCACGAGCGGCTTGATGCGTGTCCGGTCGATGCTATCGGGCTCGAGACTCGGAGTTCGATCGACGACCCGGTCCGCCGGGGGTGCCGACGGGCGATCGGGAGCCGAGAGGAGTGATGCCACTACCGGTCGGGGCGCTGCCGGGTCCCATGGATTGCCCTTGAGTGCCCGAGGGTTGTCGATGCCGTACACGTTGAACCCGTGCTGCTCGAAGTAGCTGAACACCAGGCGATCGGTGCCGGTCGACCAGGAGATGATCGGCGACAGCGGCGTCACCCCCGTTACGCCCGTGAAAACGTCGGTGAGCTGGTAGGTCTCGTGCGCCGCCAACTCGTAGAGGAAGAGATTTGGGATCCCGCTGCGGTCGGACACGAACGCGATCGAGCTTCCGTCCGGTGCCCACTGGGGATTGAGGTTGGATCCCTCCATGCCGCGGAGCAGCTCGATCCGTTGGTCCGACACGTGATACAGCGCGACCATGAGCGGGCCGTACCGCAGTCGCTCCACATCGGTCTCCGGTCCGCGGTCGGTCACGAACGCGACGGTTCGTCCGTCCGGCGACCACGTGGGATGCAGGTCGGCGTACGGGTCGTCCGTCAGCTGGAGGAGATTGGCGCCGCTCGAGTCGATCACGTAGAGGTCGGAGTACCCGCCTTGGTAGCCGGTGAACACGAGGCGGGTGCCATCGGGCGACCATGACGGCGTGGTGATTCCGGCCAAGGCGACGGGGATGCGCCGGTGGACCTTTCGCCGCTCGATGTCGAACAGCACCAGGTCGTCGCGTCCGCCGCGTTGCGCCGCGAAGGCAAAGAGCCGACCATCCGGAGACCAGCTCCCGACCGAGTTCAGGAACCGGAGACTCTCGAAGTCGGTGCTGAACGCGCTCCGGATCAGGCGGTCGATGGGCCGCCCGGTTTGGGCATCGGCGAGGTACAGGTCGACGAAATAGGAGCTGCCCTCCGACAGGTAGACGATGTGCCGTCCGTCGGGGGAGATCGCGGGGGAGATGTGTACGCGGCCTCTCGAGCGTTGTTGCGTGAGCACCGGCTGGCTGAACTGCCGGGCCTGCTGCAGGTGAGCGATCTGCGGCAGATAGGTGCGCTGAATCGCATCGTGCCACTGCTCCACGACATCGGTGAGATCGGTACCCAGGACACGCCGGAATGCCGGCTCGATCCCCACGGCCCCCGCGGCGTGCAGCAGCTCCCCGATCGCTTCCTCACCCCAGCGCTCGGCGATGTACGACCAGAACGCGTGCCCGAATCGGTACGGGAAGTAGCTCGGATCGTAGGTCAGCTGGTCGAGGTCCGGCAGCCCCCGCTCGATCGCGGCATCCCGCACCCAGACGGCGGTTTGCGGTGTGATGGGGCCGCTCGACAGATACTCCGCCATGCCCTCCATGAACCACAACGGCGGATTGACGGCGACCAGACGCTGGACGCCCGCACCGATGCGGCCGCGGGCGAAGATGTCGATCTGGAATTGGTGGGCGAGCTCGTGCTCCAGCACGTGCCGGAAGTCGGGCATCGAGCCCGTGAACGGCAGGAGCATCCGATGACGAAGGAACTCGGTGAACCCACCTGTGGCCTCATCGACGGGGCTGATGTTGTTCTGCTGGAACTCGCTGTGCGACTGGAACAGGATGACCGGCTGACGCTCGCGATAGCGGTGGTTGAGAATCCGCGAGAACCGGGCGTACGCCCCCTCCAGCATGCGG
This sequence comes from uncultured Gemmatimonadaceae bacterium, assembly GCA_964348385.1. GTDB lineage: Bacteria > Gemmatimonadota > Gemmatimonadetes > Gemmatimonadales > GWC2-71-9 > JAOTVV01. Next base: position 16,354 of record CAYGCN010000042.1, read on the forward strand.
GCGGCGCTCATTGCGGCGTCGCGCTCCTCGTCGTAGAAGTGCACGTCGAAATGCTCGGTCTCGATGACCGAGAACCGGAGATTGCGGTACTGTACCTGGTTGCGGCCGAAGTACTGCGCGTCGCCCCGGGTGACGGCGGCGAGGAGTGCCAGCGCGGCAACGGCGGTGGCCCGCAGCATCGGGGCTACCCCACCAGTTCCACCGAGAGCACGGGGGCGTCCGACCAGAGTCGCTCCAGCTGGTAATACTGTCGGAGAGTCGGGTGGAACACGTGCACCACGATATTCACGAGATCCAGCAGGGCCCAGCGCCCGGCACGAACACCCTCGACGTGGTGCGCGCGTCCGCCGCCTTTCTCGATCGCCTCGAGCGTCCGTTCGGCCAGCGTTCGGACATGGGTATCGGAGGTGCCCGACGCGATCACGAAGAAGTCGGCGGCGTTGCTCACCCGGCGCAGATCGAGCACCAGGACGTCCAGCGCCTTGTGTGCCTCGAGCGCGCGAACGGCCAGGCGAAGCTCCCGGCGGACCTCGGGTGCTACCGTTTCGTCGCCGACCGTGACGGAAATCGTTCCCCGGTATCCGATGGGGCGGGATCTTCGATCTGATAGAAGATCCCCCACGCTCCCAGCCCCGTGTGCACGCCCAAGGCGGCCGTGATGTGATTGATGAAGCAGTCGCGCGGCTCGAAGCCACGGATCAGGTCCGAGCGGAGGGCCTGCGCGAACTCCGGAATCCCCGCGTGAACCACGGCCAGTCGGAAGGACGACGGCCGAGGCGTGAGTCGCTTCTCGAGATGCTGCAGGACCCGGGGGAGCACCGCGTCCCGTCCGCGCACGCGGTCGAGGGGGACGACCCGCCCGTCGGGGTCCAGCTCCAGAATGGGCTTGATGTCGAGCAGCCCGCCAAGCCATGCGCGTCCGCGCGTGACCCGCCCCGACCGGAGCAGGTTCTCGAAGGTGTCGACGGTGAAGAACGCCCCGGAGCGGTCCCGAATGGACGTCAGCTCCTGTGTGATCGCCGCCACCGACCACCCCGCGTCGGCCAGCTCGGTCGCGCGGAGCGCGAGCATCCCCAAGCCCAGCGACGCTGATCGGGAATCCACGATCGAGACCCGATCGTCGAGATTCCGAGCCCGGACGGCCGCCTGCGCGGAGGCCATCGTTCCCGACAGCGCCCCCGCGACGAACAGGCCGATCACGTGATCCGCATTGGACTTGGCGTCGTCGAACGCCCGCATGAAGGCAGCCGGGGTCGGCTGGGAGGTCGTGAAGATCTCCTTGTCGTCCCGCATCCGCTCGTACACCTCGGCGCCCTGGATGTCGATGCGGTCTTGATAGGTGTGCGGTCCCGAAATCACCTGGAGTGGCACCACCACCATCCCGTGGTCGTCCAGCGTGCGATCGGTCAGATCGCATGACGAATCCGTGACCACCGTGACGCGACGGTGCACGTCGTGGTGCGCCCCGGCATGCTGGATGCGCATGTCGTCGGCCTTGGTGCTTTCCAGGGTGCCCCAGCTCGCGGCGAGCGCGAAAACCTCGTCGGGGGTGTCCGTGTGAATATGCAGCTTGAGCAGGTCGCTGGTGGCGAGCACCACGATGGAACCGCCGAAGCGCCGCAACGTCTGACGCAGCTCCATGGACGGAGGGAATCCCGATCCGCGGACCAGTGCCTCGGTGCAGAACTGGTAATCACGGTTCGGGTCGACCACCGCCTCGGCCGCCGCGTCCGGCACCTGGATCTCCGCCGTCCAGGTGGCAGGCATGATGGGATCGCCTTCGATCAGCCGGACGATCCCCTCGATCACGCGCACAAAGGCCTTGGCACCGGCGTCCACTACGCCGGCATCCTTGAGCGCGGTGAGCAGTTCGGGGGTCCGTCGCAGCGAATCCTCCGCCCGATGCAACACGTGACGCATGAACTCGCGGAGGTTGGACGTCCCTTCGGCGGCGGACTCCGCCGCGTCCGCCGTTTCGCGCGTGACGGTGAGAATGGTTCCCTCGACCGGCTCGTCCAGCGACTGGTACAGCCGCTCGGCCCCCCGCCGCATTGCCCGCGCCAGGTCTCGCGCCCTGGCGACGCGGATCTGTCCCAGGCCCTCGCCGAAGCCGAGCAGGAAGTGCGACAGGAGCATGCCCGAGTTGCCACGTGCACCCATCACGCAGGCGTCGGCCATGGCCTTCGCCACCTGCGGCAGGTCACCTTCGTGGAGGGGCCGCACACCCTCGGCCGCCGCCCGAAGTGTCATGGCGAAGTTGGTGCCTGTGTCGCCGTCCGGAACCGGGAAGACGTTGATCCGGTTCAGCTCGTCGCGACCCGCATCCACCCAATCGGCGGCAGCGAGCAGCGTGCGACGAAGCCGCTGGCCGTCGAGGTAGACGATCCCCATGGCCGCGATCCCGGTCATTCCTCCTTGACGACCCAGACCCGAATCTCGGCCCGGACCTCGGGATGGAGACGGATCGGCACCTGGTACACGCCGATCATCTTGATGGGCTCGGGGATCTCGATGGACCGCTTGTCGATCTGATAACCCTTCTCGTGCAGCCGGTTGGCGATATCGGCGGAGGTTATCGAGCCGAAGAGCCGGTCACCCTCACCGGCTTTCGCCGTGAAATGCAGCTCCTGGGTGGTCAACTGGGCCGCGACGGCCTCGGCACCGGACCGCTCCTCGGCGAGCTGGACGATGCGCCGCTTGGCCTCGCTCGCGATCCGCCGCTTGTATGCCTCGGTCGCCGGATAGGCCAACCCGCGTGGCAGCAGGTAGTTACGGGCGTAGCCGTCCTTGACCCGGACCACCTCGCCGACCCGACCGACGTTGGGAATGGTATCCCTGAGAATGACTTCCATCGTTCATCCATTGGCGGTGGACCGCCACCGCCGTCTGAGGTCCAAACCCGCATCGAGAACGCCGAGGAGTATGGCGCCTCCCACCACCACGGGTAGCATCAAGAACAAGATCACACCAAACGCAGCCCAGAGAAAGAACCCGCCACCTCCGGCCACGGCCAGGCCGAACGCCAGGACCGCCGCCCCTCGGAGCGCGTACAAGACCGCCACGATGAGCAACACGTTGGCCGCCGGTAGTTCGGCCACGGAGAGCTTGGGGATCACCACCACCACCAGGGCCCCGACCGCGATCCAACCAAGGTGCTCGGTAAACCGGAAGTGCCGGAACGGTTCGGCCAGGCGTCCCACCGGTCGACGCGCGAGCCTCGCATAGACGGCCGTCGCGAGGATCAGCCCCGCTAGCAGCTGCAGGGCACTGATGGCCGGGAAGAAGTCACCGAGCAGACGCGTCATGGTCTGCAGCCCCTGCTCGAACGTCTCGAGCTGCGCGCCGCTGGGCGTGAAGATCCCGGACCGCTCACCGGTCGCGGCAATCGCGCCCAGCAGTTGTCGGGCCGACTGGCCGGCGCGAAACTCAACCCACCACTGCAGCTCGCCCCAGGACGATCCCAGGATGGCCAGCAGTCCCGTGATCCCGGCCCCCGTGACCGCGACGGCGCCCAGCGCCCGATGGGTGAAGGAGAGCCGAGTCCAGAGTGTGGCCATCACGTAGAGCGCGGTCGCCGAGATCACCCCTGCACGGAGGACTTGATCCGGCAGCTCTCCCGGCATCGCGAGCCACCACAGGCCGAATCCGGCACACGCTCCCGCGGCCACGATCTCGGGCGTGGTGCGCGGATGGGACACGAGCAGAAGCGCTGCAAGTGGAACGGCGGCGAGGCCCATCGGGGCCACGATGACGAACGCGATTCCACCGACAATCAGGTGCCCGAGCCCGCCTTGCGGCGCCCGCTCGGACGGGAGCGGCATGCTAGCGGCCGTAACCCCGGATGAAGGGGACCAGCGCGATTTGTCGGGCCCGCTTGACGGCCCGGCCCATCTGGCGCTGATGCCTGGCGCACATGCCGGATAGCCGGCTGGGAATGATCTTGCCGCGCTCGGTCAGGAACCGCGTCAGCAGGCGTTCGTCTTTGTAATCCACGACGCGAACGCCGCTCTCGCACACGGGGCAGGTCTTGGGACCGCGTCTCATTCGTCGTCCTCCCCGTCGGAGTCGCTGTCGCCATCGTCATCGCGCTCGCGGAGCTCCGCGGCCGAGCCCACTGGTGCCAGGCCCTCGTCCAGCACGATGAGATACCGGATCACGCTCTCGTCGAGCTTGATCGCCCGCTCCAACTCCGGCAGCCTGTCCGGCTGGGTTTCGAAGCGCGCGACGACGTAGTACCCGACCTCGCGCCCCGCGATGGCGTAGGCCAGCGTGCGCTTGCCCCAGTGATGGACGTTGGTAACTGGCTCGGGAGTTGCGGGTCCGCGAAGCAGCCCATGGAACCGCTCGAGGCGCTCGTTGACCTGCGCCTCCTCGAGCGTGCTGTCGAAGATGTAGACGATCTCGTATTCGCGTGTCATGGCACCATCCTGTGGTCTCGTGACCCCGCCCGGTGCCGGGCGGAGTAGGCTATGCGAACCCAACAATATAGTCAGGCCGCCTCGGAACGGGAGGGCCCGGTCCCGCCCAACCGCCTACACGTTGAACCGGAACAACAATACGTCACCGTCCTGGACGACGTACTCTCGCCCCTCGCTCCGGATCTGCCCGTGCTCCCGCGCCACCTTGTACGATCCGGCCGCCACGAACGCCTCGACGCTGATCGTTTCGGCGCGGATGAAGCCGCGCTGGAAATCGGTGTGGATCTCGCCGGCCGCCTCGAACGCGGTCGATCCTTTGCGAATGGTCCAGGCCCGGACCTCGTGCTCGCCGACCGTGAAGAACGTTTCCAGTCCAAGCAGCCGGTACCCAGCGTGGATCAGGCGATCCAACCCCGGCTCGGCAATGTGGGACTCGGCGAGAAACTCCCTTCGCTCGACCGGAGTCAAATCGGCCAGCTCGGCCTCGAGCTTGGCCGAAAACGGGATCACCACTGCGTCCTCGTGGTGCGCGCGCACCGCGTCCCGAAGCCGTTCGACCCACACCCCGCCCCCCTCCGAGAGGTCAGTCTCGTCGACATTGGCGGCGTACAGAATGGGCTTCACCGTGAGCAAGCCCAGGCTTCGCAGATAGCGGATGGCCTCCTCGTCTTCGCCGGCCTCCCGGGCGCCGCGCCCCGCGTTGAGCTCCTCGACCACGCGCTCCAGGGTGACGACTTCGTCCGCGGCGTGCTCGTCGCCGGCGCGTGCCGTCTTTCGGGCCTTCTCGAGGCGCCGCTCGACCACGGCGAGGTCGGCCAGCGCCAGCTCGGTCGTGATGATGTCGTGGTCGCGCACCGGATCCACCGTTCCCGTGACATGCAACACGTCGGTGTCGGCGAAACACCGGACGACGTGTACGATCGCGTCCACACCGCGAATGCTCGCCAGGAACTGGTTGCCGAGCCCTTCACCGTGGCTGGCTCCCTCCACCAGCCCGGCAATGTCCACGAACTCGACCACGGCGGGCACCCGACGCTTGGGACCGACCACCCCAAGAAGCGCCTCGAGACGCGGGTCGGGAACCTCGACCACGCCGACGTTGGGCTCGACGGTGCAGAAGGGATAGTTCTCGGCGGGGGCGGCCTTGGAGGAGGTCAGCGCGTTGAAGAGTGTGGATTTTCCGACGTTGGGAAGGCCGACGATACCGAGGCGGAGCATGAAGGACGGTAAGTTGGTGGGACAGTAGGACGGTAGGGGTGACCGTCCTGCCCTCCTACCGTCCTACCGTCCTACCGTCCTCCTACCCGATGAACCACGGGGCCAAGACGAGGCTCACCACTGACATCAGCTTGATCAGAATGTTGAGCGAAGGACCGCTGGTGTCCTTGAACGGATCGCCCACCGTATCGCCCACCACTGCCG
>CAYGCN010000042.1:22264-22564 GCA_964348385.1 uncultured Gemmatimonadaceae bacterium
ATGTACTTCTTGGCGTTGTCCCACGCTCCCCCGGCGTTTGCCATGAACAGGGCCATCATGACGCCGGTGAGGGTGGCGCCGGCCAGCAGGCCGCCCAGCGTCTCGACGCCCAACAGCTTGCCCACGAGGACCGGGACCGCGACGGCGGCCACGCCGGGGACGATCATTTCTCGCAGGGCCGCCCGGGTCGAGATGTCGACGCATCGGGCGGAGTCCGGCTTGGCCTTCCCCTCCATGAGGCCGGTGATTTCGCGGAACTGGCGCCGGGCCTCCTGCACCATGCCCTCGGCCGCCCGGCCG
>CAYGCN010000043.1:0-785 GCA_964348385.1 uncultured Gemmatimonadaceae bacterium
CTTCGTCATCTCGAACATGCTCACCTTGGACTTGCCGTTGAACACCGGCTTCAGCTTCGCGTCCGCATTGATCATGCGGCGGTTTCTCGAATCCTGCAGGCGGTGACGCTTGATGTACGCCCACAGTTTCTTGGTGAGCTGCGTGCGCGGCAGCGGCGTGCTGCCCACGACTTCGGCGAGCTTGGCGTCGGGCTTCACCGGCTTCATGAACGCCGGGTTCGGTTTCCGCTTCGCCCGTTTCTTCTTCTTCCTCCTGGTCACTCGCTTCTTCGCCCTCTTCACTCGCCGCTTCGCGGCCTTCTTCTTCGCGGGTCTCCTCCTGGCGGTCTTCTTCCTTCGGACCGTCTTCCTCTTTGCGCGTTTTCTGCCCATTTGAACCTCGGAGAAGGTTGTGAACGTGTGGACAACCAGCCCCTCACGCCCCCCAAAGTACAACTTTCTCTCTAGAGAACAAGAGTTTTTCGCTCTGTAGGCACGGTGTCGTGCGCCTGGTTTCCCTCTGAGCGCGTGCTGCTGAGAGCAGTATGTCCCTTGGTGAGTGTCACGTGTGGAGCCCGTTTTCCCTCTGTATTCCCGGGTTTTTCACTGGGGAACGAGTGCTTCGGCGGGCGCCCGACGCACTGGTCCTGGCGTGAGCACAGGTCGCCACAGCCGGTGCGGCGTTCGGAGGTGGAGGACTCGGGCACGGCGTAGAACGAGGTGCGAGCGTTCCTCTCGTGCGGGAGTGGACACGCGACGTTGTCGCGACGGGCGGGGTTGGGAGAGGGAATGGCGGGCGTCTCGGC
>CAYGCN010000043.1:795-20530 GCA_964348385.1 uncultured Gemmatimonadaceae bacterium
CGAAGGGGAGGGTGGAGAGTTTCCGCCGTCGGCGATGTTGCCGCAATGGGCGGTTCAGGGCGACGGAGCGCGTGCAAGGTCCCCACCCTTTCGTCGCGCTTGTCCGCGCACAGGTGGGGGGCGAAGTTTCTGATCGGTGGACCGGGTAGCTCAGTTGGCAGAGCAACGGACTTTTAATCCGTAGGTCCTGGGTTCGATCCCCAGCCCGGTCATGACAGACGAATGTGGCGGTGGAGGCGGTACGTCGTGGCGCGCTCACTCGGGCGCGTCGAACCCGCAGTCCGTCCCTCCTCTCGCGAGCGTCTCCTGCGTCATGCGCACTCCTCCCGGCGCTGGTTGTTCGTGTGCCTGGCCTCCTGAGGGTGCAATGACGGGGCGTCAGGGGAGAGGACTGCGGCGCACCCTCGCCCTGAGGGTGCACAACGTGGCAAAGGTTCCCTGAAGTTCGAGGGATCACCACGGTGCGCTGTACCTCATCGGCTCCGGTGGCCCGGCGCTGCCGTCCGCTCGTGATCGTCTCGCCAGGGTCCGGTGCCGCACGGTGGCATTGGGGTGTCTGTCACCTTCTCCCGGTCGTAATTTTCAGGAGGTCCCGGGTTCGAGCCCAAGGGCGGTTAGTGGCGGCGCGGTGCTGGCACCGTTCACCTGTTCGGCACGCGCGCCGATCCGCCGCCGCGATGGCCGACCGTGACCGTGGCCCTCGGCCCCGCGGTCGGTAGCGGTTGGACTTTGTCATCAGGAGAAGGCCGCCATGCGCAGCGTGAGATCGTCCTGCCTGCCGGTGGTTGTCGCCCTTGTTCTGCTCCCGAGCACCAGCCAGGCGCAAGTGTTCTACGGTGTGGTGCGCGACCGGGAGTCGTCGCAGCCGGTCCTGGTCGCTGCCGTCCTGCTGGTCGACTACTTCGACAAAGTCCGGAGACTCGGCACGACGGACTCCGCCGGGCGGTACGTGCTGGTTGCACCGGGTCCGGGTCGCTACAAGGTGCGCGCCGATGCGCGAGGGTACCGCCCCGTGTACACCGGCGAGTACATCGTCGAGGCGGGTGACACCGTCCAAGTCGACATTCTCGTGAGCACCGCAGGGGAACAGCCCGGTGTCACGGCCACGAGACGTCGGGCGCTGGCGCCCGGATGCGTTCCGACGCCGGCCCCCGGCGGTGAGCCGCCCCCGGCCGCATGCGACGGCCGGTGGGAGGTCGAGGTGTTCAACTGCTTCGACCAACCCATCAGGGTGTATGACAGCAGCACGGACGAACCGGTCTTGCTGGGCGAGGTGGCGGCCCGGGAGTATCGGGTCCTGGCTGCCGAGGGTTCGGCGAAGCCCGTGGTGACCTTGCGCCCGGACGAAGGCTGGTACCCCGCGGACTTTCGCAACCGCAGCCTGGGCCTGATCAGCGTAAACGTCTACTGCGATCGGTCCCCACGCTCACCGTGAGCCGGCTCGAACGCCGGTGCCTGATCCTCAGCGTGCCCCGATCGGTAGCGCGGAACTGACGAGCCGCTGGCGCGACAATCCTCACGCGGGGGCCATTTCGCTCGAACGTTCGTTTTGGAGTGCCGGCGATCACCGGGTAGCAAGGAGCCGCAGCACCCCCGAGGAGTCTGAGGCGATTGGGTCTGTGCGGGCCGGTTTCGGTAAATGTTCGGCCTATCGCTTGACATTCTTGCCGGTGGATGGACATACTTCGCGACCGTAACAACGTCCTGATCGAGGAGTTGGGCGCCCTCGACAAGGCCCACAGGTCAGGAGATTCGTCGGACGCATGGCCGGAGAGAACGCCGACCATCGACTGGAGATTGTGCCGACGCGGAGGCAGGCATTGACCTGCTCTGTGGCGGGCGTGACGCATCCGCGTTGAGGAGGGTATTGCATGACGAGGCGTTCCCCTTGGTGTTGACGCCGAACCCATGCTTTCGGAAATCACGTGAATGTCCCACGCTTCGGTCGCCACGAGCGCTCGTGGCCGCCGGAGCACATCCCAGCGAGGATCCCAATACCCTAAAGGAGGGTTGCATGCCTCGTTCTTGGTTGTCACGATGCAGTGGGGCGTTTGTTCTCGCTGCGTTCGCACTGGTCTTCGGTGCGGGCACCGCGCTGGCGCAGGCGGGCTCGATCGAAGGCACCGTGCGAAACGCGAGCTCGGCCGCGCCGGTCGGCGGCGCCCGAGTAGCCGTCAGCGGCACGCAGCTGGTGGCGACGACAAACGCGAACGGGTACTACCGGATCGACAACGTTCCGGCCGGTACCTACTCACTGCAGGCCACCGTGCTCGGCTTCAATGCCGTCACGGTGACCAACGCACGGGTGGCGGCCGGCCTGCCGCTGACCGTGAACTTCGAGCTCCTGCCGGCCGTGGTGAACTTGGACGCGGTCGTGGTCACAGGAGTGCTCGGGGAGACCCAACGGGCCAAACTCCCCTTCACCGTCGACCAGGTGCAGGCCGAGGACCTGCCGGTTCCGACGTCCAACGCGCTGGAGCAGCTGCAGGGTAAGGTGGCCGGCGCCATCGTGATGCGGAACACGGGCCGGCCCGGCACGGCACCCACGATCCTGCTTCGCGGTCCGACGAGCATCGACGCGTCGGGTCGCAACCAGGAGCCCCTGTACGTCGTGGACGGCGTGATCCTCGGCGCGAGCGTGGTCGACATCGACGCGCTGGACATTGAGACCATCGAGGTCGTGAAGGGCGCGGCCGCGGCTTCGCTGTATGGCTCGCGCGCCGCCAGCGGCGTGATTCAGATCACCACCAAGCGGGGCCGGACATTGCCGATGGAGACCATCAGGTTCACCGCCCGCTCCGAGGCCGGGGTCAATCAGCTTCCCGGCAGGTACGATCTGACGCAGCACCACCATTTCTTGATGAACGCCGATGGCAGCAGGTTCATCGACAACAACGGCAACGAGTGTGACTACCTGACGTGCCCCAACGTGGTGCTGGCCGGGCAGCGCGCCGGCGCGGGCCAAGCCGCCAACGAGTGGAACACGTTCCAGGACCTCACCTGGCCGGGCACGACCTACGACCAGGTGGAGCGCTTCTTCGACGGCGGGAATTTCTTCCAGCAGTACGTGTCGGCCGAGGGCCGCTCGGGCGGCACCAACTTCCACGCCTCGTGGAGCAACATGCGGGAGCAGGGCGTCATGACCGGCCAGGACGGCCAGTGGCGCAACAACTTCCGCGTGAATGTGGACCAGGGCCTGGGTGATGCCTTCAAGATCGGGGCGAGCGCCTTCTACAGCCGGTCCAAGATCGACGGGGCCAACGGTCCGCTGTTCGACCTCACCCGCATGCCCGCGGGCGTGGACCTCCTGGCGCTGAACCAGTGCCCCACGTCGGGTCCTTGTGCGCCGTGGCAGCAGCCGCGGTTGCTGCCCAACGGGGAGCAGGATCCCAACGACGTGTACCTGTTTGCGGATCCGTTCAACGACGAGAGCCCGAACCCGTTGTATTCGCTGTTGAACGACGACAACTTCCAGTACCGGGGGCGGTTCTTGGCCAGCGCGAACGTGCGGTGGCGCCCGGTCGAGTGGCTCTCGTTGGACGGTAACGTGAGCTACGACCGGCTCGACTACAAGAGCCAGAGCTACGTGTTCAAGGGTTACAAGACCATCAACCCGTCGCCGAACACCAACGAAGGCAACATCTCCCGGTTCCACTCCCTGAGCGAGGATTTCAACGCGAGCGTGGACCTGACGCTTACCAAGCGGTTTGGTGATCTCGCCACGCGGACGCAGTTCCGCTACCTCGCCGAGTATGACGATTACGAGCAGACGTCGGCCGCGGGTCGACAGTTTGCGGTGGCCGATGTTCCGACGCTCGACAATACGGATCCGGCGCTCACCACGGCCGGTTCGTACCTGCAGGCGATTCGCGCGGACGGCTACTTCGCGATCACCAACCTGGACTACAAGGATCGCTACATCATCGACGCGCTCGTCCGTAATGACGGGAGCTCGCTCTTCGGACCGGACGCGCGGCGCCAGTGGTACTATCGAGTCGCCGGTGCGTGGCGGGTCACCGAGGACGTCGAGATGCCCGGCATCGACGAGCTGAAGCTGCGTATGGCCTACGGGACCGCCGGCGGCCGACCCAACTTCTCGGCGCAGTACGAGACCTACTCGGTGTCAGGCGGACAGGTGAGCCCGATCTCGTTGGGGAACCGGAACTTGAAGCCCGAGTTCTCCAAGGAGCTCGAGACCGGGATCGACGTGTTGATGTTTGGGCGCGTCGGACTGACGGTCAACTACGCCCGGACCGTGACCGAGGACCAGATTCTGCAGGTTCCGCTGCCCGCGTTCGCCGGCTTCACGAGCCAGTGGCGGAACGCCGGCACACTCGAGAGCAACACGTGGGAAGCGAGCCTCGACCTGCAGATGTTGCAGACCAGGGACATGTCGTGGACGGCGCGGGTGCTGTTCGACCGCACGCGACAGAAGATCACCTACTTCGACGTTCCGGCGTTCACGTACGGTGTGGGCGGCCAGGGCATGGGCGACGTCTTCTTCGCCCGCGAGGGTGAGCGTATCGGCACGTTCTACGGGCAGGAGTATGCCACGTCCTGTGCGCACCTCATGGGGCACCCGAGCTTCTCGTGCGACGAGTTCGAGATCAACGACGAGGGCCTGTTGGTGTGGGTCGGCCCGGGTGGCAGCCTGAGCAACCCGCAGTGGGGTACGGTGTCGACTGACGCCTTCGGATTCCGGGGCCAGACCCGGCAACTCGCGTGGGGCAGCCCGTTCGTGGGTTGGGGGCTCGACCCCATCACGGGTGATACCACCAACTACCTGCCGATCGGCAAGACCACGCCCGATTTCCACCTGGGGTTCTCGACCTCGTTCCGGTGGGGCGGGTTGTCGCTGTACGGGCTGATCGAGTGGCTCGATGGTATCTCCGTGTACAATCAGCCGCTGCAGTGGGGGGTGTTCCGGAGCCTGGCAGGTATCATGGACCAGAGCGGAGTGCCCGACGAACAGAAGAAGCCCCTGGGCTACTACAACCAGGTCTACGGGCTCGTGGGCCTCACGCCCGTCAACTACTTCGTCCAGGACGCGAGCTTCGCCAAGCTGCGTGAGGTGTCGGTGCGGTATCGGTTCGACCGAGACCAGCTCGCCAGCATTCCTGGGCTGCGGGTGTTCGACGGAATCGCGATCAGCCTGATCGGTCGCAACCTGCTCACGTTCAGCGATTACAACGGTTATGACCCCGAAGTGGGTCGCGGTGGTGGAGACACTGGTTCCGCTGCCCTCGCCCGGGTGGACGGGTACGATTACCCGAACTTCCGGAACTACTCTGTCGCCATCGAAGTGAACTTCTAGCGGGAGGACGACATCCTATGTGGCGAAAGACAAGAATGAAAGCGACATCGGGTCTCGCGGCCCTCCTGCTAGTCGCTATGGCAGGCTGCGTGGACCTCGACGTCCAGAATCCAAACGCCCCCGACGCGGAACGCGCGCTGGCTACGGCCGGCGACGTCGAGTCGCTGATCGCCGGGGCGTTTGACCGGTGGCTCCGCGTGCACCGGTATGCTGGGTCCACCATGTTCTTGAGCAACGCCTCGGGCCAGCACGTGGCGCCGTGGGCGAACGCGGGGATGGAGCTGTACGCGCGCATCCCGCGGGTCCCGACCCAGAACATCGCGGGGGGCGACCAGGTGGGGCACCTCACCAACAACTGGTTCGAGTCGTATCGGGCGATCGCGGCCGTCCGTGACGGGTTGAAGCAGATCGAGGACGGTGCGGTGGATCTTGGCGCGGACGGCAACCTGCGAGCCAGGGCCTACGGGCGGTTCATGCAGGGCGTCGCCCACGGGACCGTCGCGCTGCAGTACGACTCGGGGTTCGTGTATGACGAAACCAGCGATCCCGAAGACGTGGTGCTGCAGGATTACCAGTCCGTGATGGCCGCGGCGCTGGGGTACCTCGGCGACGCGATCACGCTCGCGGGCAGCGGGACCTTCACGGTTCCGGCCGAGTGGATGAGCGTTGATGTGACATCCGACGAGCTCGTGAGGCTCGCGTACTCGTGGCGGGCACGACTCCGCGCGAGCATGCCTCGGACGCCCACCGAGCGGGCGGCCGTGGACTGGAACGCGGTGAAGAGTGATGCCGGCAACGGCGTTACCGAGGACTGGTCCGTGTTCAACCAGTGCTGGTCCCCGCACATCTTCTGCGAAGAAGTCATCGCGTGGTACATGATTGCGCCGGGCTGGCACATGCAGAACAACTGGGTCATGGGCATGGCCGATCAGTCGGGCGCGTATCAGGCCTGGGTCAACACGCCGATACTCGACAAGCTGGCGTTCATCATCCAGACGCCCGACACCCGGTGGCCGCAGGGGGCCGACGAAGCCACCCAGTTGGCGAACCCGGGGGCCCTGTACCAGATGAACTCCGGCTCCACGCGGGTGTGGAGGCGGCCCGACCGCGGAACGTGGCGCTGGTCGTACTACTGGCAGCCGCACCCGGATTTCTTCTTCCTCACTCAGGATGACCGGGGTGATGCGCCGCACATCAGAGTGCGGGAGATGAAGGCCCTCGTCGCCGAAGCCGACTACCGCGCCGGCAACATGGCGGCGGTGGCGACCTTCGTGAACGAGACGCGCACGCTGTACGGTCTCAACGCGACCGACGCGGGTGGGACGAACACGAGCTGCGTGCCCAAGCTTCCCAACGGGAACTGCGGTGACCTGTGGGAGATGTTCAAGTGGGAGAAGCGCCTCATGACGCAGTTCGCCGGTCCGCTCCGTGTGGGCTGGTACTTCGACGGCCGCGGTTGGGGTGACCTCATGGAGGGCACCATCCTGCAGTTCCCCGTGCCGTATCGGGAGATGCAGCTGCTGCAGGGACAGCCGTACAACTACGGTGGCGTCGGTGGTGAGTTTGGCGCCCCGGTTGGGACGTACGGGTATTAGCGTGACGAAGGCACCCGCGTAGGCTGCGGGTTGAACGACCAGGGGCCGCACGAGAGTGCGGCCCCTGTTGTTTTTCCAGACTGTTCTGGCTGCTAACGCGTCAGACCCAGAACTCCCCGCCCATGTCCGGCTGGACCAGGAAGCCCTGCTGGTCGGTGGTGTCCTTGGTCGAATCCTGGGGTGGGATGAACCTCGGCATGGTGGTGTCGGAGCATGCCGCGGCGAGCGCAAGCGCCGTGATGAACATGGCACCGAGCCACAGCGAGGGGCGCTTCAGCCACCTGAAAGCTCTCGTAGACATTGCGTACCTCCTCCTCCGATCCGAAATATGGTATCGGCCGGGGATCGGGGCAAGGTGGATTAAGGTATGAGCTTGGCGGTGCCCAATGGTGCAGGTTAGGTTTCATCCAGCGTTCTATGACGTGAGGTGAAGTATGCTGAGACGCGTTCACGGCGCGCTTGCGATCGCGCTCCCCGTCGTGCTGGCGTGTGCCTCGACCTCCTCGCAGGGGGGGACGGCGATGCGTCCGCAATCCAATGTCATCACCCGCGCCGAGCTCCAGGAGGTCGGCGTCAGCAATCTGTACCAGGCCATCGAGCGCCTCCGGCCCCGCTGGCTCACGGTGCGCAGCATGCGCAGCTTCTCGATGGAGACCGAGGTGGTGGTCTACCAGGACCAGATGTACCTCGGGAACCAGGATCAGCTTGAGCGCATGGGTATTGACGGGGTCTGGGAGATCCGGTACGTGGATGGCCCGACGGCCAAGGCGTCACTGCCCGGGATCGGTGATCGGCATGTGCAGGGGGCGATCATCATCTACCTGGCGCCACCGCGGTAGCGCCTGAGCGGGCTCCCGTCCCGCTATCGCGCGACGAGATCGCCGCAGGCCATCCTCGTGGTGTCCGTGGCGCTCACTCGTACCGCGACGTGGTACGTGCTGTCGACAGAGAGCTGTGGGCTGAGACGCGTTTCGACCGAGGCGGCGCCTGAGGCGCCAACAGCCAGGCCGGGATAGTCACTGTCAGGCCCGATTTGCGGGCCCACCGTAGCGCAGGTGCCGAGTCGGAGACCCCATGCATGGGTGACCCCGGGCTCGGCCCCCTCGATCGCGATCCCCACCACCGTGCCGTCAAACCGCGAGACTGCGGCCGCCTGCCCGCTCAAGTCCGGGTAATCACGCTCCGGGGCGAGCTGGGTCTCCCATACCGAGACATCGAAACCGTCGTTGGTGTTGAGGTTGACGCAGGCGGTTGTTCCGACGAGGGCCAGGAGCAGCCCGGTAGTGCGGCAGCGCGTCACGGCCGCATGTCCAGCGAGCGCTTGGTCCAAATGGCGATCACGCCGCAACGGGCATTGGGGGTCAGGAATTCGGGAGGGATGCTGCCGAGGCCGCGGAAGACCTCGATGACCTCGACGTCCAGCGGCGACACGAGATCGTCCAGCATCACGTCACCCCCGGGTCGATCCCGCGTGGCCCGCATGCCGTCGAGGAACACCTGCACGGGGCACTCCCCCCCGCCAAGACCCGGGAGGGACCGACTCATGTAGACGCTCCGACCGCTGGCGCCGCGGCCGCGCCGCTCGGCGTACACCCCGGGCAGCTCGACCAGAATGTCGGTAATGTGCAGCGGCTGGCGCTCCTCGATGTCTTCCCGTGTGACCTGGATGCCAAACCCCCTGGCGCGCCGGTGCATGACATTTTCCAGCACGGGGCTGGTCGTGGGAGGCGAGAGCGCCACGATCTCGAGCGGGGCGAGTAGCACCACGTTGCGCGTGAGCCGGACCTCGACGCCGGTGAACTCGTGATCCAGGGTCCACCACAGCATGGGGCTCACGGCTTCGCGGTAGCCCACGGCCTTCACTTCCAGTCGATACCGCCCATGGTCGCGCCGCTCGAACCGGAAGTGACCCGCCTCGTCGGCCTGCGCATAGTCCACCAGCTTGCTGTAGCGGTTGAGCAGGAACACGCGGGCGCTGGGGACAGGCTCTTCGGTGAGGTCGTCCAGCACCCGTCCCTGGAGCACGACCTGAGCCCTTAGGGGCTGGGTCGCGCTCACGCCAAGGACGATGCATGCCGCCAACACTGGGGTGAGACGGGACAACGGCAGGCCTCCATCTGTCTCGCAGATGCTGCTCACTACCTCTCCCCCGTACGTTAGGTTCCGGCAAACGGGTCCGCAAGGTCTTGCGGCACGACGGCACTTGTGACCCGGATCGGGCGACGGTACACTGTGTCAGTTCGCTGCAGTGACATTTGCCGAGAGGCTCGTCTCGTCCAGGGGAGGTTCGGAGTGGTCAGGAATACGCGAACGCTCGGCGCCGTCGTGGTGGCCCTCGTCGGCATGGCCATGTTCCCCGGCAGCCTGCGGGCACAGTTGTCCCCTGACCTCCAGAACGCCGCGCATGTGGGTGTCGGCTACATGCCGAACGTCCCCGTCACTCCGTTGGGCTTTTCGGTCCTCGCCGTCTCGCCCAAGCTCTTCGGCGGCGCTGGCGTGCAGGCCAGCGTCAGGTTCACCACCGACTCGCCCGGAAATAGCCCGTTCTTCATGTCCGGCATGACGGTGGCGGATGCCGAGATCGGGTTTGGTGACCTGCTGTTCGAGGAGAAGAGCGATTGGCTCGCCGTGAACCTGGCGCTGGTGTACGCGCTGAGCGGTGAGCTTGCGCTATACGGCGGCGCCGGCTACGCGAAGGAGGACCGCTATCGGGAGTACTTCGACGAGTCGCGCACCCGTGGGGACTTCGGGTTCTACTGGGTGGAGGATCCGGAGGCCTCGGGAACCCGCGTCAACGTACTCGGCGGGCTGATCTTTCGACTCACACGGGCCGTGTACTTCCAGATCGGCGCGGAGTCGGCTCCTCGTGGAGGCAACGTCGGCATCGTGATCGCTCTTCCCCTGTAGCAGGCGTCAGGCCATGTCGCCGCCTCGCGCGGCGCGAACGCTCCCGCGCACGGAACCCACTGCCCCGCGGGGGCGTTCCGACTTTTGACCATGCCGCGCTTCGACCTGATCGCCGTTGGCGGCGGCACCGCCGGACTCGTCACGGCCGCCGGTGGCGCCGCGCTCGGGCTCCGCGTGGCGCTCGTGGAGCGTGAGGCCCTGGGTGGCGACTGCCTCTGGACGGGATGCGTGCCGAGCAAGGCGCTGATCGCGTCGGCGCGGCTCGCGCATCGGATGCGGCATGCGGAGCGGCTCGGCCTCTCGGGCGCGGCGCCGGGGCACGCGTTCGCGCAGGTCATGGCGCGCATGCGCATTGCCCGCGACCGGGTGGCCGTGCACGACGATCCCGAGCGGTTCCGCGCTCTCGGGATCGAGGTCGTGTTCGGGACGGCACGGTTGGATACGCCCACCCGCGTGCTGGTGGACAGTCGGTCCTTCGAGGCACCACGCATCGTGGTGGCCACGGGCGCCGTGCCGGCGGTGCCGCCCATTCCGGGTCTCGACGATGCGGGATACCTGACCTACGAGACGGTGTTCGACCAGGAGACGCTGCCCCGCCGGATGGTGGTGCTCGGCGGAGGGCCGATCGGCATCGAGTTCGCACAGATCTACCGTCGCCTCGGGGCCGAGGTGACGCTGATCGAGATGCTTCCGCAACTCCTGCCCCGCGAAGAACCCGAGGCCGCGGCGGAGATCCGGCAAGCGCTCGAGGCCGAGGGCGTGCTCGTGCACGTCGGGGCTCGGGTGGAGCGCGTGGAGCGCGACGCCATGGGTGGCGTGCTGGTCCGGACGCGAGGAGAGGGCGGTGCGGAGCTGACCGTCACGGCGGACCAGATCTTCGTGGCCACGGGTCGGCGGCCGAACACCGCCGGGCTGGGCCTCGAGGACGTCGGCGTGGACGTCCGGAACGGTGCCGTGGTGGTGGACGGCGGGCTGAGGTCGTCGGTGCGCGGGATCTGGGCGGCGGGTGACGTGGCCGGGGGGCCGCAATTCACCCATGTCGCCGAGTACCAGGCCAAGCTCGTGCTGCGAAACGCCGTGTTCCCGTTCACGAGCCGGGCGACGTATGCCACCGTCCCCGGCGTCACGTACACCGATCCCGAGGTAGCCCGCGTGGGTCACACGGAGGCCGAGGCTCGTGAGCGGTGGGACCACGTGGCGGTTCACCGCTACGACTTTGCCGACCTCGACCGGGCCATCGTCGACGGTCACGATCAGGGGTTCGTCAAGGTGGTGACCGGCAGGCGCGGCAGGATCCGCGGCGCCACGGTCGTGGCATCGGGAGCGGGCGACCTGATCATGCCGCTGGTGCTCGCCATGCGGCATGCGATCGCACTGCCCAGGCTCGCGCGGCTCGTGTATCCCTATCCGACGATGGTGGAGGGGATCAAGCGCACGGCGGACGGCTACTACCGCGACAAGCTCCGGGGTCGCACGGGTCGGTGGCTCCGGCGGATCGTGCGGGTGTTGCGATGAAGGCGTGGGGTCCGTGGCTCAAGCTCACCCTGTTGATCGCCGTGATCGGCGGTGCTGCGGTGATGGTGCGAGTCACGCCGGTGGGTGACTATCTCACCCGGGACGGGCTCCAGGCGACGCTCGACGTGCTGCGCGCCAGCGCTGCGGCGCCCGTGATCTACGTCGTGGCCTATGCCGTGGCGACGGCGCTGGCACTGCCCGGCTCGATCCTGACGATCGTGGGCGGCGCGGTGTTCGGGTTCGGATGGGGCGCGGTGCTCGTCACCATCGGCGCCAATGTCGGCGCGAGCGCGGCCTTCGGGCTGGCGCGGGGACTAGGGCGCGATGGGATCGAGCGCCTGGTCGGGAGACGCCTCGCCGGACTCGACAAGGCAACCGCCGATCACGGGTTCCTCGGGCTGCTGGTGTTGCGACTCATCCCGTTGGTTCCGTTCAACGCCCTCAATTTCGGGTCGGGGCTCACGGCGCTTCGGTGGCGCGACTACGCCCTGGCGACCGTCATCGGCATCCTGCCGGGCACGCTGGTGTACACGTTCTTCGCCGACGCCTTGGTGCTGGGCTCCAGCGAGGCGACCGCCGAAGCACGGACACGGCTGTTCATCGCCGGTGGGCTGTTCCTCGCGTTGGCGCTCGTTCCGTTTGTGGCCCGTCGGTTGGGGCTCCGGCTGCCGCGGTGACCCTCGGCATCGTCATCCCGACGCTCAACGAATCGAGCGGTCTGGGGGGTCTCCTGCGCGACGTGGCGGCGCTCGACCTGCCGACCGACGTGGTGGTGGTGGACGGTGGCTCGACCGACGACACGGTGGCCGTGGGTCGCGCGCATGGGGCCCGAATGGTCAGTGCACCGCGGGGTCGCGCGGTGCAGATGAACGTCGGGGCGGCCGCGGCGCAGGGGGCGTGGTTGTGCTTCCTGCACGCGGATGTGCGGATGCCCGAGTCGGCGCGACGGGCGTTGGCCGATGCGGTCCGCGCCGAGTGTGATGCCGCGGTGTGGCGCCTCACCATCGACCATCGCGCCGGGTGGGCGCGGATCATGGAGTGGGGGGCGCGGCTCCGGGATCGCTACGGCGGTCTGCCGTACGGCGACCAGGGGTTCCTCGTGCGGCGCGCTGTGTTCGACACGGTCGGCGGGTTTCCCACCGTGCCGATCATGGAGGACGTGGCGCTGGTGCGGGCCGTGCGTGCCCGGGCTTCGATCGTACGGCTCGACGCGCCCCTCGTGGTGTCACCGCGCCGCTGGCTGCGGCAGGGCCCCTATCGCACCTGGCTCAGGAACACAGCGCTCATGGTGGCGTATGTCGCGGGCGTGTCGCCCGCACGGTTGTCACGATGGTATCCTGCCGAGGAGCCGTGACCGCGGTTCTCTTGTTCGCCAAGGCACCACGGCTCGGCCGGGTGAAGACGCGGCTCGCCGCGGAGGTGGGTGAGGAAGCGGCGCTCCAACTCTACCGTGAGATCGGTGCTCGGGTTGCCGCGTCCGTCGCGGCACGCCACGCGCTCACGGTGTGGCATGACCCGCCGGACGCGCAGGAGGACATGCGGGAGTGGCTGGGCGCGCACCGGTATCTGCCGCAGGACGGCGGTGACCTGGGCGAGCGGCTGTCGCGCGCCTTCACCCGGCACTTTGCCGAGGGTGAGGGACCGGTCATCGTGATCGGTGCCGATGCGCCCGGCGTCTCGGGCGCTACGGTGGCCGAGGCGGAGCGCCGGTTGCGCGACCACGATGCCGTGATCGGCCCGGCCGCCGACGGGGGGTACTACCTGCTCGGCCTGCGTGCACCTTCGCCGAGCGTGTTCGAGGGGATTCCCTGGAGCACGGACCAGGTGTTCTCCGTCACTGTGGCACGATGTCGGGCATGCCACCTTCGACTAGAGGTGCTTCCGGTGCTTCGGGACCTCGACACGGCGGCCGATCTCGAGGCCCTTGGCATCCGGCGCCCTTGACCCGCTCCTCAGGCGACCGGCATATTGTCCGGACGTTTTCCCTGAGCGATGCGCGCGAGGTGACGGTCGATGGCCTGGAGAGTGATTGACACGGGTGACGAAGTCTGGCACGTGCAGCCGGCAGCCGAGATGCGGCCGGATGCCAGAATGTGGCAGTTGACGCTCTCCTTCCGGGCCGCGAAGACCGATCGGGAACCTCGGGCGTTCTGGGCGTCGTTCCCGATCGAGGCCAACTCCAAGTCTTCCCTCTTCCAGGCAGCCGATCGGCTGACCAACGATACGCTGAAGGAAGTCCTCGTCCAGCATTTGAGTTAGGCTGCGACCCGCCCGCCGATGTCGCTCACGCCGGTTCAGGAGCTTCGCCGCATCGCCGAGGCCGTGGGCCAGATTCGGGGGCACTCCGTGCAGGACGTGGAGATCCGTGCCGATTGCCGGCAACTCCGAGTGACCCTCGACGACGGAAAGATTCTCTTGGTGTCGGTCCTGTTGGACGACGCGGGCAAACCCCGCTTGGACGCCGATCTGTTACGCCTCGAGGAGGTCGTCCCGACTCGGCAGCTCGAGGTGCGTTTCGAGGAGAGTGGCTGACCAGCCGTTCGAGATCGTGACTGCTCCGCGCTCGCGTGAACGTCTCAAGTTCTTGGACTTCGAGTTCGAGAAGCTCCCGGACGGCCAGTGTCGCTCCCGGGTGGTGCTGGAAATGCACGCCGGAGAGCAGTTCGTGGGTGAGGCGACGGGGATCGGCTCGGCGACCGGTGAATTGCGGGTCGCCGCGCAGGCTGCCACGATCGCGCTGCAAGACGCGGTGGGGACCAAGCTCAACTTCGAGCTGCTCGGCGTGAAGGCGGTGCGTGCCTTCGACGCAGTGGTCGTGATCGTGTCCCTCTCGTGCCACAATGGGGTGCCCGCGACGAGGCTCGTGGGGTCGTGCCTCAGTGAGACGGATGTCCAGCGTGGCGCAGCCCTTGCAGTACTCAATGCCACGAACCGGCTGCTCGGGAACATCGTGTTCGTGAGGTGAGATGCGTCACACTCCCCGCTGGTCCGCCGTTGTCCTCGCGGCTTTCTGGGCCGGGACGGCCGGGTGTGCCTCGACCACGACGAGTCTCGATGAAACCATGACGCCCGTCGAGGCCGCTGCCGCCGACGAACCGATCGCGGACTCGTGGGTGCTGGAAGCGTCGACCCCCGAGGACTCCCTTGCCGACCTCAACGCCCTCGAGGCGCTACGCGCGCTCGAGTTCCGGAGTCTGGGCAAGGGTACCGAGCACGTGCGTGGGGTGCTGTCGGCGCTGGATCTGGGATCGGTCGGGGCGGCGCTGTCCTACGGGTCGGAGGGGAACGGGCCGCGCGGTGGACCGGCCAGCCTCGAGGGGCCGAGCTACGACATCGACGTGCGCTCGTTCGCCGATCGGGACCAGGTCCGCTACTACGAGCGCTTCTTCCTCGGGCCCGCGCGCGACCGCTTCCAGATCTGGCTGGGTCGGTTACCCCGCTACGAGGGGATGATCCGCGAGCGGTTCCGGACGCTGGGTATTCCGGAGGATCTCGTCTACCTCGCGCTGATCGAGAGCGGGTACTCCAACACGGCGGTGTCGCGGGCCAATGCGGTGGGCATGTGGCAGTTCATCGCGTCGACGGGCCGCACGTACGGACTCACGATCGACACCTGGGTGGACGAGCGTCGCGATCCGTTCCTTGCGACCGAGGCAGCCGGCCGGCACCTCGCCGATCTGTACGAGCTGTTCGGCTCGTGGTATCTCGCGGCGGCGGCGTACAACGGTGGCGCAGGACGGGTGACGCGGGGGATTCGGCGACTCTCGGCGGGCGACTCGCTGACCGACGAGACCTTCTTCCACCTGTCGGACCGCCGCTACCTCCGGCGTGAGACGCGCGATTACGTGCCCAAGCTGATTGCCGCCGCCCTGATCGCCAAGGATCCGGAGCGGTACGGGTTCACGCCGGGCCCGGCGCTGCCGCTCCTGGAGTTCGACGAGATCACGGTGCCCGACGCCACCGGCCTGGACGTGCTCGCCCGCCTGGCCGACACGTCGGCCGTGGCGCTGGCGCAGCTCAATCCCCACTACATCCGCGGCGTGACCCCGCCCAAGCGGAGCGCCATCGTGCGGGTGCCGCGAGGCACGGGCGCCCTCGTGGCTCAGCGCTACCAGGACCTCCCGGTCAACGAGCGCGTCAACTTCGTGGAGCACGTGGTGCGGCGCGGCGAGACGCTGTCGGAGATCGGGAGGCGGTACGGTGTGAGCGTGTCGCTGCTCCGCGCGGCCAACAACAACGTTCATCCGCAGCGCCTCCAGATTGGCCGGCGGCTGGTGATCCCGATCAGCCCGGCGGCGCGGTCCGGTGCGGTGCGCAGGCCGGCCGCGGCACCGCAGCCGGTCGTGACCGGTGCGCAGTACCACGTCGTTCGTCGTGGCGACTCGCTGTGGGGGATTGCGCAACGGTACGGCGTGGGCGTGAACGATCTCACGCGCTGGAACCGGATGGAGCGGAACGACGTGCTGCGGGTGGGGCAGCGCCTAGTCGTCGCCCCGTCCGCGGGGAGCGACTAGGCGCCTCCCTGGCGACTCACCAGGTTCCCAGATACCCGTTCATGATCGACGAGGCGTACCCGTTGCGTGGGTTGCGTCCCTGGGCGAGCAGCTCCCTCAGTCGCGTCGGCCCCCAATTGTAGGCCAGCAGCGCCATCTCGACATCGCCGTACGCGTTCAGCAGGTCGCGCAGGAATCGGAGGCCAATCCGCAGGTTGGTCTCGGGGTCTTGCAGCCGCTCGAGGGTGATCGTCTCGTCGTAGTACCGCGCCGTCGCCAGCTGCACCTGGGCGAGCCCGATCGCGCCGGCATGACTTCGGGCGCGTGGACGGAAGCCGCTTTCCAGGTTCACGAGGCGGAACGCCAGCTCCGGGTCGAGGCCCTGCTTGAGCGCAGTTTCGTACACGAGCTCGGCCATGTCGGCCGGAACCCCGTACCGCTTGGAGAAGCCCACGATCGCTTCCAGGCGCCGGAGCTCGAGCCGCGTGAGCTCGAGTTCCCCCGCCGTCGTGTCGAGTGACTGCCGTAACAGTCCGAACTGCGACCGGATGGCCGTGCCGGTGTATCCGAGCCCGTCATCGGCCGAAGCGACGGCCCGCGGGCCCCACATACCGGCCAGGCTGGCCAGGGCGAGCACCGCCCCGACGAGGCCCGCGCCGCGGAGCGTCAACCGCTGCGTCGCGGAGAGCCGCTGCCACGTCGCCCTGAGGCGATCGCTGACGGCCCGAGTCAAACGTCGTATGTCGATCATCACGTATCCTTGGTGTCGTTCATCCAGCGCCC
This sequence comes from uncultured Gemmatimonadaceae bacterium, assembly GCA_964348385.1. Lineage (GTDB taxonomy): Bacteria > Gemmatimonadota > Gemmatimonadetes > Gemmatimonadales > GWC2-71-9 > JAOTVV01. Next base: position 17,403 of record CAYGCN010000043.1, read on the forward strand.
GGATCGGCCCCCCGCCTTCTCGAGCAGCCGGATCGGTCCGATCTCCATGGCGTACCCGGTCGACTTGACCATGTCGTACACCGTCAGGAGGGCCACCGACACAGCGGTCAGGGCCTCCATCTCGACCCCGGTCCGGCCGACCGTCCTCACCTCTGCCTCCACCCGGACCCCCGGAAGCCGGGGATCCAACGTGGCCCTGACCGCCACGTGGTCGAGGGCGAGGGGGTGACACAGGGGGATCAGCTCGGCGGCCCGTTTGGCCGCCATCACCCCTGCCATCTCCGCCGTTGACACGACGTCACCCTTGGGACCCGAGTTTCGCTCGACCAGCGCCAGGACTTCGGGGGATATTCGGATGCATCCCTCCGCCCGGGCCAACCGTTTCGTCTCGGGCTTGCCCGAAACATCCACCATGCGCGCCCTGCCGCCCTCATCGAGATGCGACAGCGTCACAGGAGCGCCTCCAGATCGGCTGCCAGCACCGCCAACGCGAGCTGCGGATTGGCGTTGCCCTGTGCAGCGTCGCGTGCCTCCTCGACGCGCTTGATGGCGCGCAGCCGACCCTCGATGCCCGGCGCCCCTCCTCCTGCCTGCTGCCGCAACTCGTCCCGCAGCCTCAGCGCCAGGGCGTCCAGCATGCCCGTGAAGTCGCCCCTGGCTGCCCACGTCGGCTGGGCCAACGCCATCGGGAGCCACGACCGGTTCCGCTCGCGGACCGCCTTCAGCAGCGTGGCAGCCGCCCGGTCCGGGCCGTCCGACCCGTCGTCCCCGCGGAGCGCACGGCCCACACACCCTTCGGCCAACAGCACGCGACGCTCGAGTGCCACCCCCTTCGGAGCCGGCCGGACCTCCGCCTTCACGAAGGCCGCGACGTCGTCATCCTTCAGCCGCGGGATCCGGAACGTCACGAGCCGCGACCGAATGGTCGGCAACAGCGCGTGCGGATCGGCCGCGGTCACGATGATCGTCGTGTCCGCCGGCGGCTCCTCCAATACCTTCAGCAGCGCGTTGGCCGCCTCCTGACTCGATTCCTGCACGATGAGCCGCTCGGCATCCCCCAGGATGAACACCTTCCTGGCTCCCGAAAACGGCGTCATCCAGGCCAGCCGGTGGAACAGCCTCACCGAGGCCAGCGAGTGGCTCGTGAGCCCTTCCGGGCGCCCCCAGAGGGGCTGGCTGCGCCGTTCGGCCATGACCTCGCCCAGCAGCTCCTGGGCTTCCTCGACCTGCTTGCCCGGGTCCCCGGCCTTGGGGCGGGGGATCGGGACGAACCAGTGCAGGTCCGGATGCCCGAGCCCCAGCACCTGGCGGCAGTGAGAGCACGTGCCACAGGGTGCCCCCGGCCCCTTCTCGCAGAGCAAGCCCTGCGCCACCCAGAGGGCCAGCCGCTGCTTGCCGACGCCCACAGGTCCCGTAAACAGGGCCGCCTGCGGGAACCGGCTGGAGGCGAGAGCGCCAGCCAGCCGGTCGAGCAGGCTCTGGTGACCGTAAATCGGTCGCAGACTCATGGTCCGGCAATCTACCTCCCGGGCGGTGCCAATGGTAGTCAGCCGGTCGTAAATCAAAGTGTGACAACCTTCTACGAGCACAAACAGTAGACAAAACGGGCGGGAGCGCAAGCCCCAGCGTAGTGTGAGCACTCACTCTTGTAGGCGGCCGTTGTGGGTGCACGCTCACATGTTGAGTCACTCCGGCGACACTGATCAGACATCGATCTGTGCTTGCGTCGGCAACCCCACACGCCGAAGTTGCGACCGCCTCCTTGGATGCCGGGACGGTGCCACTATGGGACTTCTGGGGGAGGTCGGCGATGGTACCACGCGCGTGGTCTGCGGGTTCACGGTTGGTGATGGTGCTCCTCGGGATGGCCGTGGCCGGATGTGACCCCTCGGCTGACGTCGTATTGACGGGTGGCGCCGTGTGGGCCGGTCCCGGGACCACGGTGAGCGGTCCGGGTGCACCGACGGCCCTCGCGATCCGGGACGGACTCGTGCTGGCGGTCGGCAGTGACGAGGAGATCCTGCGGCTCGCCGGCTCCCGCACCCGGCGGCTCGATCTCCGGGGCCGACGGGTGGTTCCGGGGTTCCTCGATGCGCACACCCATTTCGTGGCCGGCGGCTTCGAGTTGGCCTCGGTCCAGCTCCGTGACGCCGCGACGCCGGCGGAATTCGCCGAGCGGATCGGCGCCTTTGCGGCAGCGCACCCCGGCGAGTGGGTGACGGGGGGGACGTGGGATCACGAACGGTGGGGCGGTGAGCTTCCGCGGCGCGACTGGATCGATTCACTCACTCCCGACTCCCCGGTCTTCGTCGGCCGTCTCGACGGGCACATGGGGCTCGCCAACACGCGGGCGCTGGAGCTGGCCGGCGTGTCGGCCGCAACGCCGGACCCCCCGGGGGGAACGATCGTGCGTGATGCCGACGGGCGTCCGACCGGCATCCTCAAAGACGCGGCCCAGTCGCTGGTGCTATCCCTGATCCCGGATCCATCGGAGGAGGAACTCGATCGGGCCCTCGCCGCGGCGGTCGCCCATGCGCTGGAGCGGGGGGTCACCAGCGTCACGGACATGGGCAGCTGGAGTCATCTGGAGACCTATCGTCGGGCCCGGGCGCGCGGTGCGCTGCCGATCCGGGTGTACGCCGTCGTGCCGCTCGACACGCGCGATCGACTGGTGCAGTTGATCGGCCGCGAGGGGCGGGGGGATGACCGGCTGTTCTGGGGTGGAGTGAAGGCGTTCGTCGACGGGTCGCTGGGCTCGACCACGGCGTGGTTTTACGAGCCGTACGTGGACGATCCGTCGACGGCCGGGCTCATGGTGACCGACACGGCGGAGCTGCGTGACGCGATTCTGGATGCCGACGGACGTGGGCTCCAGTTGATCGTGCACGCGATCGGCGACCGCGCCAATGACTGGCTGCTCGACGTGTTCACCGGGGCGAGGGAGGAGCACGGCGCGCGGGATCGACGGGCCAGAATTGAGCATGCGCAGCATCTGCGATCGCCTCTCTTGTGCCCGCGCCCTCCACGCTGCATGAACGCAATAGGGCCTCGCAAAGGCAGAAAGAAAAGGGGGAGGCCTGGGTCTTCGCGGACGGGGTGGCCCCGTGGTTGCTCGAGGAGCCCATGAA
>CAYGCN010000043.1:20540-20931 GCA_964348385.1 uncultured Gemmatimonadaceae bacterium
GAGATGAGCTTGACCTGGCGCTGCACGTCAACGGACGGATTGCCGACGAGGACGTCATTGCCTCCATGCAGCCGTACCACGCCATCGACGACGGCCGGTGGGCCGAGAAGCGGATCGGGCCGGATCGCATTCGCACTACGTACGCGTTCCGGGGCTTGATAGACGCGGGGGCGCGGCTGGCCTTTGGGAGCGACTGGACCGTGGCGCCGCTCGATCCGGTGCTCGGCGTGTATGCCGCCGTCACCCGCCGCACGATCGACGACGCGAATCCGAACGGCTGGGTGCCCGAACAGAAGATCACGGTCGAGGAGGCCCTGACGGCCTACACCGCGGGCGGTGCCTACGCGGCCTTCAGGGACGAGTCCCTCGGCACCCTGGAGCGGGGGAAGCT
>CAYGCN010000043.1:20964-22472 GCA_964348385.1 uncultured Gemmatimonadaceae bacterium
CCTGCCTCGACGTGTTCCGCATGCGAGTGCCTGCGGATCTCGTGGTGCTCTCGGACGACCTCTTTGCCATCGATCCCGCCGCGATCCCGACGGTGCGGGTGGACCTTACAATGGTGGGGGGGGAGGTGGTGTTTGAGAGGTGACGAGAACGGGAAGCGGGAAGCAAGACACGGGAAAGGGGAAACGGGAAGCGGGAAGCGTAGATGATGCCAGAGCGCTTGGACCTGCCCCGATTTGGTGGACACCTCGAGTGAGGCCCATACTAGGGCAGGAGGTGTGTCATGGGACAGGCCCGGCGACGGAAGTATGACGAGCAGTATCGGCAGGAGGCCGTCCGGTTTCTGGAGGAGAGCGGGCGGCCGTTGCGCGAGGTGGCGGAGGAGTTACAGGTCAGCGAGCAGTCGCTGTCGCGGTGGCGGAAGCGGTATGGGACGGGGACGGAGGCCGTGTTGAGCCCGGGGGAGGCCGCGGAGTTGCGGCGGTTGCGCCGGGAGAACGAGATCCTGCGGCAGGAGCGGGATTTCCTAAAAAAAGCCACGGCGTACTTCGCGAACCCGTCCCCGTGAGGTACGCCTGCATCCGGCAGCACGAAGGGGCGTTCACGGTGGTGCTGATGTGTCGGGTGCTGGGGGTGTCGCGGGCGGGGTATTACGCGTGGCGCGCACGGCGGCCGAGTGCCTGGGCGCAGCGGGATCGGCAGTTGCGGGTGGCAATTCGGGCGATTCATACCGCGAGTCGGGGATGCTACGGCCGGCCGCGGATTCATCGGGCGTTGCGGGACGAGCACGGGCTCCGCTGCAGCCCGAAACGGGTCGGGCGGCTCATGCGGCTGGAAGGCGTGCGGGGGAAGCGGGCGCGGCGCTTCCGGCCCACCACGCGGGCTGCTGGCACTGCGCCAGCGCCCAACCACCTGCAGCGCCAGTTTCAGGTGGCGCACGTGAACCGGGTGTGGGCGAGTGACGTGACGGCCTGCCGTACCGCGCACGGCTGGCTCTATGTGGCCGTCGTGCTTGATCTCGCGTCGCGCCGGGTGATTGGCTGGTCGGCGGGGGCCAGTCTGGGCCAGGAGTTGACGCTGCCGGCGCTGCGCCACGCCCTCCGGCACCGGGCGCCACCCACCGGTCTGCTGCACCATTCCGATCGCGGCATGCACTACACCGGGACGAGCTATCAGCGGCTGCTTGCAGCCCACGGGGGCATCGCGAGCATGAGTCGCACGGGGGATTGCTGGGACAACGCGGTGGTGGAGAGCTTCTTCGCCACCCTCAAGACGGAGCTCGTCGCAGACGCCCGTTGGCCGAGTCGCGCCGACGCGATCGCCGACATCCGCCAGTACCTCGACTGGTACAACCGGCAGCGGCTACATTCGACGCTCAACTACGTGAGTCCGGCCGTCTTCGAACGCCGACTCACCGCTGCCTAAACCCGTGTCCACGAAACCGGGGCAAGACCACCGCGATTGGCAGCTTGGCAGTCCTACCGCCCTACCGTCCTACCCTCGTACCGTC
>CAYGCN010000044.1:0-4408 GCA_964348385.1 uncultured Gemmatimonadaceae bacterium
TCGTCTTGTAGACGCCGCGCTCCGGATTGGCGTTCCAGAGGTGTCCGGTGGCGCACACGAACACCTCGTCGCCGTTCTGGGGGTTCACCACGATCCGTGCGATGCGCTCCGAGTCGCCCAACCCCTTGAACTCCCAGGTCTCGCCGCCGTCCGTCGTTCGATACACTCCGGTGCCGACCGAGACGCTGTTCCGAGTCCAGGACTCGCCGGTGCCCACCCACACCGTCTCAGTATTCGACGGATCGATCGCGATCGCGCCAATGGACTGTGTGTAATCGTCAAACACGGGCTCGAACACGACGCCCCCATCCTCGGACTTCCACACACCGCCGCCGGCCGCCCCGACGTAGATCGTGAGCGGGTCCTGGGCAACGGCGTCAATCGCCGCGATGCGTCCACCCATGGCCGCCGGCCCGATCGATCGCGCCTCCAACCCCTCCAGCACGGTGGCGTCGATCGTGACCTGAGACTGCGCCACCCGCGGGAGCGCGAGCACGCCCAGCACGCCGAGCGCGACGAGCGCCCTCTCGAGTCGGTGTCGTGTGCGCATGGCTCCTCTATCCGATGGTCGTGTCCTTGGGTGCCGCCGGTGCCGGCATCTTGAACTCGGCCTCATCGACGACGGGATTGAACTCGATCTGATCGATGACCAGTCCCTGGGTGCCCGGCCCCTGGCCCGTGACCTGGATCGAATGCGGGACGAGCAGGCCCTCGACCTCCTTGTAGTCGCTGAGGACGGTCCGCATCTCGAACTCCTGGCCCTGGATCGTCCGCGTTGCCTCAGTCTGAATCGGCAGGTAGTACTCGCTGTCGAGGTAGTAGTACGTCACCTCCCCGTTCTTCAGGGTCACCTTGAGCTTGTAGGTCTCGGCGCCCTCGACCTCCTCGGTTCCCACGAGCTCCACCTGATGGCCCTTCTCCTGCCAATCGAACAAGGGGCCGTCGAAGTCCGCTTCCTCTTTCATGGGATCCGCCAGGTCGGGCGGCATGACCTCCGCCTCGGTCTGGCCCATGAACGGCATGAACATCCACGCGGTTTCCCCATCGAACGCCTGGGTCGCGGTGATGCCCTGAATGCTGAAATCCATACGCATCATGTTGGGTCGTTTGGCGACGCGCGTGAACTCCGCTTCCATCCCCTGGGGAAGCAGCATCCGCCCGATGACGCGCATCGAGTTCACCGCCTTGATCTTCTCGAGGCCGCCCACCGCCTCGTAGTGGTGGTCGAGGATCTCCTCGACGGTGAGCTCTTGGGCGAGGGCAGGCGCGCCAGAGCACAAGATGAGCACCGCGGTGGCGCTGAGCATTCGAAACATGGCGACTCCTTCACCTGTGAGATTCCCCGCCGACGAGGCGGCACACGCCGGCGTGCGTGAGCACCTGAAGGTAACAGCAGGAGAGGCAATGGGGGCAGGCGGTGCGGTGGCCCCGGGTAGACCACAGCAGAAAGGCCCCGGAGCATACCATCCCGGGGCCCTGCCACCTCCGATGGATACCCCCTACTGGCGGCGCCGCTTGCCGCGCGCCCGATCCCGGACTTCCTGCCTGGCGGTGCGCTCGGCTTCCTTCACCAGCTCACGTCCCTGCCAGGCGCGCTCCAGGGCGGCGCGTCGTTCCGTCCAGTCACGCCACTCGACGGCGTCGTCGGGCGGAGGCGGCTGGGTCACGAACGCCGCTGCCGTCACCGCTGCCACGCGGCCAGCGCCGACGGGGTCGAACGGCGCTCCCAATGGCGGCACATCACCGGGGTCGGAACCCAGCGGGCTCGTCACGTCCGTGGTGCTGGACGACACGCTGTCGGCATCGGCTAGGCCGCTGCCGTTCGCCCCACCGGCCCCACTGGTGCTCCCCCACCAGTTGCTCGTCGCCGTGATCGCGGCCGTGCCGCTGATCGCCCAGCGCGCGTTTCCCACGAAGCGGCCGAGCGTGAAGCTGCGCGTGCCGCTGCCTGCATTCACGATGCCGTCGAGCGCGTTGCCCGAGATGTTGTTCCGCACACCGACCACGGACACGGCGTCTACCGGGAAAACCCACACGGCGCGCGTCGTGGCTTCCGATACCGCGTTGGTGTCCAGCCGCACCAACGCGGTATCGCCGCTCGCGATATCGATGTCCGGCCGCAGATACATCCCGGTGACGCCGCGGCGCACCGTGTTGCGTGCGACCTTCGCGAGCCCCCACCGTCCGTACACGTAGATGCCCGTCTGTCCGCTCCCGTCAGTCGGCATGAAGACCGTGTCGCTGCGAATGTTCAGATCCGAGAGCGGATACAACGCGCCGGACGACGGATAGTACGAGTAGATCCCGTAATCGCAGTCCCGCACCGCATTCGTATCGACGGTGGCGGGCAGATAGTACGTGTAGATCCCGTACGCAGTGTACGACGCCTGGACCGAGCACGTGACCGTGTTGCGCTCGACCACCACTCGCTTCGGTGCGCGGTTGCTGAAGGACGGCTCCGCGTAGACCCCGTAGAGCCGCACGCGACCGATGTCATTATCGGCGACCCGCCCGCTGTCGGCTCGGAACCGGAAGCCGTACGTCACGCTGTCCACCGTGTTGCCGGTGAACACCATGAGGTCGGTGGAGTCGTTCGCGGTCGTGTGGTAGAACGCCCGGTCGAGATTGGTGAAGCTCGAATTCGTAATGCTCACTTGCGGCCCGGAATCCGTGTAGGACGTTGCCAGGATTCCGTCCGCATCGAGCCAGTCACAGGACGGGCACCCGGCGAACTGGCTGTTGTCGACCTCCAGCTTCCGTGCCTGGACGTCGAGTCCCTCGATCGTGAGGTTGAGGAACGCCGAGTTGGTGATCTTCAGGTAGTTCTGGTCGAGGTTGCTGTAGGTCGCCGTCGCGCTGTCGCCCCGGACGTCGAGCCGGAACTGATCCATCACCACGCTGTCCAGATACAGCGAGTACATCCAGTTCCAGCCGTCCGCCCAGAATACCACGGTGTCGCCCTGGGACGTCAGCTTGGTGCCGGCCTGCATCGGCCACACGCCGTAGACCACCAGGGCGTCGTCGCGCCGCTGATCGATGTAGTTGCCGTTGAGCGCGACCGTGCGGGCATTGTCGATGTAGATCGCCTCATAGTAGTTGTCGATGAACCGACTCTGAGAGATCGACGCGCTCACGCTCGGTACGTCGGAGGTGTACATCGCGACCCCGCGAAAGTCCGTGCTGTCGAACTCACTTCGCTGCACGTCCAGCGAATCGACGTCGTAACCGGAGATGCCCCCGTCACCCCAGTAGGCAAAACGCGTGTCGCGCACCGAGATGAACTCGGCTCCGTCGCCGACGTACATGCCGTAGCCGCTGTACAGGCTCGTGTCGCTCAGGAACTCGCTGTTACGGACGAGGACCGTATCGACCGGCCGGATCATGTAGAGGCCGTCTCCGTACGTGGTCTGCGGTTCCTCGACTCTGACGTTCTCCACCACCAGGTTCTTGATCCCGTAGCCGTACACCGCCTCCGAGAAGCCCCGCAAGATCAGGTGCTTGACCTCTCCGTGCAGGCCACCACGCCAGTCGAACGCCGTCACGTAATCCCGCTCGGCCGCCCGCAGCACCGGGCGCGTTCCGTCGGCGAGGGTGTCGCCGATGATGACCGCCCCGACCTTCAGCGGTCCGCTGGGCGGCACGAACGCCGACGCGGCAGACGGCCCACCCGCCGAGGGCGCGTCTCCGTAGCCATACCCACTGGCGCCCAGATAGTCGTGCACACCCTGGGCAATCCAGATGGTGTCGCCCTCGGTGAGGATCGGAAAGGCGAACTCGGGTGTGGCGAACGGGTATCGCTGCGTCCCGAGCTGAATCGGCTTCTGCGAAGCCGTCTGCGCATCGACGTACCAGTGCGAGCGTCGCTGGCTCACGACGATCGTGCCGGCAATCGACACGCCCGGCCCCAGCGCGGCGTACACCGCGGTGCTGCCGGGGCTTCGGCCCTCGACCACGCCGTAGGGATCGATCGCGGCGATCTCGGGATCGTCGACCGCCCAATTGACGCCGGTGACCGCCGTGAACCCACCCGAAGCATCGGTGGCGAGCGCGAGCAACTGCGTCACCTGTCCCACAACGAGAGCCGCCGTATCGGGCACGATCGCCAGGGCGGGTGCCGCGCCGGTCCCGCAGGGACCGGGTGCCGTGAGCAGCACCCGCTGGCCCGGGATGGCGATGCCGACCGCGTAGGATAGCAGGATCAACGCGTCCCGCGTGTTGACGGCGCCGTCCCCGTCCACGTCACCCATCGTGACGTTGAAGAAGGCGCCCGGGTCGATCCCAACCACGCTTGAGAGGATCGCCAACGCGTCCCGGCTGTTGGCGTACCCGTCGCCGTCCAAATCGCCCCACCGCCCGAGCGCGGGGCAGAACGTCCCGCCGACGGCGATCACGGTGGCCGCCGTCATCA
>CAYGCN010000044.1:4418-5689 GCA_964348385.1 uncultured Gemmatimonadaceae bacterium
TCGGTCAGCGTCCCCGCGGCGGACAGCTCCGTCACCGAGAGATCGATGGGCGTGGTACCCGAACCCGGGACGTAGAACTCGACGTTGACGAGATCGAACACCCCGTCCATCCCCGACGGTGAGACCCCGGTGATCCAGAGCACGCCGTCGCTCCAGGCACTGTCGGCATTGACCGCCGGCTCGGCGAACGAGCCCGTCTCGGTGTCCTGGTATGTCAGGGTGTCACGGTCCCACGAGAGCCGGATGGTGTAACTACCCAGTTTTTCGCCGCCCGCGCCCGACATGTCGGCGTAGATCGGGACGACGAGCTCGTCGAAGGCGACCTGGCTCAGCTCACCGCCGACGCGGACGACGACGGTCTGCCCCCAGGCCGGCAGGGCAACCGTCGCGAGGATACCGACCAGCAGTGCGGGCCGCCTCATGGGTTCACCGTCACTGACGCGGTACCGCTGCGCCAGCCTCCCGCGCTGGCGGTGATCGTGGCGGTCCCGACTCCGACCGCCGTCACCAGTCCGGTCTGATCGACCGTGGCCACGGTCTCATCGCTGCTGCTCCAGGTTATTCCCGATCCCGGCGTGATGGGGCTGCCGCCGTTGTCGACCACAGTCACCGTCAGTTGCTGCGTGCCCAGGACACTCAGGGACGCGGTCGTGGGGGATACCGACACCGTATCGACATACGCGCCCACCCGTCTGAGCGCCGCGTGCGTCGCACTCTGGATTCCCCGGGTCAACCTCAGCAGCCGACCGTCGGACGGGCGCTCGAGATAGAATTCGTACGGAAAGTCCCAGGTGGACTGGAACATCGGCCCCGCCGGCACCCAGCCGGGATGGTCCTGCCCGCCAGCCAAGCGGGATACCGGCGCGCCGATGAGCGACGTGTCGCCCGCTGCTTGGATCCAGTAGATGCGAGAGACCCCCGAGTAGTCGTACGCCAGCGAGTCGCCCGCGGGCGACCACGTGGGATCGTACGCGAAGACCGAGGTCACCTTGGTGAGACCGGTCCCGTCGGCATTGACGGTCCAGACGACATCGGTGCAGCAGGCTGACGGCGGGTAGCCGGTGAAGACCAGTTTCGAGCCGTCCGGGCTCCACTCCACGCGAGACGAGGCCTCGACGGCGAGGCTGTCGGTGTCGGCCAACAGGACCTGGTTGGAGCCGTCGGCGTTCATGACGTAGAGATCGCTGCCGCGCACGAAGGCGATCCGCGTCCCGTCGGGTGACCACGCCGGTGAGTAGTCCGCGGCGGTGGAGACGAACAGCGTGTCCACC
>CAYGCN010000044.1:5699-18999 GCA_964348385.1 uncultured Gemmatimonadaceae bacterium
AGACCGGTACGCAGCCCCACCCTTTTATTCTCCCGGTGCAGAAGCCTAAAGGTACGCGGCGGATTTTTATCTTGGGTGAGTCCGCGGCGGTGGGGACGCACAGCGTGTCCACCACCGAACCGTCCAACGTGGTCGTGACGAAGTCGTAGCTGTAGAACGGCGTGCCGATGTACTCCGTGAAGACCAGCTTGGTGCCGTCCGGCGCCCAACTTGGATGGTAGGATGATTGGCCGGTCACCCCCACCGACTGCACCGTGGTGTCGCCGGCCGCCACGTACCCGAGCGTGGTCGAGAGCCAGACCGCCATGTCGTTCGGCATCGCCGAGAGCGGCGAGCAGCGGTTGGCCTTGGGGACGCCAGCGCGCGTGCCGGTCCACAGCCCGATACCCTCGCTCAGGATGAGCAGCGCGTCGCGCGTGGTGACCTGCAGGTCCTCGTCGACGTCACCCAAGTCGAGGTCGAAGCCGCTCACCGTCAATCCCACGGCATGCGTGATGGCCACCAAGGCGTCGCGGCTGTTGACCGCGCGGTTCGCGTCGAGATCGCCCCACACCTGTTCCGCCTGACACACGTCGAGCACACCCGTGCGGTGGTTCGGCACCAGGTCGGTGGCGAGCCCGTCTCCAGAGGTGAGGCTGTTCACCTTGAGCGACAGCAGTGATCCCTCGACCGCAGATGCATTGAGCTCGAAGTAGAGCGTGGCCAGCTGCATCGTGAAGAACGCCGCACCCGTGCCGGACGCCGCGATGTTCACCGATCCCGCCCCGGCGGTAATGGTGGGACTGGGAAGGCCGTATCCGTCGACCGAGTCCGCCTTGGCCAGCGTGACCCGAGCATCATCGAGCGCGATGTCGATGTCGTAGGCCGACACGCCTTGCCCAGCCAGGCCGGTGACCCAAAGTTGCACCGCACCGGTGTCGCCGGTCAGCACGGTCAAAACACTGTCTCCGGTGAGACTGTAGAACTCCACCGTCTGCGCCCGCGCAGTGGTCGCGGCGGCCGCCGCGAGCGCCAGGGCGATGGGAGCGCGTACTCGCCTCATGGCTCCTGCCCTCCCGCCCGCTCGGCGGCCCGCGCGCGACGGCGCTCCTCGTGCCGCGCCCGGCGCTCCGCACGCTCCTCATCTCTCGCGGCGAGGGCCGCCGCGCGCTCCGCCTCACGCGCGAGTCGTTCCGCCCACTGCGCCGCCCGCGTCTCGGCCTGCTCGGCGCGGCGGGTCGCCGCGTGCCGGTCCACTATCCCGAGGCGCGCGAATCGCCCGTCGTCATCCGGCGCCAAGGCCCGCGGCAGCACCGGACGGAGCTCGACCGTCCGCTGGCGAGCGGGTCGGGTGAGTGGAACCGAGCCACGCAGCCGACCGCCGGCGCGCAGCGGGGCGATGACCGTCGCGCCGGCCACCACGGATGCCCGGGACAGGGCCGCGATCATGGCGGGCGGCGCCGGCGTCGGCGCGTCGCCCTGCGGCGCCACGAGCGCCGGGCTCCACAACACGTTGGCCGACACGCTGTCGCCGGTCGAGGCGCCGGACGTCTCGCCGTAGAATCCGCTGGGCCCCAGCGGGTCATTCCACCAGTTGTTGGTGGCGTCGTACAGCGCACCGCTTCCATCGACGGTGTTGAACCCGTAGCGCGCGCTATTGGTGAAGTTGTTGTTGTTCGCCACCAGCGCCGCGGCATCGGTGGTCCACCGATCGACCCATAGGGCGTCCAGCCCGCTGCCGTCGATCGCGTTCCGCGTGAGCTTTGCCCGGGTGTACCGATACACCCGAATACCGTACTCGGAGGGGTTCTTCACCGAGTTGCTGTCCACCAGAATGGTGACGGTGTCGGTCGAACCGGTCCGCTCGAGCACGATTCCGCTCCGCTTGCTGGTCGTGATGCGGTTTCCGGTGACCTTCGCCAGCACGTTGGTCGCGGAGCTGAACCACAGCACGATGGCCCCTTCGAGGCTCGACAAGCAGCTCGTGCACGGGGTGGTGTCGTGGCTCGCGACCGTATTGTCTCGTACCCAGAGGCTGTCGACCGACGACACCAGAATCCCCGCATCGATGCTCGCGGTGATCGTGTTCGTGTCGATCTCCGCTCGCTTGGCGGACACCACATCGATCGACCCATACCGCGCGGGACCGGTCACCGCATTCGCGACCACACGCAGCAGCGTGTCGGCGATGGCCTCGATCCCGTTCACCGTGATGCCTGCATTCGCCGGCATCGTCACCGTGTTGCCCCGTACCTCGACGATCGGACCCCGCGCGTAGATACCGCTGCGGCAATCGGTGACCGTGTTGTCCCTCACCGTGGTCGAGTCTGCGTCGTACGACCACGCCTCGATCCCATCATATCCGCCGGCCAGGAAGTCGCACGTCACCGAGTTCCGTTCGACGAACACCGAGCCGTAGGTATCGGACGACACGTCCAACCCGTAGCCGCCGACCCCGGTGGCGACGTTATCGGTCACGATCATGCGGCCGTCGTTCAGGTAGACCGGGTCCTCGACGTCGGCGAACACGTTCCGTGTCACGGTCGACTGCACAGCGTGCCCGTAGATGCCCCAATCCGCGAACTGCTCGATCCGCACCGTGTCGACCACCAGGGAATCCACCACGGCCCCGCCCACGAAGCAACCGTATGCCTCGATACCGTAGAAACCGTTCGACAGCGTGTCGTGCCGCGCGGTCAGGTTGCCGCAGGACACCTCGATGGGATAATCGACGTCGAGGAAGCTCGAGCCCTCGATGCGACTGTCGGCGTCGTCGGCATAGACCCCCTGATAGAAGAACTCGAACTGGGAGGCATCGATGGCCAAGGTATCCTCTGCAGCAACGCAACCGCTGTGATAGACCCCGTACTGCCCGTCAAAAGCGCTGACACCATCGAGCCTGGTCGTACCGCAGTACGTGTAGACCACCCAGTAGGTGTGCTGGAACGAGGAGTTCGACAGCGCGAGGTCGGTATCGTACAGATCAAACACCTCGCCCAGGTTCACCCCGGTCACGCCGTCCGCCGTGATGGACATGCCGTCCGCCCACACCCCGGTCCCGCACTGGTCGCACGTGCTCGAGTCGGGTCCGAGGAAATCGACATTCTGGAGAACGAGAGCGGCCGTATCCCGAGGCCACGCATCCACCTCCAAGGCACCCCAGGTGAGCTCCAGGAACCGGGAGTCCCGCACCACCGCGATCCGGCCACCTCTGATGTACGCGTAGTCGTCGCGCTGCGCGACGACCGCCGAGTCGACGGACAGGGAGTCGAACCGGTACAGGTCCAGCCATGGTCCGTTGGTCACATCGAACGAATCCGCGAAGAAGCTGGCGAGGCTGCCGCCGTGCCCGACGAGGTCTACGGCATCGTAGTAGCCGCCCCCGCCGCCGCCCACGAACACGTTGCGCTCGAAGCGGGCGGACCGGAACAAGCTGAGGGAGACCTGGCCGAACTGGCTGTTGACGAACCGGTTGCGGTAGAAATAAGCCGCCACGCCGCGGGTCGTGTCCGACGTGAAGCACTCGTTACAGAGAGAGATGCCCCACCCGTAATTGTTGCGGATCAGGTTGTCGCGTAAGTCCAGGCTGTCCACGTTGTTCAGGTCGAGCCCGTCGTCGCCATAGTCCGCGACGACGCTGGAGTCCATGGCCACGAGCCCGGCGGCACCCCACACCTCGATCGCGTTGTTGCTGTACCAGCTGGTCGCGGCGCCGAAGAATCGCGAGCGGTGAACGTACAAGGCGCTCACCGTGTCGATGTAGACGGACGCAGACCCGGTGGCCCGCATGCGGAACTCGAGGTTGTCGAGCGCCACCGTATCGACCGTCCCGACCCCGATCGCCTGATACACCGTGTCGAACACGAAGCCGCGGATCTCGACCCGGGAGCCGCCGTCCAGGAAGAAGCCCGTCGAGTAGGACGCGTTGGCGGCGATGAAGGGTCGAGTGCCGCCGAGCGACGTATCGCCCTCGAGCACCACGCTGCCGTCGATCCAGGTGCCGTCGCCGTACGTGCCCGGCCGCACCCGCACCGTGTCCCCTTCGCCCGCGAAGTCCACCGCCTGCTGAATGGCGGCGAACGGGTACAGCGGGTCTCCCAGCTGGTTCACCGCGCTCCAGGCCAGGGCGTCGACCCAGAAGACGTGCCGGTCGGCGGTGACCGTGAGCGTCGCGCTGGCGTTGTCTCCGCCGATGCGCCGCGCGGTGATCACGGCCGTTCCGGTATCGATGGCCGTCACCACCCCGCTCGGTCCGACGATGGCGACCCGGTCGTCGCTGGTGGACCAGAAGACGTCGGTGACCGCGACGCGGTTGCCTGCCGCGTCGGATGCCGCCGCCGTGTAGGCGATCTCCTGGCCGGGACTCACGGTGAGGTCGCCGGGGTCCAGCGCCAGCGCCGGCTGCACGCCCGCCGCGCATGCGCCCGGCGCAATGGTGTAGATGGGGAACTGACTCACGTCGAGGCCGACGCCGTACGACAGGATGATCAGCGCATCCCGGGCCTCCGTAGCGCCGTTGCGGTCCACGTCGCCCATCGGGGCGTTGAAGCCCGACACGTCGAGACCGACGGCCGCCGACAGCGCGATGAGCGCGTCCCGGCTGTTGCTGGCACCGTCGCCGTCGAGGTCCCCCAGGCGCCCCAGCGCGGGACAGTACTCGCGATCGGACGGAACGGCAGAGGAGGTCAGGTCCGCGAAGGTCGTGGCCGCGAACAGCTCGTTCACCGCGAGCACGAGGTTGGTCGTGGCCGCCGTGCGGGGGCGGAATCGCACCACGGCAACGGTGAACTTCCCTCCGATGCCGGACGGATTCACGCCGGACGCCACCAACCACCCGGTGGCCAGCGAGTCGTCGTTGATCGTGATCGAGCCGAACTGGCCGTCCTGCCCGCTCACCACCTCAAGCACCGCCGGGTCCCAGTTCACCGTGAGCTGGAAGCTCCCCAGCAGCTCCGTGCGTGCCGACATGTCGACCACGATCGGGACGTCGAACGCCACGCCCACCAGGGACGACGTCTCCCCGCCGAGCGTGACCGGGATGCTCTGCGCGCGCGCCATCGGTGGTGTCACGGCGAGGCTCAGGACCGTTCCCAGGCTGGCGACCCGCAGGATGCGCGCGGTCATCGCCCGCCCTCCGTGCGACGCTCACGCGGCGTGACGGCCCCGACCGGCGGTTCGATCGCGCCGTTGCGCAGCACCCTGGGTCTGGCCGGCGGCGGCTCCTGCAGCGCCGGCGCCGGCGTCGTTCGCTCCCGTCGCGCGTGCACCGGGGTCGGCGGCTCGGGTTCCCGGCCGGGTTCGCTCGCCGTGCGCCTCAGGGCCACGGTCTGGGCCGGCGCCAACGCGAACACCGGCGGCGCTCCGGCCGGCGCGCCGACGATGCTGGCAGTGGCAAAGGGAATGTAGGTCACGTTGGCCGATACGCTGTCGCCCAGGCCGGCGGCGCAGGTGTCGCAATCCGGACCCGAGACGTCGCCCCACCAACTGTTCGTGGCGTCGAGCGCCGTGAGCCCCAAATTCATCACGCCGACCGCGTTACCCTCGATGTTGTTGGCCTGGAAGACCGCGCCCGTGCCGACCGAGTCGATGATCCCGAACGGCGTGTTGCGCCGGATCGAGTTGAGCGTTCCCGTGGCGGCACCGAGCAGCATGATCCCGGAGCCGGTATTGTCCACGATCAGGTTGGTGTCGACGACGACCGTGCCGCCCACCGTCGCATCCACGAACACGCCCGGCACCGCGTTCCCCGAGAGCTTGTTGTTCGTCACCGCGGTGCTGTGGTACACGTTGGCCAGCGTGACCGCGCCCTCCCGCGCCGTCGCGGTCGCGGCCAGCCCCGATACGGTGTTGCTGTCCACCAGCGCCGTGTCGGCCTCGCTGATCCGGATGCCGATCCCGGCGCCCCCGGTCACGGCGTTCGAGTCGACCCGGACCCTCGGGTGGGGGTAGGTCGTGTTCCCGACGACCGAGATCGCGCCGGTCGTGTAGGTCCCGCCCGTCACGCTGTTGCCGACCAGCTCCGCGTTGTAGCTGCCGCCTTGCAGGTGGATGCCCCAGCGCTGCGCGGTCACGGCGCTGCCCTGCGTAATGGTGTTACCGCGCACCGCCAGGTCGAATACCTGAGTGGCGTAGAGCCCGTTATGAAACCACGCGCCTTGGTAGCACCCCGTCACGGTGTTGTTGGACAGCAGGCCGGCGCCGTTCGCATGGTAGACGCCGGTCACCGAGTTCGTGTCCGCGCACGTCACGGCGTTGCCGTCGATCACGGTCTCACGACCTCCGGAGGACGAGTGAGCCGTGCTGGAGGTGCCCCGAAGATTGGTCGTCGTGTTTCCGACGACCCGCATGGAGTCGACCGACCAGACGTCGGTGACGGCGCCGACGATGGAGTCGAAGACGTTGTTCTCCACCACCAACGTCTTCACCCATCCGACGCCGATCTGCTCGCTGTTGAAGCCGGCCAAGTCGCTGGCGAACGTGTTGTTCCGAATATCGACCCGCGTGGTGAGCGTGTCCCACCCTACGGCCTCGATGCCCTGGTAACGCCCGCGGAACAGGTTGTTCTCGACCAGCGCCGTGTCGTCGGCGGAACTGAAGGAGAAGTAGATCCCCGCGGCCCGGTTGCTCGCGATATGGTTGCCCACCACGCGGGAGTCATCAATGTCGTCGACATGCACCACGTAGTAGCCGGAGTGGCCTCCCGACTGGCTGAGCGTCGTGAAGTTCCCGGTCAGGGTATCGTCCTGCATGGTGAAGGCACGGCCGATTGCGGCGTAGACCGCGCCGCCTTTGTTGTCGCGGACAGCAGATGAGTCGACCCGCGCGGAGTCCGCATTGGAGACCTCGATACCCCAATAGCATCCCGCGCAGTCAACGCTCGCGCTGTCGACCGTGACGTGGGCGATGTCGACGAGTGCCACGCCGCTGGTCTGGACGCCTTCGTACCCGGTTCGGCGAACGAGCGAGTTGCGCATCCGGAGCCACGACCCGCCCAGGTGGTAGATCCCGATGTCCCTGGGGACGCCGACGATGGTGTCGTCGAGTACGAGCAGGCTGTCACCCGCAAACCGGATCCCTTCGGCGAAGCCCGTCATACCGCGCATCGAGCTGCCGGTGACCTCCAGATAGCCCCCGGTGCCGAACTCCGCGATCCCCCCGTTCGTGTTCACGAACTGCGAGTTGGACACGTAGGTTACGTGCGCGCCCTCCAGCCAGACGGCGGAAGTCGACGCGCCGTCAACGGTCACGGTATCGATGACCAGGGTGTCGGCGTTGGGATCGATGGCGATGAGGCCCATCGCGCTGAACTGCGAGCTGTGCACCGCGGCCCGCCGGCCGGTATCCCCAAACACGCCGCCGGCGGCGTTGGACACCGTGACGCCCGCCACGTCGAGCACGTGGTAGGGCAGGTCGACCGCGAAGAACGTCGCGCCGCCCACCTCATCCGCTGTGACATCGGCGACCCGTAGGGTATCGACGGCACCCCCGATCCCGCCGAAGCGCAATCGCTTGAGACGCACTTGATTGCGCACATCGAGCGTAACGCCCGTGTCGGCGAAGACCCCGCCGTCGGCGTCGACGATCGTGGTGCGCTGCACGCTGGTATACGGGGTCGTGTGGGTCACGATGGCTTCGCCCATCACCCCAGCCACCTCGACCACGTCGAACCTGGCCGTATCCGCCCGCACGAAGAAGCCGTAGACGGTGTCGGACACCCCTTTCTCCACCCCGGCGACCCGCGAGCGGAGGATGCTCACGACGCCGGCCGTGTCGAGCCCGATCCCGCCTCCGAGCACGCCGCTCACGAACACGCTGTCCAACGCCGCGTATTCCGTGCCGCGCGCCCGGAGACCGGGGCCACTCAGCGACCGGAACTCCACCGATCGCATCGTGAGCGTGTCGGCCCGGATGTCGAGCCCGCCCGACGCCTCGCGAAACGCCAGGTGGCGCAGGGTCACGGCGCCGGTCGCATCGATCGTCCCGACCGACCGGTTCGGCGTGGTGATGGTGGGTCGCGCCCCCGACGTGTCCCCGAGGAACACCAGCGGCTTGGTCGCCTCGAGCGGCTCGGTATAGGTATGCGCGTGGAGGAACACCGTGTCGCCATCCGCGGCCCGCGCCACGGCTTCGGAGATGGTGCTGAACGGATGCAGGTCGCTGCCCACCTCGGCCTGCTGCCCCTGGGCGCCCGTCGGATTCACCACCCAGCGATGGCGGTCACCCACGGTGACCGTGGTGCCTCCCGTGACGCCAGGGGCCACCGCGGCCACGATGTCGGCGCTTCCCTGCGCGACGGCCGTCACCGTCCCGGTCGCGTCGACCGTGGCGACGCTAGGATCAGTGGACGACCATGCGAGGTCGATGCCCCCCAACAGGATGCCTGCCGTGTCGCGCACTTGCGCACTCAAGGCGAAGAGGTCGCCCGGCGCGAGCGTGAGGGGTGACGGCAGCACGGTCACCGTATCGGTGGCGCCTGGCCGACACGTCGCGGCCACCAGCTGTCCGACCCGGAACGCCGAGACGTCGAGGCCCACGACGTCACTCAGGATGATCAGCGCGTCGCGCGGATCGACCTTGGCGTCCGCATCCACGTCGCCGCGAACCGTGTCGGTCACCGCGATCCCCACCGCATGCATCAGCACGATCTGCGCGTCGACGGACTGCACCTGACCATTGCCGTCCAGGTCACCCCACACGCCGGAACCGCAGAATGCCCCGGAGGTGACTGTCAGGAACGGCAGGAGGTCGTCGAACGTCCCGGCGGCGGTCAGCTCCTCGAATTGGACCCGAAACGTGTCCGGATCCGTCGCCAGGACTTCGAGCGTGATGTCGGCAAGCGTGAACAGCCCGTTCGCGCCAGCCGCGCTCGCGGCAGCGAAACGCAGGACACCGGCCGCCGCCGTATCGGCATTGAACACGGGAGCCGCGAAAGTGCCGCCGGAGGCGCTCACGTAGGAGAAGACATTCGGGTTCCAGGTGAACCGGACGCGGTACGCCCCGAGGTCGAAACCGGAGGCTCCCGTCATGTCGATGGCGACGGGCACGGTGACCCGATTGCCCAACACGGCGTCCAGATCGCTCGTCGTCGGTCCGGCGACGATGACCTGGGCGGGCGCCGGGCGCAGCGCACCCGCGACGACCATCGCCGTCATCGCGAGCAGTGTCGGGTGAGACGGGACGCGGCGCACGGCTGGCCTTCGACCCTACTTCGTGCCCTGGCGCAGGAAGATCCGCGGTGTCGTCTCGAGCTCGGGCCGCAGATTGGTGAGCGTCATGGCAGACGAGAGCTCCTCCATCTCCAGTCGGAGCCCGTCCATATAGCCGGCGTCCACGACCTCGAACACTCCATGGTAGAGCGTGAGATCCTCGAAGCCTCTGGCCGCCGCCCCGGCGAACCGGACCACGCCGTCGGGCGCGTCGTTCGGGTTCACCACGCGCATGCCGTCGTCGATGTTCACCGTGCTCATCCAGGTGAGTTGCTCCGGATCGAACGTGAGCCGTCCCGTATAGCTGCCCACCTTGGCACTGCTCTCGGTGCCGAGCTGCACACGGACGAACACGTGTACCTGTTGGCCGGGCGCCGCCCGGTCGTTGTCGACCTGGAGAAACGCCTGGACCCCGCGCGCGGGGGGCGGCGGCGCATCGGGCGCTCGAAGGTCGAGTTGATCGTCGTCGCATCCTACCAGCATCAGGATGGCGGCGAGAGGGAGCAAGCGGACCGATCGCATAACGTAGACCTCCTACCGTTACCGCACCGTGACCGTGCCGTTGGTCACGATGACCTGACTCAACAGATTGGTGAACGACTGCGCCGCCGATAGCTCCGTGATGCTCACGGCGGCCGCGCCGGCGCCCGACGCGAGCGCGACGAGGCGCACGCTCGCCACCACGACCACACCGGCGACGCCATTGGCGTCCGCTTGGGCGAACCGCAGCTCACCACTCGCCGTGTTGGCCGTGTTGGTCTCCGGCAGCAGAAAATCGCCCGGCTGCACGTCCACGAACGACAGCACCGCGGCATTCCAGCTAAGCACCGCGTTGTAGCTCCCCAACACCTCGGGAGCCACGAAGCGCATGTCCACGGTCACGTCGACGGTCACCGTGTCGCCGACATCGACCGCCTGGAATCCCCGCAGGTTCGATGTGGCGGACACCACGACGGTGCTGTCCGGCGCGACCGTCACCAGCGCCGAGTCCGCGAAGCTCGGAAAGTCCGGCGCCCCCACGACGATCACCGCAGTGCCCGCGGCGACACCAGTGACCACCCCGTCGGCGGCGACCGTGGCGATGGCCGGATTGCGCGAAGCGTACTCGACCGAGAACAAGCGAAGTGGGTTGTTGAGCGCGTCGACCACCGCGCCGTCGAGCGCCACGCTGGCCCCCACACCGACGTTGCCGTATCCGGGCGTGACCAGCACCCCGACGGGCACCGAGCCAATCAGCACTCGCGTGGATTCGGCTGCCAAGCCGTCGACGGAGTGCGCGACCACCTCGACCACCGCCTCCGCATCGGAAGCCGCCGTGGCCTCCCCCGTCAAGCGGTTCAAGGTGAGGAACGCCGCATCGGCACTGTTGACCAGCGCGTAGCGCACCGGCAACTCGATCGCGCCCGAGCTGTCGAAGGCCTGCGCCCGAAACTGAAACGTCGCTCCCTGCTCCACCACCGTATCTCGGGGCGCGAGGGTCACGCTGGCCGCCCCGGGGGCCGCGTAGACGACCCGGATGCTCACCGGCTCCGGGTCCCCACCTCCGGTCTGCTCCCGAACCTCGACCGTGTCGATGCCGGAGAACACGATCAGCCCGTCCGAGCTCCGGAAGGCGTCGAGCTGCACGACCACCTGCTGCGGGCTCGTGAGAATCGGCACGCTGAGGCTGCCTTCCGCCGTCCCCGAGTCCGGGTCGATGGCGAGGGTGTCGTCCAGCACCTTGTCATCGAACGAGCCGGCATCGCTCTGGCGAAAGACCCGCACGCGTAGCAGGTCGGCGTCGCTTTGGGCGAGCCCGGTCGCACCGAAATCGGCCACCACACTCAGTGCGCCCGAGCGCAGCGGCGGCGCAAAGAAATCCCCACACGCCACCGCCAAGACGGCGGCGAGTCCAAGACCGAGCACCCATCGATTCAAGGAGTGAGCTCCAGGGTGAGCCCCATGCGGTAGCCGTTGAGCCCGAGGTCGGCCCCGGCCTGCACCACTGTGCCGGTCACGCCGCTGCCGGAGAGAACGGCCGCGAGCCGTCTCGAGAGCTGCTGGCGCAGATCGGCGCCGAAGCGGAACGTGCTGCCGGCGCGGCGCAGCGTCTTGTCGTTCAAATCCCCGGCCGAGGCGAGCGCCGAGACCCGATACTCGACGCGCGGCACCACCCTGGTGCTCCGGCCCAGCCCGAAACCGAACTGGCCGCCGAGGGCGAACAGGTTGCCGCGGGGCAGCAGCGCCGCGTCTTCGTCGGTCCCGCCGATGATCTGCGGGTCGGAACGGAAGACGTTGAAGCTGTAGAGCGTCAGCGACGCGCCTCCTCCGCCAAGCCCCTGACTCAGGGCGAAGTACGCAATCGTGCGGTTTCCAATGCCATTCTGCGTCACACCGGCCAACTGGTCCTTGGCGCGCGCCGCGAAGATCCCAGCGAACCGGAGATAGGTGCGTCGCGCGAGCGGACCTTCGACGCCCAGGCGCACCCGGAGCTCGGAACCGGGCTTGAGCTTGTCATCCTGGTCCCGCACCGGGAGGTACGAGAGCGCCTGCCGATAGGTGCCGCCGATCCCCAGGGCCCAGCGGCCCAACGGCAGGGCTCCCGCGAACCCTCCGCCGAAGCTCCCCCCGGTCCCCAGCGTCGCCGCCGAGAAGCCGATGATGTCGCTGGACAGCGGGCCGAGCAGAAACAGCTGGCTCTCCTCGAGCGTCTTTCTGCCCGACGGGATGGTGCCGGTCACCAGCAGGATGAGTCGACCGGGGATCACGTTGTAGCTGAGCCGTGCCTGCGTGTCCAGCATCCCGGACACGCTCTGGTCGCCGAGCGCCTCCGGCAGGGCCGACGTGAACGCCGCGCTGGCATAGCCCGAGGAGAGCGTCACGGTCATCCCGCGGCCCAACGGGATGTCGACCGTGACGGGGATGGTGAGCTCCGAGACGTCGCTGTACGCGAGACCCGAGTCGACCGAGTAGCTCTCGTACAGCAGGGCTGTCCGGGCGCGCATACGCTGCTGTGCGTCCGTGGTGCCGACCATCACCGCCGTCAGGAGCAGCGCGGAGCAGCCGAGGCGCGCCCTCATGGCAGCCTGAACCTGATCTTGATGGTGCCGGTCACGTTCTGCGTGGTGACGATCGTCGTGGTCGTCGAGCTCGGATCGGCGGTATTGGTGCCGCCCCCCGTCGTCCCCGGGGCGGTGGTCGTCGTCGCCGTGTTTTCAGTGGCGGACGTCTGGCTCTCTCCCGCGGTCGACGCGACGTCGGCAACGGCGGACGCCGCGGCGCCGGCCACGGTCTCGGTCGAGGCGGCCGGCTCTGCCGGGGCCTCCTCGGCGACGGCCACGACCTCGGTCGGAGCGGCCTCCTGCACCCGCTGCGCCACGGAGGCCGCCTGGAAGTCCTGTCGCGCCTGGCGGAAGCGAGGGTCGCGGCGTACGGCCTCGCCGAAGAACGCCGCCGCCGCCGAGTAGTCGCCGAGGTCCTCGGCGATCAGGCCTCGCGAGTACGCCAGGAAGGCTGCCAGGTTCTGCGTGCCGTTCTCCAGGATCAGGCGACGCTCCGCCTCGGATAGCACGTAGCCGAGCTGACCCGCGATGGCGACGACGATGGCCTTTTCCATGCGCAGCAGATCGCGCAGTCGTCCCGACTCCATGGCGGGGCTCGTCACTCGCCCGTCGGATTGCACCACCGTGACCTCGAGCCGCACGTCCTCCTCGTCGGGAATCGCCGCGAGCCCCTGCACCATCTGGCCCGCCTGCAGGAGGCGGCCGACGCGCGCCGCGGTGGCCACATCCACGCGGCCGGTCTCGACCAGCTGCATCTCCTGGACCAGGGCGTTGACCTGGAGGCGTTCCACCAGCCGAAACTGCTGCAGCAGGTCCAGATCCGAGGTGATGATCTGGGCGAGACCGCGGGAGAGCGGCTGGTAGGTCGAGTCCCCCGCGATGTCCAACGGAAGCACCGCGAGAGTCCGCGGATCGCCGGCCTGCTGGGCGAGCTCCTGCTCCTGCGCGAGGGCCAGCCGGGCCCGCTCCGCCGCACGCGCGCGCAGCACGATGCGCTCCCGGGCCGCCACGGCGGGCGCCCCCCGCGCCTCGGGGTGCGCCGCCAGGAACTGGCGGTAGGCGGCGAGCGCCTGG
>CAYGCN010000044.1:19009-21968 GCA_964348385.1 uncultured Gemmatimonadaceae bacterium
AGCCGCCCCCGTCGTCGTCGGCACAGAGTTCAAAGCAACGCCACCACCCGCGCCGTGTCGCACCGCTCAGCAGCAAACAACGCCGCGGCGTATCTGAGCACGGCGTCGGCGTTGTCGGGGTTTTCGGCGAGGCGCTCCTCGAGCGCAGGGATCTCGGCGGGAGAAACCTCCGCGGGCCGCCGGCCGAAACAGCCAGCGGCGATGAGCAGGAGGCCCATCGCCGCGAGCAGCGCCGCCCGGCGTCGATAGCTGTTCATCTCGGTATCAGCAATGCCCATGTGCCGCTCCAGCGTGGCCACCGACCGAGCCATCCACTACGGTCGAGGGGCGAACATGGCCCACCGTCCAGAGCGCGTCAAGATCGGCTGCCGCGGGCCCCGCACAAAGTACCCGCGAAACTGCTCACCGGTGCCCGGTGCCTGCCGTGCGCTGGGTCACACGGGTTTGGGATCAGGGCTCACACGCACTCGCCCCAAAACCGACCCGTTTCCTAAGGAAACGCCGCGCGGCGGCGAGCGCGGCACAACGGCGGGGCGCCCGCGGAGCGCCCTCGGGACGTCTCAATCCCTCAGCATGTCCCGCATGCGGCGAGCCAGCGTCTCGATCTCCTTGAGGGACTGCACGGTTTCCTGGTTCAGCGAATCGGTCTGGAGGAGCAACAGTTGGGTTTCGGCGAGGATGGCGGCCAGCGGATTGGACAGATCGTGTCTCAGCTTCCGTAACCGCCGCTCGAGATCCTCGCTCATTCGGCCACCGAGCGATAGAGATCCCGAAGGTGATGCTCGCGGAGATCGTGGACGCAGTCCCATAGGTCGGCTTCGCTGCCGGCGCAGAAGATGTCCGCCGTCGCGAGGGCCGCGCCGCCGTCGGCTTCGCCGAACAGGAGTCGCCCGCGCCACACGTTGTCCTCGCCGCGCCGGATCTCCAGCCGCATCGGCACCGACTCACCCTGGTAGCGCAGCGGCGGGAGGTCGTGGACGACAGGATCACTCGGGTTTGAGGCGCCGAATGGCACCGGAGTCCCCGGCATGCGCAGCACCCTGTTGGGTTTGCGTAAAGATAAACCACGCTGTCACTTACGCAATGGTGAGCCGGCAGGTGCCCGGCGCGGAGCGGTGCTAGTGATACACCGGGATCGGGCTGAAGGTGAGCAGGAACAGCGCCAGCGTGGCCCAGCCGAGGGGCTTGCGGCTGGCCGGGAGCGGCCGGTAGCGATCCAGCACCTGGGGGTGCGCCACGCGGCCACGGCCGATTACCAGGACGGCCAGCGCCCAGACCCACCAGAACCAGGCCAGCCAGGGCGAGGTGAGTTCGCCGGCCACGTATCCCAAGCCGATGAGCGCGAACCACACGATGGTGCTGACTGGCGCCTGCCACCGGCCGATCAGCGCATACAGCACGTGCCCGCCGTCCAATTGCCCCAGTGGAAGCAGGTTCAGCATCGTGACGAACATCCCGAGCCAGCCCGCGAACGCGAGCGGGTGGAGCAACACGGTGCCTTCCCCGACCAGCCACCGCCGCGCCAGAAACAGGATGGGGGAATCTCCCAAATAGAGGCGGTAGTTGACGAGCATCACGTATTGGTCGGAGGTGCCGGCATCGCCGACCACCGTCGAGCGGGACAAGCCGACCGCGAGCGCCACGGCCGCCACCACAAACCCGGCCCAAGGCCCGGCGGCGCCCACGTCCATCAGTTGCCGGCGATCGACGATAGGGCTGCGCAACCGAATGAACGCACCGAACGTACCGATGAAGTTCACGATCGGCGGCGCGGGAAGGAAATACGGTGGCGAGGCATCGACGCCGTAACGGCGGGCGGCCAGGTAGTGTCCCGTCTCGTGCGCCAGCAAGATGGCCATCAACGCCATGGCAAAGTCCAGGCCCGGCCGGAGGGCGAGGAGCTCCGCGATCAGCTCGTTCAGCAGCCGCGGCGCCTGTGCGTAGTCGATGCTGAAGGGGAAGGCGAGCGGCAGCGAGGATCCCGCCAGCAGCGCCCCGCCCATCCACACGGTGCCGAAGGTGGCCACGAACAGCAGCGTGTGGAGCCACCAGCGCTCTCGACGCGGCACGCCCCACACGCGGCTCAGGACGAGGCGGTCCGCGCCGTCCCCGTGCGCCCAATAGTACGCGCCCGGCCACGCGGCGAGCGCGTCGGCTAGCTCGGCCGAAGGGCCGCGGTGCGCCGGATCGACGACCGCGTCGATGATCTCACGGTTGCGCGACACCGTGGTGCGCCACCAGGTGCAGAACTGGGTGGGGGAGCTCACGCCGGCTCTTGACGCCTTTCCTTTATACCCGTAACGTTGAGCGGCCTCTATTCGGCAAACGATCCCCTAACGACCCACGCACATCACCGGCACAGGGACGCGCCCGGTCCTCGGGCCGCGCACGGCGTTCAACTGCCGACCCATCCGACGGAGAATCCCAGTCTCGTGGATATCGCGGAACTCAAGAAGAAGTCAGTCGCCGAGCTGCACGCTCTGGCCGAAGAGTTGAACATCACCAACTACTCTGGCCTCCGCAAGCAAGACCTCATCTTCCGGATCGAGCAGTCATTGCTCGACTCGGAAACGGTGCTCAGAGGCGAAGGAGTGCTGGAAATCCTTCCCGAGGGGTACGGCTTCCTCCGCAGCGCCGACTGGAACTACCTCTACGGCCCGGACGATATCTACGTCAGTCCCAGTCAGATCAAGCGCTTCGGCCTCCGTACCGGCGACACCATCCTGGGGCAAGTGCGACCTCCCAAGGAGGGCGAGCGGTACCTGGCGCTCCTCAAGGTGGAGCGGGTCAACTTCGACGACCCCGAAAAGGCCAAACACCGCATCGCGTTCGACAATCTGCGCCCGCGGTATGCCGATCGCCGGATTCGCCTCGAACGGAGCGACGGCGACTTGCCGATGCGGGTGATGGACCTGCTCACACCCGTCGGATTCGGGCAGCGGGGCCTCATCGTGTCGCC
>CAYGCN010000045.1:0-20914 GCA_964348385.1 uncultured Gemmatimonadaceae bacterium
CTCGCCGAGGCCCTCGGCCGAGACGCCGACCGTGTGGAGCAGCTGCTCGGGCTGCTAGCCTCGGACGACACCAACCCGTTTACGGCGCTCAACACGGCCTTCGTGCACGACGGTGCCTTCCTCTTCGTCCCGAAGGACACCAAGGTCGAGCAGCCGGTGCACTTCCTCTTCCTGTCGGTGCCGGAGCCGGAGGCGCCATCGGTGAGTCATCCGCGGAACCTGATGATCGTGGATCGCGGAGCGCAGGCCACCGTCTTGGAGACCTATGCCACGGTCGGCGACGGCGTGTGCTGGACCAACGCCGTGACCGAGGTCTCGGTCGGCGAGAACGCCACGCTGGATGCGTATCGCCTCCAGCGGGAGCGGGACGACACCTTCCACACGGCGGCGACCCACTCGCGTCAGGAACGGAGCAGCAACTACTCGTTCATCACGTTCAGCTTCGGCGGTGGCCTGACGCGCCACGACATCAAGGTCGTCCTCGATGGTGAGGGCGCCGACGCGACGCTCGACGGGCTCTCGCTGCTTCGTGGACGACAGCACACCGATTACCACACGACGCTCGAGCACGCCCAACCCAACTGCACGAGCTGGGAGTACTTCAACGGCGTGTTCGACGACCGCGCCCACGGTGTGTTCAACGGACGCATCATCGTGCGCCCCGGTGCCCAGAAGACGGACTCGAAGCAGACGAACAACAATCTGCTGCTGTCCCCCTCGGCACGTGCGGACAGCCAGCCGCAGCTGGAGATCTACGCGGACGACGTGAAGTGCACCCACGGGGCAACCTTGGGGCCGATCGACGATGACCACGTGTTCTATCTCCAGAGCCGCGGGCTCTCGGCCGAGGAGGCCAAGGACCTCCTGACCTACGGGTTCGGCTCCGAGATCCTGAATGCCGTCAAGTCGGAGCCGCTCAAGGCGGCGCTCGACGGCCTGGTCCGACGCTGGCTCGCGGAGGCCTAACGAGGAGCAGCGCGTGCGCCAAGTCTCGACCCCCCTGGTCGCGACCCGCCCTCGGCGGGACGTGGCGACGGTCCGGGAGGATTTTCCCGTTCTGTCGGGCACCGCAAACGGGCGTCCGCTGGTCTACCTCGACAATGCCGCCACGAGCCAGAAGCCGCGCGGTGTGATCGAGACCCTGACCCGGTTCTATCTGACCGAGAATGCCAACATTCACCGGGGGGTTCACGAGCTGAGCCAGCGCGCGACGCTCGCCTATGAGGCGGCGCGTGCCAAGCTCCAGCGCTTTCTCAACGCCGCGGATCCTCACGAGGTGGTCTTCGTTCGCGGCGCGACCGAGGCCATCAACCTGGTGGCGTCGAGTTTCGGTCGGGTGCGCTTTCGGCGTGGCGACGAGGTCGTCGTCTCAGCGATGGAGCACCACTCCAACCTCGTGCCGTGGCAGATTGCCTGCGAGATCGCGGGCGCGCGGCTCCGGGTCCTCCCGATGTTCGACACGGGAGAGTTGGATCTCGACGCGCTCCGGCAGATGGTCGGCGAGCGCACGCGCCTCGTCGCCGTGGTCCACGTGTCGAACTCCCTTGGAACGATCAATCCGATCCGGGAGATCGTCCGTGTCGCCCATGACGCCGGTGTTCCCGTCCTGGTCGACGGTGCCCAGGCTGCGCCCCACATGCCGATCGACGTTCAGGACCTCGATGCGGATTTCTATGCCCTCTCGGGACACAAGATGTTCGGCCCCACCGGGATCGGCGTTCTCTACGGCAAGGCCAAGCTGCTGGAGGCGATGCCGCCGTATCAGGGTGGCGGCGAGATGATTCGCTCCGTCACCTTCGAGAAGACGACTTATGCGCCGCTGCCGGCCAAGTTCGAGGCGGGGACGCCGCACATTGCCGGCGCGATCGGGCTGGGGGCGGCCGTCGATTACCTCCGGGGACTGTCGTGGGATTGGATTCAGCATCACGAGCACGACCTCCTGGAGTACGCCACTGCGCAGTTGCGTGGCGTACCCGGCCTCCGGATCGTCGGCACGGCCGCACGGAAGGCTGCCGTGATCTCGTTCGTCCTCGACGGTGTCCATGCGCACGATGTCGGGACCATCCTGGACCAGCGAGGGATCGCGATCCGAACCGGGCATCACTGCACGCAGCCCGTGATGGATCGCCTCGGCCTGCCGGCGACGGCACGAGCGTCGTTCGCGTTCTACAACACCCGTGACGAGGTTGACGCCCTGGTTCGTGGTGTTCAGGAAGTGCGATCGGTGTTCGGTTGATGGTTGATCTTCGCGAGCTGTACCAACAGGTGGTGCTCGACCACAATCGTAGCCCACGCAACTTCAAGAAACTCCCCAACGCCAACCGCACCGCGGAGGGCACCAATCCGCTTTGTGGAGACCAGATCACCCTCTACCTGGTCGTTGTCGACGACGTGATCGAGGACGTAGGGTTTCAGGGCACCGGCTGCGCGATCTCCCAGGCATCCGCCTCCCTGATGACGTCTGCCGTCAAGGGCAAGACCAGGGTCGAGGCCGAAGCGCTGTTCCGAGCGTTTCATGCAATGGTCACCGGGGCCCCCGACGCCGCGGCCCATGAGAAGACGCTCGGCAAGCTGGCTGCCCTGTCGGGCGTGCGGCAATTCCCGGTTCGCGTGAAGTGTGCCAACCTGCCCTGGCATACCCTGCACGAGGCACTGGCGGGCTCAGGCCGCACCGTGTCCACCGAAGACGATGGAGAAGGCGTCCCCGGCACTCCCGTTCCTCGATGATGGGTTTCCTCAGGGCTATCTCGCTCGACGACCTTCCTGACGGCACGCCTCGCAGCGTCACGCTGTCTGACGGCCGTCAGGTGTGCCTGGTGCGGGTGGGTAACCAGGTGTTCGCGGTCGCCGACCGATGCTCGCACGCCGACTTCCCCATGGGTGACGGGGATCTGGTGGACGACTATGTGATCGAGTGCGCACTGCACGGTGCCCAGTTCGACGTCCGCACCGGCGGGGTGCTCGAGGAGCCCGCTGACGAGCCACTGCCGACCTACCAGGTGAAGCTGGAAGGAAACGCTGTGTGGGTCGGGGGCCCGCGCACATAGCCCCAGCCGTCTCGGCGCTCCCACTTCTTCCCACCGATAGCACTCTCGTAGACACCGGCAGCGGCGGCGTCCGTCAGGTTGCGTCAACTTGGCGGTGGGAGGCGTCCGCTAGCGGCGGGATGCTGATTCACGGTTCCCGGTGCGGGCTTCCGTCAGTATTGTTCAGCGGCTCATCCTACCTTTCGGTCGGAGGTTCGACGGCGATCCATGGAGAACTCGCTGGTTATCGACGCCCAGGGGATCACGAAGCGGTTTGCGGGACACACGGCGGTCCGGAGTCTCTCGCTTCGGATACCGGTGGGCTCGGTGTACGGGCTGCTGGGACCCAACGGTGCCGGCAAGACCACGACGATTCGCATGCTCATGAACATCATCGTTCCCGACCAGGGCACAATTAAGCTGTTCGGATCGCAGGATTCGGGTCGGGACCTCAGTCACCGCATTGGCTACCTGCCGGAGGAACGAGGCCTGTACCGGAAGATGCGGGTGTTGGACCTGGTGACCTTCCTGGCCGAAGCGAAGGGCGTTGCCCGACGGACCGCTCGCGAAGAGGGGATCGCATGGCTCGATCGTCTCGGGCTGAGCGACTGGGTGCGTAAGCCGGTCGGTGACCTGTCCAAGGGCATGCAGCAGAAAGTGCAGTTCATTTCCACGATCGTGCATCGGCCGGAGCTGCTGATCCTCGACGAGCCCTTCTCCGGGTTCGATCCGGTGAACACGCAGTTGATGAAGGACATCGTGCTGGAGGTGGGACGACAGGGCACCACGGTGTTGTTCTCGACCCACATCATGGAGCAGGCGGAGAAGCTCTGTGATTCGGTGTGCATCATTGCCCGGGGCGAGAAGGTGCTCGACGGACTGCTGTCGGATGTGAAGCGCCAGCACGGAGGCCTCCACGTCATCGTCGCCGTCGAGCGGGGCGTGGAGTCGGTCCACGCGGTGCTGTCCGACCGCGCGCTCGTGGCGAAAGCCGACAACTACGGCTCCTACGCCGAAGTGGAGCTCCTGCCGGGCTCCGACCCGCAGCGGCTCCTCGAAGGTCTGTTGCGAGCCGGGGCGAGAGTTCGCCGGTTCGAGATCGCCGAACCCACGCTGAACAAGATCTTCATCGACATCGTGGGCGCTGACGCGGCGGCGCCGCGGGCCCAGGAGGACCGGAAGCATGCGTAAGATCTGGGTCGTCGTGCACCGAGAGTTCGTGGAGAAGGTCCGCAACAAGTGGTTCATCATCTCCACCGTGCTCGGCCCGCTGCTCATGGCGTCGTTCGTCGTGTTGCCGATCCTGATGGCCGAACGGGGCGCGGCCGAGCGGCGTATCGTGGTGGTCGATCTCGGGACGGAGGGTCTCGCCGATCGCCTGGTGGGAACGCTGCGGCCACCCGTGCCGGTGTCTGCGACGCTGCTGCCGGTGGAGGTCGTGGATCTCGCGGGCGTGGCGGACTCGCTCACCGCGCTCGTCGGTGGGAAGGAGATCGACGGCTACCTGATTCTGTCGGGAGAGGCCGTGGAAGACGGCGTGGCCGAATACCGCGGATCGAATGTCTCGTCCATGGCAGACATGCAGGTGCTCGAGCGGGTGGTGCGGGAAACGGTCATGACGGAGCGCCTGGGTCGTGCCGGCGTCGATGCCGGCGTCGTGCAGCAGGCCCGCATTCCGGTTCGCATGCGCACCGTGAGCATCCGGGGGGGCAAGGTCACAGAGGGATCCGGCGAGTCGGCGTTCATTCTTGCCTACGCCGTGTGGTTGGTGCTGTACATGGCGATTCTCCTCTACGGGGTGCAGGTAATGGGTGCGGTCGTCGAGGAGAAGACGTCTCGCGTCATCGAGTTGTTGATCTCCAGCCTGCGTCCATTCCAGTTGCTGGCGGGCAAAGTCATTGGTGTCGGGGCGGTCGGCCTGTTTCAGCTTGCCATCTGGGGCGTGTGCGCCTGGCTCCTGTTCCAGCAGCGGGAGCTCCTGCTGCAGCTAGTCGGGATCGACGCGGGCGCCGCCGCCGGGTTTACCTTTCCCGCCGTCCCGCTGGCAACGATCGCCATCGTGTTGGCCTACTTCCTGTTGGGGTACTTCCTCTACGCCGCGATGTTTGCCGCGGTGGGCGCGATGTCCAATTCGGATGCCGAAGCGCGACAGGCGCAAACGCCGGTGATCATGCTGCTCATCATTCCTACCGTGCTGATGCTGGGCATCTTGCAGCAACCCGACGGGGGGATGGCGGTGAGTCTGTCGCTGATCCCGTTCTGTTCGCCGATTGCCATGCCGGTGCGCTGGGCGGCCGCGACGGTCCCCGCTGAGGAACTCGCGCTCTCGATAGCGTTTCTCGTGATTGCCCTGCTGCTCGTGGTGTGGGTGGCAGCGCGGATCTACCGGGTGGGCATCCTCATGTACGGCAAGCGTCCGAGCCCCAAGGAACTGTGGCGCTGGGTACGCACGGCATAGCCGGCTAGCGGGGAGCAGTCCCACCGACATACGGGAGAGTCGACCGGTCGCGGGCCCTAACGCCTGCGGCCGCGTGCAGTCTATCTTTCCCGCCCCATGGACTCCCATGCAGACGTCATTGTCGTCGGCGGTGGCCACGCCGGTTCGGAAGCTGCCATGGCGGCCGCCCGGCTCGGCGCACGCACCCTGCTCATCACCTCGAGTCTCGATACCATCGGGCAGATGTCGTGCAACCCGGCGATCGGCGGGATTGCCAAGGGGACCGTGGTCCGGGAGGTCGATGCGTTCGGTGGCGTGATGGGACGAGCGGCAGACCAGGCGACCATCCAGTTCCGCATGCTCAACCGCTCCAAGGGACCCGCCGTGTGGGCTCCGCGCGCCCAATGCGATCGCGGCCTGTATCGGCGGGCGGTCCGCGCCGTTCTCGAAGAACAGACAGGGCTTGCGTTCGTCCAGGGCATGGTTGCGGGGCTGCTCCTCTCGCGCGACCGGGTGACGGGTGTGCGTCTGACCGACGGGCGCGCGTTCCGCGCCCGGGCCGTGGTGCTCACGGCGGGCACGTTCCTTCGCGGGCGGATTCACATCGGGACCACCACCAAGATCGCCGCCGGTCGTGCCGGAGACCCGCCCGCTGTCGACATCGCGGAGCAGCTCGAAGCGCTCGGCCTGGAGGTGGGGCGGTTCAAGACCGGTACGCCCCCGCGGATCGACGGCCGATCGGTGAATTACGCCCGACTGGAGCGGCAGGACGGTGAGGCCGACGGGTTTCGGTTCTCCCACTTCACGCATACTCCGCAACCACCCCAGCGGCCGTGCTGGATCGGGTGGGCGGGTGAAGCGGTGAAAGACGTCATTCGGCGTCACCTTCACGAGTCGGCGCTGTACGGAGGCGAGATCTCCGGGCGGGGCCCGCGCTACTGCCCGTCAATCGAAGACAAGGTGGTGCGGTTTCCTGACGCCGATCGCCATCAGGTATTCCTCGAGCCCGAGGGTCTCGACACCACGGAGTTGTATGTCAATGGACTGTCGACCTCTCTGCCCGTAAGTGTGCAAGAGCAATATTTACAAGCGGTTACAGGCCTCGA
This sequence comes from uncultured Gemmatimonadaceae bacterium, assembly GCA_964348385.1. Lineage (GTDB taxonomy): Bacteria > Gemmatimonadota > Gemmatimonadetes > Gemmatimonadales > GWC2-71-9 > JAOTVV01. The sequence continues at coordinate 6,570 of CAYGCN010000045.1, forward strand.
ACGCGCAAAGATGACTCGGCCGGGCTACGCGATCGAATACGACTACTATCCACCGCAGCAACTCACGCCATGGCTCGAGCTCAAGGCCATCGAGGGCCTGTTCTTCGCTGGACAGATCAATGGCACCACTGGGTACGAGGAAGCAGCTGGTCAGGGGGTTCTGGCCGGGATCAACGCGGTGCGGCGGATGCGCGCAGAGGAGCCCGTGGTGCTGCCGCGGGACCACGGGTATATCGGCGTCCTGATTGACGACCTTGTAACTCGTGGTGTAGACGAGCCTTACAGGCTTTTCACCTCACGTGCGGAGTACCGCCTCCTGCTCCGCCAGGACAATGCCTTGAAGCGTCTGGGCCCGCTGGCCGAGGCTCTGGGGCTGCTGACCGACCGGGAATCCACCGTGCTCCGGCGCCGCGTCGAGCATGAGACCCAACTCGTGCAGGCTGCGGAGCGTCTGTCGATCGCTCCCGATCTCGTGAACGGGTTCCTGCGGGACCTCGGCGAGGCCGAGGTATCCGAGACGCGGCGTGTCGCTGACCTCGTCCGTCGCCCTGCAGCGGGACTTCGGGGGCTCATGGGACTGACCGGGTTTGGTGATGGGGACGGTTTCGACAACGATGTCTGGATGTCGGCCGAGATCGAGATCAAGTACGCGGGCTACTTGGAGCGGGAGCGCGCGGCTGCGCGAAAGCTCGCCGAGATGGCCGGTTTTCGCCTACCTGATCGGCTTCCATATCTAGAACTCAAGAGTCTCAGTACTGAGGCTCGTCAGAAGCTGGAACGTGTGCAGCCAAGCTCCCTGGCTCAGGCTGCGCGTATCCCCGGCGTTTCACCATCCGATCTTCAGAACCTGGTCCTCGAGGTGCTCCGCCGCCGCCGGACGGTCGCATAGGGCCGAGACGGCCACTCGCCACTGCAGCGGTTCCCGTCCCCAAGGGCAGGGTCACTCGAGCCCACGCGCCATGCGGTCCCCCCCTTCTTGCGCCCGACCGCCGGAGGTTGCCCCCCCTCCAGCCGACCGCGTTTCCCCGCCCGTTCTCCTGAATCGGCTACCCCCTGCCAAATTGTCCGGCGCTGGCAATCTCGCAGCCCCCTCGATGTCCGCCCCGGGAGGAGTCCATCGATCCGGAAGCGGGGCGATGACCGGCTGGGTGTGACTGTCGGTTGCTAGGCGCGCGGGTGACCAGATTCCACCGTGCCCCGCCCGGGCGAAAGGGCTCGTCTTCCAACGATTCGATCAACCGGGCCCGTTCCCGCACCGTTCTTTGCTCGGACCTGGCGGCGTCCGCTTGCGAGTTCCTTGCAACCGCAATGCGAGCGGTGTTTCACGTGAAACACGCCGACGATTGCTGCTGGCGTGGCGCTGTGAGCGCGGGTATATTTCGGCCCGCGCCGGACGCCCCGATCACGGCGGACCAGCCAAATCATGTATTGCATAAGCTACTGTAATTTATAGGTTTAGTATATGTCCAACGTGATCGCCGTGGCGAATCAAAAAGGTGGCGTCGGGAAGACCACCACCGCCGTCAACGTGGCGGCATCCCTCGCAACGGCCGAACACCGGACGCTCCTCATCGATGCCGACCCGCAGGGGAACGCGACGAGCGGCATCGGGATCGGCGCCGACGACATGCGCGGCTCGCTGTACGACGTGCTGATCAACGAAGTGTCGATGTCGGAAGTCGTGCACCCTCATGTGGGGTTCCCGTCCCTGGACGTGGTCCCGGCGACGCAGGACCTGGTGGGCGCCGAAGTCGAACTCGTGAACTGGCCCGCGCGCGAAAGCGTCATGCGTCGCAGGCTCGCGTCGTTGCGTGAGACGTACGAGTTCATCTTGATCGACTGCCCGCCATCGCTCGGCCTGCTCACGCTGAACATGCTCACCTCGGCCGACTCGGTGTTGATTCCCATTCAGTGCGAGTACTACGCGCTCGAGGGCCTCTCGAAACTGCTCAACACCGTGCGGCTCGTGCAGCAGAACCACAATGCGGGTCTCACCATCGAGGGCGTGCTGCTCACGATGTTCGATCCGCGTCTCAACCTCTCGAAACAGGTGGCGAGCGAGGCCAAGGAATTCTTCGGGCGTCAGGTCTTCCGCACCGCGATCCCGCGGAATGTGCGCCTCGCGGAGGCCCCGAGCTTCGGCAAGCCCATCCTGTTGTACGACGTGCAGTCGGCTGGTGCCAAGAGCTACCTGGCAGTGGCGCAGGAACTCGTCAAGCGCACTGCCGACGGTGGACGCCGCAGCGCACCAGCCGACCACCCGCTCCAGCGGGTGGAGATTCGTCCATGACTGGCGCGAGCGGGAAGCGCCGCCTGGGTCGAGGACTCGAAGCGCTGCTCGGCCCCGCAGTGCCCACCGATGCTCGGGAAGACGCGTCACCTACCGAGCTACCTCTCGCCGCCATCCGTCCCAATCGGTACCAGCCGCGCCATACGATGGACGACGCCGCCCTGGCCGAGCTGGCGGGGTCGATGGAGACGTCCGGACTCCTGCAGCCGGTGGTCGTGCGGCCGGTCGACGAGGGCTACGAGCTCATCGCGGGAGAGCGGCGGTGGCGCGCCGCCCAGCGTCTGGGGTGGCAGGCCATCCCGGCCGTGGTGCGCGAGGTGGATGATCGCACCTTGCTCACGCTCGCCCTGGTGGAGAACCTCCAGCGTGACGCGTTGTCGCCGATTGATGAAGCGCGCGGCTATGAGCGGCTCGTGGCGGACTTCTCGGTGTCCCAGTCGGCCGTCGGCGAGCTGGTGGGTCGCGATCGCTCGACGGTGGCCAACGCGCTACGTCTGCTCAAGCTCCCACCGGACGTGCAGGAGATGGTCCACGCTGGTCGCCTCTCGACCGGCCACGCGCGGGCGCTGCTGGCTCTCGGCTCCGATGCGAAGATCGTCTCGATGGCGCGCCGCACACTGGAACTCCAACTGTCGGTGCGCCAGGTGGAAGACCTCGTGCGGGGCGACGAGCGTGCCGCACCCCGTCAGCGGTCCCGCCGCGGTCAGAAGCCGAAAGATCCCGCGGTTCGGCGTATCGAAGAAGCGCTGCGGGCGCGCTTGCGCACCGATGTGCGTGTCGCTACGCGTGGCAAGTCGAGCGGGCGAGTCACGATCAACTTCTATTCAGACGAAGACCTCGCCCGCATCCTGGAACTCGTCTTGGGTGAGCCCTTCACAGGATGATTCGCCGAGGCGTCACCATCATGATGCATCGCGACGGCGATGTCTCGTCGCGCTCGATTCGGTTTCCGTTGTGGCTGTTTCGAGTGATCGTGGTGGGGACCCTCGTCACCGCCTTCCTCGTGGTGGTCGGTGCAGTGCTGTACGCGCCCATCGTGCGCACCGCCGCGCGGGTCCCGGGTCTCAACCGCGAGATGGCTCAACTCCGTGAGGAGAACGCGAAAGTCCGCGAGCTTACCCGCACCCTGGAAGGGCTCGAGGCCCGCTACGAGCAACTTCGCACCATGCTCGGCGGGGACGTCGTGCCGCCGCGCGGCCGGGAGTTCTCCGTCGCGACGGCAGCGCGGGCCATCGTCGCCCGCCGGCCCGATCAAGCGCAGCGCTACGAAGAGGGACCGTCGGTGCCGCGGCACTGGCCGATTGATGACCGCGGCATCGTGACGCGTGGCACGGTGGCCGGCTCGTCGGGTGGCGAGCCGCATGCAGGGCTCGACATTGCCATCCCGATCGGCACCCCCATTCGGGCGAGCGGTGGAGGCACGGTTCGCGCGACGGGAGTCGATCCGTCGTACGGGTTGTTCGTGCGGTTGACACATCCCGAGGGTTTCGAGACCATGTATGGTCACGCATCGCGGGTGTTGATCGCTGTCGGGGATACGGTGCAGGCGGGCCAGGTCATCGCCTTGTCGGGATCGACCGGCCGATCTACCGCACCGCATCTGCACTTCGAGATCCTTCGCGATGGGCGTTCGATCGATCCTTTCTCGCTCGTTCAGGAGGGCAATTGATCATGGCCGTGTTCTCCTCCGGCACGCACGACAAGAGACCAGAGAGTCGATCGCGGGGCGCGACCCGCGAGGCCAGCATCTCCATCGTCGCGCCGGGCATGCGCGTCGTCGGTGAGCTCATCACCGACGGCGTGGTCAAGGTCGAAGGAACGGTCGAAGGCACGATTCGCGCCGAGCGCGAGGTGCTCATCGCCAAGGGTGGTCTCGTCGAGGGCGATATCCATACGCACGAGGCGGTCGTGGGCGGGAAGGTCGTGGGGTCCATCTTCGCCCGGGAGCGTATCGAAGTGCAGCAGGGATCGGTCGTGCAGGGCGATATCGCCACCAAACGGCTCACCGTCCAGGAAGGCGGAGAGGTCAACGGCAGCATCAAGATGGGCGATGCCGATCCCGTGCCAGGTCGGGCCCCCGCCCCGCCGATGGGGGTCGCCTCGTAGGCAATGGCGGTACGGCTCGATGAAATCACTTCCTACCTCGATGGGTTTCTCCGTGTCTCGGAGGTGCGGGACAGCCGGAACGCCCTGAATGGGTTGCAGGTCACCAATGACGGCGACATCGAGCGATTCGCCGTGGCCGTCGACGCCTGCCAGGCGACGATCGACGCGGCGGCGGACTCCGGTGCCGACCTTCTCATCGTGCATCACGGCTTGTTCTGGGGAGGCCTCGAGCCGATAACCGGACGACACGGGCGCCGGCTGCGTGCGCTCATCCGCCGTGGCGTCGCGCTCTATGCGGCGCACCTCCCGCTCGACGTCCACCCCGAGGTGGGGAACAATGCTGTGCTCGCTCGTCAGCTCGGTGTCTCCGATACCGAGCCGTTCGGCGAATACGAGGGGCAAGCCATCGGGGTGATGGGCTCGCTTCACGTCGCGCGCGACACCTTGGCCGCGCGAGTCGCCGACGTGCTCGGCGCGGTCCCCAAGGTGATCGCGGGCGGGCCGGTCACTGTAGGACGGATCGGAATCGTCACGGGCGGAGGCGGTGACCTGATCACGCAGGCAGCACATGCCGGTGTCGACACCTACCTCACCGGCGAGGGGAAGCACCACACCTACTTCGACGCCGAAGAGCTCGGTGTGAATGTCATCTATGCCGGGCACTATGCCACGGAGACCGTCGGCGTGAAGGCATTGGCGCATCACGTGGCCGATCGGTTCGGTCTTCCGTGGAACTTCCTCGACCACCCTACCGGGCTGTGATGATGCCAGTAGACCTGACGGTGCGGCAGGGAATCGTCGGACTCGGGGTTGCAGTCCTGGCGGCGTTGTCGTGCGCGCGACCCACGCCAACGCCGGTTGGCCCCGCTCCCGTCGCCGCCGAGCCGGTCGATACCATCCGCACGGTCGATACACTCGCCGTGCGCGACACGATGCCCGTGTTACCACCGGTGCCCGTGGTGGAGCCCGAACCGATACCGCCGGACACCGTCACCGTCACACTCCGGGATCTGCGGGTGTGCGCGGGTGGGGACGTGATGCTTGGCAACAACCTCGACACGTTGTGGGCGGTACGGGCGGGCGCGCGGCTGGGGCGTGCGGTGCCGGCCTTCCCGGACCCCGATCGGCTGCTCGCGCCCCTTCGGCCGTTGGTGGAGGACGCCGACGTGGTCCTGCTCAACATCGAGGGCGCGATTGGAGAAGGACCGGCACCGACAAAATGCCGCCCCGGGTCACAGACCTGCTATGCGTTCCGACAGCAACCACAGACGGCTGAAGCGCTTCGTCGGCTCGCTTCCGGCGAGATCGTGGGAAACGTGGCCAACAACCATGCGCTCGACGCGGGCCGGGTGGGGCTGGACGCAACCGTTCAGCATCTGGGACACGCCGGCGTACACGTGACGGGCTATGACACGCTCGCCACCGTGGTCGCGACCGTCGACGGCGATACCGTCGCGTTTCTCGGCTTCAGCAGTGCCCAAGCGGGGCCGGACCCGCGCGATCTGTCGGCAGTCCGTCGGCACGTTTCACGCGCCGCGGCGGGATACCGCCGGCTTGTCGTGACGATGCACATGGGGGCGGAGGGTCGTGACGCACAACGCACGCCGAACGAGACGGAGCACTACCTCGGTGAGAACCGCGGCAACGCCGTCGCGTTCGCGCAAGCGGCCGTCGAGGCAGGTGCGTCAGCGGTCTTCGGTCACGGTCCGCACGTCATGCGCGCTGCGGAGTGGTACCAGGGCGGCCTGATCTTCTACTCGCTCGGCAACCTGCTGACGTACGGCCCGTTTTCTCTCGTTGAGCCGCTGAACCGCGGCGCGATCGCGTGCGTGGTGCTCGATCCCACCGGCCGCATCCGGGAGGGACTCGTGCGCTCGACGTGGCAACAACCACCGGGCGTGGTCGCGCTCGATCGCTCGCAGCGCGCGGCGTGGTTGGTGGATTCGTTGAGCGTGCTCGACTTCCCGGCCACGGCCCCCCGGTTCTTCGGCGAGGTCGTGCTCAGGGTGCCCGGTCGGTGACCGACGCCGCGACGATCCGGGCGTTGCGCCGCATGCCGGTCACGCCGGGCCGCTCCAACGGCGTCCACCCGTAGCGGTGAACGAACTCGTCGCCGGACACGGCGAGCAGTCCCTCCAGGTCCAGCCACTCGAGCTCCGGATGCAAATCGGGCAGGGGTGTCGCCGCCGGTCGTGCGAACTTCTCGTTCCAGGGACACACGGCCTGGCAGATGTCGCAACCGAACACCCACGGTGCCATGGTCGGCCACCGCGACGGCGCGATGGCCCCATCATGCTCGATGGTGAGGTAGGAGATGCAGGCTCGGCTGTCGAGAACGCGCGGAACCGGAAACGCACCGGTCGGACAGGCGTCGAGGCAGCGCCGACAAGTTCCACAGCGATCCGCCTCGAACGGCGGGTCGACGGCGAGGTCGAGGTTGGTCAGTACGGTGGCGAGAAAGAGGTAAGAACCGCTGGTCGGGGAAATGAGCATGGTGTTCTTGCCGATCCATCCGATCCCGGCGCGCTGGGCCAGCTCCCGCTCGGGCACGGGGCCCGCATCGACATAGGGACGGGCAATCGTGCCGTCGTCGCCGAGCGTGCGAAGATAGGCAGCGAGGGTGTCGAGCGGTCCGCGGAGCGACCGGTGGTAGTCAGCCCCCCGCGCGTACTTGGCGACGCGTCCCGCCCCGGTCGGTGGCGTCGTCGAGTCCGGCTGGAAGTAGTTCTTCGCGACCACGACGGCTCGCGTGGTGCCGGGGACGATCGTGGCCGGCGCGAGCCGCTGGTGAAGCTGTCGCGCCATGTAGCGCATGGTGCCCGCCATGCCCTGCTCGATCCATCTGGTGAGGGCGGTGGCGTGCGGCGTCGGACGCAGATCACAAATCCCCACCGACTCGAAGCCCAGCGCGGTGGCCCGGGCCCGGACCAGAGTGGCCCGTTGCTCGGGACTCACAGATGCATGACCGTGCGACGCCAGGTGACGAAGCGGACGACGTCTTCGACGGGTGGCACCGCAGCCTCGTCGCCGTACGCCGTGTACATGCGCCACCGAATGTACTCCACCGGTGGGAGCGGCAGGAACGGTGGGTGGCGGTACCAGTGGCGCGCGCGAAAGGCCCAGACGGTTCGGATGAGATCGATCGCGAGCCGTGGCCGAACCAGTGAGCGGGCGGCGAGAGCCGCCGTGAGCCGCAGCCATCCCCTACGTCGGCCGGAGGTTGGAGAGTGAGCTGGATCGTTCAAGTCGTCTCGCTCGCGGGCGCCGGCCTCGTGCTCGGCGCCTATTTTGCCCTGCAGCGCCGCCGGTGGACGAGTACCGGCGATGCGTATTTGTGGTTCAACTTCCTCGGAGCGCTTCTTTTGACCGGGGTGGCGATTGTGGATCGTCGCATCGGCTTCGTGCTCCTGGAATCGGCCTGGGCAGCCATCAGTGCGTGGGCGATTCTCGGTCAACGCCGACGTCGACCGTTGGGCGACGCACGCTAACCCCCCCACAGGATACTTGTATATTGGCGCCTATGGCATTCGCAAGGACCGCCGACGCCCAGCCGCTTGCCCACTATCGCGCCGAGTTCCCGATCTTCGAGCGGCAGATCTATCTGAACTCCTGTTCGCTAGGCGCGCTCTCCACACGTTCCCGCCGGCGAGTGCAGGCGTTCATGGACGTGTGGGAATCTCGAGGCGCAGCTGCGTGGTACGATGTGTGGTGGGAACGGCTGGCCGAGCTGCGCGCCGGCTACGCCGCTGTCGTGGGCGCACAGGCAACCGAGATCGCGCTTCACGCGTCGATCTCGACGGCGACGTCCGTTCTTGCCGGGATTCTGGATTACGCCAAGCGACCGAAAATCGTCACCACGGCCCTCGATTTCCCGACAGTGGCCTACCAATGGCTGTCCCGGCGGCGCAGTGGGGTCGAGCTCGAGATCGTCGAGAGCCCTGACGGTGTGACCGTGCCGGTCGACCGTATCGCGGCCGCTATCGACGACCGGACAGCCTTGGTGGCGACGTCGCACGTCTACTTCACCACGGGTGCGATCCAGGATGTCGCCGCCGTGGCGCGAGCGGCACACGGGCGTGGCGCGCTGTGCTATATCGATGCGTACCAGAGCGTGGGGCAGCTTCCGGTTGACGCGCACGCCACCGAGGTAGACTTCCTGTCGGCGGGAGGCCTCAAGTGGCTGCTCGGAGGCCCCGGCATCGCGTTTCTCTATGTACGGGACGACCTAATACCGCGCTTCACGCCGACGGTGACCGGCTGGTTCGCCAATGCGGATCAGTTCACGTTCGACCCCGGCACCCTGCGGTGGCACGATGACGCACGGCGGTTCGAGCAGGGGACACCGGCGCTCGCGGCGGTGCACGCACAACTGGGCGGCCTGGAGATCGTTCGGGAGATCGGCATTCCCAGAATACGTGCCGTCGTGGCGGCACTCACCGACGACCTGATCGGTCGCGCTCGAGCGAGCGGGCTCGCGCCACGCGTCGCGCCGGACCCAGATGCGCGCTCGGCTATCGTGATGATTCCGCACGTCGATCCGGCCGGCGCGGTGCGCCGACTGGCACAGGCCCGCATTGTGGCGGACGCGCGCCCGGGGCACGTGCGGCTTTCTCCCTTCTTCTACAATGTGCAGGACGACAATGTCGCGGCGATCGAACAGCTCTCAGCCCAGTGACCGAGTGCCATCGCGTCGACCACCTCGGGTGACGGCGGACGAACGGCTGTTCGTCGCTCCGCATCTGGAGCGGGCGGCCTTCACGCAGACCGACCCCTGGCGCGTCCTGCGGATCATGGGGGAGTTCGTCCAAGGGTTCGAGGAACTCTCCGAGGTCGGTGAGGCCATCTCGATCTTCGGCTCTGCGCGCTCCAAGCCGGACGATCCGGTCTATCAGGCCGCCTGCGAGACCGCCCGCCTGCTGGGTGAGCAGGGGTACACCGTGATCACCGGATCGGGACCGGGCATCATGGAGGCGGCGAACAAGGGAGCGCGCGAGGCCGGTGCGCCCTCGATCGGCCTGAACATCGAGCTGCCCGACGAGCAATACGCGAACCCGTACGTCGATCGCGTCGTGGACTTCCGGTACTTCTTCGTCCGCAAGACCATGCTGGTCAAGTACTCCTCCGCGTTCATCGTCTTCCCCGGGGGGTTCGGGACGCTGGACGAGATGTTCGAGGCGCTTACGTTGATTCAGACGGGCAAGGTGCGGGACATGCCCGTCGTCTTGTATGGAACGACGTATTGGAAGGGACTCGTTGTCTGGCTCGAAAACACGCTGCTGGCCACCGGGAAGATCTCCCCGGGGGATCTGGACATCTTCAACGTCGTGGACACGCCTGCGGAGATCGTCCAGCTCGTGGTCGCCTCTCGTCACCGTCGACAAGAGGACCTCATTCCGTAGGTCACCGTCACCGCCGGAAGGACGCCGCGATGAGTGAGCGGAAAGACACGCTGCTTCGTGGAGCTGCCATCAGCCCGCGGCCGATTCGCGGCGACGAGTCGGTCGTCCAGTTGATGGAGAACGCTTTTCTCGCCTACAACGCGGGCCGATTGCGGGAGGCCGCGCAGCTCTTTGCGGACCGCATGCTGGAAGACGACGTCACCGTCGCGTTGAGTCTGACGGGTGCGATGACACCGGCCGGTATCGGAATGTCGTGCGTCATCCCGCTCATCGAAGCCGGTTTCGTGGATTGGATCGTCTCGACGGGCGCCAATCTCTACCACGACTGCCACTTCGCCCTCGGCCACTCGATGCATCGCGGGACGCCACGTGCCGACGATATCCTGCTGCGGGAAGAAGGGGTGGTGCGGATCTATGACCTCTTCTTCGACTATTCGGTGCTGTTGCAGACCGACGAGTTCCTGCGGCAGGTGTCGCAGCAGGAGGAGTTCCAACGGCGGATGGGCAGCGCCGAGTATCATTACCTGCTCGGAAGGTACGTACGGGAGCGCGAACGCACCCTCGACTTGAGCCACAAGTCGTTGCTGGCCGCCGCGTACGAGCACGCCGTTCCCATCTACACGTCATCGCCCGGCGATTCCTCGATCGGCATGAACGTCGCAGAGTTGCAGTTGGACGGATACGAGATTGGCTATGACGTTTCGGCCGACGTCAACGAGACGGCGGCCATCGTGCTCGATGCCAAGCGCCGCGGGGGCAAGAGCGCGGTCCTGATCATCGGCGGGGGAAGCCCCAAGAACTTCGTGCTCCAGACCGAACCACAGATCCAGGAAGTCTTGGGCATAGAGGAGCGGGGACACGACTACTACCTGCAGATCACCGACGCCCGCGTCGATACGGGCGGCCTGTCCGGCGCGACACCAGGTGAGGCGGTCAGCTGGGGGAAAGTGGATCCGGAGCAGCTCCCCAACTCGGTGGTCTGCTACCTCGACGGCACGGTCGGGCTGCCGCTGTTGACGGCCTACGCACTCGCCAAGCGGAAGCGCCGGGTACCGAAGCGGCTGTTCGAACGGCGGGCCGACATGATGGAGCGGCTGCGCGTCGAGTACCGCAAGGCGCGCGACTTCCGAGACACCCGGGTGAGCGGGTCGGCGCTTCCGGACGTCGACGACATCGATCTCCGCAGCTTCTGACTCAGTCGACGACCCCGGTGAGTTCCTGGCGGAAGGCGACACTGCGGTCGACTTCGTAGCGGTAGGCAGCCAACTCAGCGTCACGCCGGGCCGTATCCCACCCCATCTCGCGAGCGGCCAAGTCGGCGATGATCGGCGTGGCTTCGAGCACCGCCTCTGGGGCCGCGTAGAAGAGATGCGTCCGTCGGATCAGGAGATCCGAGAGCGTGATGGCCATCTCGCGACGCATGGCGTGCAGCAGTTCGGCCCAGAGCGTCGTGTGCCCGGGCACGACGGGCTCGGTCAGTTTGGGGTCCGACTGGGCCAACCGTGCAACGGCCGGGGCTTCACTCCCGTAGGTGTGTGCCAGGTGGCGAGCCACCACCTCGGGGAACCCCTCGGTGACGGCGGCCGTGGCCACCACGTCCAGGTCGCGCGCTTCACCGCCCGGCAGGGGCTCTCGGTCGGTGGGCGCCCGCGGCGCCACGGGGCGGCCGTCCCGCTCGTGCAGGCGCCGGGCGACACGGTCGACCATTTCGGCGGCCATGCTGCGGTAGGTGGTGAGCTTCCCTCCGATGATCGACAGCAGGCCGTTCTCACTCTCCACGATGATGTGCTCCCGCGACACGGCGGCAGGGTCGTCGGCACCGTCCTGCCGCACCAGTGGGCGGACGCCTGCCCACGTCGCTAGAACGTCTTCCGGTCCGAGGCGGGCGTCCGGGAACAGCGCGTTCGCCGACCGGAGGACGTAGACAACGTCCTCACCGCTAGCTCGGACCTCGCCCAGTCCGGCATCGAGCTCCGACTCCGTCGTCCCGATGTAGGTGAGTTCTCCCCAGGGAACGATGAACATGACGCGACCGTCGATAGGAGAGATGAACGTCACGGCTTCGTGATTGCCGAGTGTCCGTCTCGAGACGACGATATGGACTCCTTTGGTGCACCGTAGTGCCGGCTCGCCCCCGCTCGCCAGGCGGATCTCATCGGACCACGGGCCGCTGGCGTTCACCACGACGCGGGCGCGCACGAGCCTCGTCGTGTCGGTCACGAGATCCGTCACCCACGCGCCTCCCGCCGGCCCGCCCGCCAACTCCAAGCGCTCCGCCCGGGCGTAGTTTGCGACGATGGCCCGATGCCGGTGGGCGTCTCGGACGTTGGCGAGGGTAAGGCGGGCATCGTCGCATTGGGCGTCGGAGTACCGGGCGCCACCCTTGAGTCCCCTGGGCCGCAGGCCCGGCTCTGCCAGGAGGAGCGCTCGCTTGCTCAGCATCCGATGCAGACGCACATTCCTGAGGAGAGCCAAGAGATCGTACAGGATGAGTCCGGCTTCGAGTTTCCACATCGACAGCCGACTGCCTTCGTGGATCGGAAACAGAAACGAGCGTGGCCAAACGAGATGGGGCGCGATTCGGAGCAGTGTCCTCCGTTCACGGCAGGCTTCGAAGACCAGCCTCCAGTGCCGGTGCTCCAGGTAGCGGAGTCCGCCGTGCACCAGGCGCGAGCTGCGGGAGCTCGTGCCGGCAGCGAAATCGCCCATCTCGACGAGCACGGTACGGATACCGCGCATCGCGGCGTCCCGGGCAATGCCCGCGCCGGTGATCCCGCCACCGATGATGAGCAGGTCGACGGGTTCGGCGGCCATGGTCTCGAGGTTGGCGGCGCGAGTCAGGTAGGAAAAAGGAGCGTCCATTCAGTGTCGGCTCCCAGCGGTCGCAGCGTTCTCAGCACGTGGTTTCAGTGGCACGCCCGCCTGATTCGGCCGGACATGCGGGTTCTCGACCTGGCGTGTGGCGAGGGATTGCACGCCATTGCGGCGGCCAAGCGTGGCGCCAGCGTCGTCGCCGTCGACAACGATCCGATTCGGCTGGAGCGGGCACGACAGGCGGCGCACAAGGCGAAGGTCGCCGTCGAGTTCGTGCAGGCCGACCTGTCGCGCCAACCCATTCCCGACGGTCCCTACGGGATCGTGTTGCAGTTCGACTATCTGGATCGCCGTCGCCTGCCGGACTTCCTCGACGTCGTCGAACCCGGCGGCTACTTCCTGGCCGAGACGTTCCTGGAACAGCAGCGCGAGTTGGGGTGGGGGCCGACCTCGGATGAGCACCTCCTGAAAACGGGCGAGTTGTGGACCTTGCTCGGACAGTTCGAGATTGTGCTGGCCCGCGAGGTCTTGGAGATCCTGGACGGGCGCACGAAGGCCGTCGCGAGCATCTTGGCCCGTCGGCCGCCCGAATGATGCGCACAGCGTACGCGCCGCCACAAGAGTCGTAGCACCCCGAGTATCCTGCTGGCCCGCGTTCTTCCCGCTCAGTAGCTTTCCGTCATCATGTCGCAGACACCGAACGGGCGACGCGTGGCCGTGGTGGCGGGGTGTCGTTCGCCCTTCAGTAGGGCCGGCACCGACCTCAAAGACGTCTCGGCGGTCGATCTGGCGCGTCATACCGTCGTCGAGTTGGTGCATCGCGCCGGTCTCCGCGGCTCGGAAGTCGACGAGGTCTACTTCGGCCAGGTCGTCGCGAGTCCCCTGGTGCCGAATATCGCCCGTGAGGTCAGCTTGCTGCCACAGTTCCCGGCCAGCATTCCGGCGGCCTCGGTAAACCGCGCCTGTGCGTCATCGAACAGCGCCATCGTCTTGGGTCACGATCAGATCCGGCTTGGCCACGCGGATGTCGTCGTCGCCGGCGGCGCGGAGACCCTGTCCGACGTGCCCATCCTGCACTCGAAGCGATTCTCTGAGATACTGGTTGGGCTGTCCAAGGCCAAGAGCGTCAACGATCGGCTGCGCGTTCTCTCGGGATTTCGCCCCAGGGATCTCGTGCCGGTGAGTCCGGCGATTGCCGAGCCGTCCACCGGCGAATCCATGGGTGAGTCGGCCGAGAAGATGGCCAAGGTCAATGGGATCAGCCGGCAGGCCCAGGACGAGTTCGCGGTTCGAAGCCACCGACTGGCGCATGCCGGGACCGAAGACGGCCGCCTGTTGGCAGAGATCGCACCGCTGTTTCTCGATGGCCAGGCCGGGCCGATCACCCGCGACAACGGTGTGCGGCCGGATACGAGCATCGAGCAGATTGCCCAACTCAAGCCGGTGTTCGACCGGCGCTACGGGACGGTGACGGCCGCCAACAGCTCGCCGCTGACCGACGGTGCTGCCGCTGTCGTGCTCATGGCCGAGGACACGGCGACGGCGTTGGGCTACGAGCCCCTCGCATCCATTCGGTCCTATGCCGTCGCGGCGCTCGACCCGGGAGACCAACTCCTCATGGGGCCGGCGTACGCCGTGCCGAAGGCGCTCGACCGAGCCGGCATCACGTGGGAGGAGTTGGGGTTGGTGGAAATGCACGAGGCATTTGCCGCTCAGGTGCTGTCCAACATCCAGGC
>CAYGCN010000046.1:0-20469 GCA_964348385.1 uncultured Gemmatimonadaceae bacterium
AGAATCCGAACGGCACACCCGCTACCGCATCATCCTCCGCTCGTCGCTCGGCTTGGGCCTCAGAATCCGCGAGCGGACAGCGCTCTCCGGCATTCAGCGACTCTTCAGAGGGAAAGAACTCTCGTTCGACGAGCTCGAGGACCGCCTGGTCATCCGGGCCACGGCCTCGGACGCCGTCGTCAGCATGCTTGGTCCCCTCCGGCGTCACACCCTTCGCGATTTCTACGCGTTCTTCCCGGACGCCGTCATCGACGATACCACGATCACATGGGAAAACGCGGGTGTCGATGACACTCGCGACCGGATCGTGGAAAACGTGCGCGGCCTGGTCAAGATGGCCGATGAACTCGAGCACTGGTCTCGCGAGCCCGAGCCGAGGCCGCTGAGTGAGGGAGACGAGACCACTGCAGCGATTGCCCAAACAGCGGTCGAGCCAAAACGACTGCCGGCATCGATCCGGGTGACCGACGCCAGCGAGTCCGAGCGAGCCCCATCACTTTCCATGGACGAGCTGCTCGACCCCGGCTGGAGGCCACCGCGACAACCTGAAGTCGACGAGACCGACATGTCCGAGGAGGAGCGCGACGAAGCCGACGCAGTCATCCAGGAGCCCAAGCCCGCGACCGACGCTGGGCAGAGCGTGCATCTGCACATGGCCCCCGATCACGCAGTCTTGGAGACGGTTTCGCCGGCCGACGCGCTGGCGACACCCAAGGAAGACGAGGCAACGACGGTCGTCCCTGCAGCGGCCTCCCCCGCTACCTTCGAGCCCGAGCGCAAAGCGCCCCTTCACCCCAGCGACGTGTCTCGAACCCTGTTTGGCAGTCGGCTCATGGGTGACGAGCTGGAACATGCGTTTGCCGCATCCTTCGAAGGACGGCGCGTGCTGTGGCCGGGAACGCTCCGCAGCGTGGGCACCTATCCGTTCGATCACGTCTTCGGCAGCGAGCGCGGGGCTCGCGCGACGTTCGAGATTGCGGAGCTCGGAGACGCCTACGGGGCTCGTCGTGTGCGCGCCGTGGTGCGGCTGCCGGAAGCCGCCGCGAAGAGCCTCATTCCCCGTGTGGGACAACGTCTGCTGTTCGAGGGGACACTGTACCGCTGCGAGGCGTTCATGCGCACGCTGTACCTTGAGGACGGCTCGGTGCCGGAAGTCCTCCCCCCGACGGGGGGCGATCCTAGCGCACATCCACCACAGCGGGGCCCAACGGATCGCTCCGCACGGTGACCCCCAGGCCGGGGCGGTCGGGGGCGGCCAGCCGCCCGCGATCCCGCTTCGGAGCGCCGTTGGCAATGCTCACCGTGACGTAGCTGTTGAAGTCCGTCGCGGTAAACAGCAGCTCCGGCGGCGTCGAATGGGCGAGGTGGGCGATGGCGGCCGTGGTCACGTCCCCTCCCCAGCTGTCCTCGATCGTCATCGCGATCCCGAGCGAGACGCACAGGTCTCGCACCGCCTTCGTCTTCGTGAGCCCGCCGAACTTGCTGATCTTGAGGTTCACCACATCCATCGCGCCGTCACTCCACCCGCGGACCACCCGCTCGAGCGTGTCCATCGACTCGTCGAGCACGAACGGGTGGTCGATGTGCCGCCGCACGGCGAGGCACTCCTCGTAGGTACGGCACGGCTGCTCGATATACACATCGAGATCCCGGATCGCCCGGGCCACGCGAAGCGCCTGGTGGGGGAGCCATCCCGTATTGGCATCCGCGACGAGAATGTCCCCGGCGTGGAGCTCGCCGGCCACGGCCCGGATGCGCTCCACGTCTTCATCCGGCTCCCCACCCACCTTGAGCTGGAACCGCCGGTATCCCTCCGCGCGATATGCCGCCACACGCTCCGCCATCATCTCTGCCGGCGCCTGGGATATGGCGCGGTACAGCGGGAAGTCGTCACCGTACCGACCACCGAGCAGGGTGCACACGGACTGGCCCGTGGCCTGACCCACGATGTCCCAACAGGCCATGTCGATCGGGGACTTCACGTACGGGTGACCCTTGAGCGCGCGATCCATGGCGCGATTGAGCGGACCGAGCTGTGTGGGATCCATGCCGAGGAGCGTGGGTGCCAGGACGCCGATCCCCACGCGCACGCCCTCCGGATACGACGGGAGGTATGCCCGTCCAAGCGGACACACTTCGCCCACGCCAGTCATCCCGGTGTCCGTTTCGACACGGACCACGGTGCTGTCGAACACCGACACCGACTTGCCGCCGGACCACGCGTAGTTGCCTTCAACGAGGGGCAAGTCGACCTGATGAGCAGTGATTCGTACAATTCGCATGTGCACCTTACGGCCGGGCGGCGGCCCAGCCTTCGCTCGAGCCGTCGTCAAAGATGCGGTGCGACCCTTCGAGCCGCGAGCCACTGCTGCCTTTCGCCTGCGCAGATCGCGCAGAACCGCGGGAAATTCCGCCCGGCGGACCCGGCGGTTACGTTGTGCAGCGACCGGAGGACCCCAATCGGTGAGCAATGAGCCTGCCTCGCGTCGTGATCGTTGGTGGAGGATTCGGCGGACTGTACACCGCCAAGCGCCTCCGTCGGGCCCCGGTCGACGTCACCCTCGTCGATCGCCGTAACTTCCACGTGTTTCAACCCCTGCTCTACCAGGTCGCCACCGGCGGCCTGTCGCCGGCCGACGTCACGTCCGCCTTGCGCTGGACGCTTCGCCGGCAGCGCAACACACGCTGTTGGCTGGGTGAGGTCGTCGACTTCGATCTCGCGGACCGACGCGTCCGTCTCACCGACGGTGAACTCGAGTACGACATCCTCGTTGTCGCCCCCGGCGCTCGGCACCACTACTTCGGACACGACGAGTGGGAGCGCCATGCGCCGGGTCTCAAGACGATCGAGGACGCAACCGAGATCCGGAGCCGCGTGCTCCACGCGTTCGAGAAGGCGGAGCGGCAGCCCGCGGCCGCCGAACGCAACGGATGGCTCACATTTGCGGTAGTGGGAGGCGGGCCGACCGGGGTCGAGCTCGCCGGCGCGATCGCCGAGTTGGCACGACACTCGATGGTGCGGGACTTTCGAGCCATCGACACCCGTCGCGCACGCATCTTCCTGATCGAGGCCACCGATCGTCCGCTGCCCGGGTATCCGCCCGGCCTCTCACAGAGTGCCCGACGATCGCTCGAACGGCTCGGCGTGACGGTGCGCGTCGGTGCCCGTGTGACGGGCATCGAACCCGACGCGATCACAGTGCAACGTGACGACGGACGTGAGCGGATCCCGGCTCGGACGGTGCTCTGGGCAGCCGGGATTCAGGCCTCACCGCTCGGCCAGCGCCTGGCGGACACCTCGGGAGCCGAAGTGGATCGGCTCGGGCGGGTAGTCGTCGAGCCGGACCTCACGCTCCCCGGCCATCCAGAGGTCTTTGTGATCGGCGATCTGGCCCGTTTCGCCCATCAGACCGGTGAGCCGCTCCCCGGGATCGCACCCGTGGCCATGCAGCAGGGTCGCCACGTGGCAAACACGATTCGGCGACGGCTCACGGGACGGCCGGTGCGGGCGTTCCGCTATTTCAACAAGGGCGAACTGGCCACGATCGGGCGGGCGGCGGCCGTGGCGAACTTCGGCCAGGTGCGGTTTTCTGGGTTTCCCGCCTGGCTGTTGTGGTTGTTCGTGCACCTCATGTATCTCGTGGAGTTCGAAAACCGCGTGCTCGTGTTCTTCCAGTGGGCCTGGAACTACCTTACCTGGAATCGCGGGGCACGCCTGATCGCTCACGGGACCCCGGGAGATCGGGGCGGCACATGACTTCGAAACCGCTCGGTGGCATTCGACGTTCGGTGAAGCGACGAGGCTCCCCTTGCCCGAGTGACCGCCCATGAACACACAGTCTGGCGCCGGTACGTGGCAGCCCCTGGGTGGCGTCCCGCCGGCCGATCTCGTCGATGCACGCCTGCAGTTGCATCGAGCGGCTCAGGTCATATCCGGTTTTGGCGCCACGTACGTTGAGCACGCTGAGGATTTCAGTCATACGAGTATGGAATGGCTGGCCGGGCCTGACGTGCTCGCGGGGCGGCCCACACAGTCGAATCCGTCGCTGCGGGTGACGCTCGATCCCGGCCGATTCGCCCTGGGGATGCTCGCGCAGGGCTCCGACGCCGGGCGGTTGCCGCTGGATGGTCACTCACTCGACGACGGCTACGAGTGGGTGGAACAGCGGCTGCGCACCGTGTTCGGATCCAACGCCGTCACTCGGCTCGAGCGACCGGAGGTGCCCACTCCGCCGGGACCCGGGCTCGAGGGAACGCCGTTCGCATTCGCGCCCCCGGAGCCGTTCGGCGAGCTGGGACGCTGGTACGGCAATGCCGCCGTGGTGCTGGACCACGTGGCCTCGAAGGAGCCGCATGCCTCGCCAGTTCGGTGTTGGCCACACCATTTCGATATCGCGGTCCTGATCCCGCTCGACGTCGGCGAGCACGGCGAGACCGCGCGGTCCATCGGCGTCGGCATGACCCCAGGGGATGACACCTATCCGGAGCCGTACTGGTATGTGCTCCCGTGGCCTCGACCCCAAGAAGAACCACCGTCGCTTCCCATCGGCCGTTGGCACACGGACGACTGGTACGGGGCCGTGCTCCCGGGCCGAGAGGTGGTCAGCCGGTCGGACGGGGGCTGGCAGCGCGCGACGGTCGAGGAGTTCGTGCGACACGCCATGACGGCGAGTCGGCGGGTACTGGAGCGGAGTCGCTAGCGCGCCGCACGCGGGCTCATTCGATCACCACCCGTTCTTCGGCACACACGAACAGCACATCCGATACCGACTCGTGGCGGAGGAACAACTCCGCCCCTTTCTCCTTGAGACGCGCCTGGGTAAAGCCGAAGATCACCAGATCGGCGCCCGCGGAGCGACTCTGCACGAGCTGAACGAAATCGGACTTTTCGTCGGTGCCGATCACCTGGAGATTCTTCGTACTGATTGGCAAACGGCCCGACGTGACCATTTCCTGGAGACGCGTGCGCTGCTCCTGCACTTCACCGCGCGGGAAGGCCGCAAAGATCCTGATGCTGCCGCGCTTCCAATCCGGATGCCCGAGCAGGATGTACGACAGCAGGATCATCAGGTTGGCGTTACGGTAGTCGTGCCACGTGAGCCAGATGTGGATCGTGGTTCGATCGCCGAAGAAGTGCGGGCCGTGCCGAAGGACCAGGCTGCTGACCCGGGCGGCACTCGCCATGTGGCTCGCCTCGACCACCTCCCGCAGCACGTCCTCCTCGTCGTCACGGGTGAACTCCATCAGAATGCAGTTGTTCTCGGCGCCCGAGACGCCGGGGAACTGCAGACCCTGCCCCAAGGCGGACCGCATCGACGGCGAGATCATCGTGTCCACATAGATCGCGCTCCCCCGCGCTCGCATCATCTTGATAAGCCGGGCCTGGAGCCGACGGCTCTCCTTGAACTTTTCCGGATCCAAGTGCCCGCGGATGTAGTGGAGATAGGTCACGACTCCGTACCGGTGACACAGCCATGCGAGCATTTGCTGCGGGGCGGTGCGGTCGAACGTCCGCCCGTTCACCATGATGATACTCGGTCGCCACTCATCACCCTCGTGCCGCAGCGTGCTCGCCTGTAGACGAGTCTGGAAATAGCGTGACACCTGTGTCATCACGCCCTTGAAGATCGCCGCGAGATCGTCCGTTCCCCGACCCGCTCGGAGCATGTAGTAGATGCCCACCATCGTGAGGATGGCCAGGAGGGCGTAGAACGGCTCCATCTGGAACATCAGGAACACGCTCATCACCGAGCCCAACAGGCTCAGGTACCAGCGGGAGCGGAATGCCGGTCGATAGCTCGGGCGTGCGGCGAAGTGCTCCAGGAAGCTGATGGCGCACAGCGAACCGTAGGTCACCATGAAGAACATGGAGATGATGCGGGCCACGATATCGACATCTCCCGCCGCCACCATCACGATGGCGATGGCGGAGGTGACGAGTGTCGCGTTCCAGGGCTCGTTGGCCTCGCCGTGTCCCCGAGCGAGGAAGGCGTTGGCCCGTCGCACCGGCGCGATACCGTCCGCGGCGATCGCCTGCAGGGTCCGGGGCGCGACGAGTATGGAGCCGATGGCGGATGACACCGTGGCGCACGCCAGACCCACGGGAATGATCGGCCCCCATACCGCGATGCGTGCCATGACGAACTGATCCTGGTCGAGCAGCTCGGGGGTCGCCGACGTGGTGAGCTTCATCGAGATGAGCACGTACATGATGGCGCCCACAAGCGTTGCGGACATCACCCCCAACGGGATCGACTTCCCCGGATTGGTCAGGTCCCCGGAGAGCCCCACGCCTGCCGTCATGCCGGTGAAGGCCGGAAACACGATCGCGAACACCAGCATGAACCGGTCGTGGCCTGCCACCCGGTCGAGCAGTCCGGGCTCACCGACGTCCAGGCCCTCGGGCGGTCCGCCGAGGAAGAACATCACCAGCGAGACCGCCAGAATCGCCACTACCAGCCACAGCGCCTTCACGCCGATGTTGGCGCCGCGGGTGAGCATGAGTGCCGCGAGCCCCACGGTTGCCGGGAGCGAGACCAGGCGCGGGTCGAATCCGAAGGGGAGGACTGCCTCGATGTACGGTGCCAGTGGTCGAAACGCCTCCGCGAATGCGATCATGTAGAACGCCACCGAGATCCCTTGCGACAGGTACAGCGAGATCCCGATGGCGCCGCCGATCGTGGTCCCGAATGACCGAGAGATGATGAAGTACTCCCCACCGCCCTCGACGCGCCGATTGGTGGCGATCTCCGCGATCGCCAACGCGGTGGGGATGGTGACGAGGTGGCCGAGCAGGATGATGAGCAGCACGCCGAGCAGGCCGGCGTGTCCGACCGCGTACCCGAAGCGCAGGAACAGGATCGCACCGAGGATGGTGCTGATACTCGCCAGGAATACGGGCGCCGTGCCGAACCCGTGGCCGGCGGACGTCCGGGGGGCGGCCGACGGGGCGGTCACCACACCTCCGCCGCGGTCACGCCATGCTGCTG
Source organism: uncultured Gemmatimonadaceae bacterium (assembly GCA_964348385.1). Taxonomy (GTDB): domain Bacteria; phylum Gemmatimonadota; class Gemmatimonadetes; order Gemmatimonadales; family GWC2-71-9; genus JAOTVV01. The sequence goes on from CAYGCN010000046.1 coordinate 6,990, forward strand.
TACACGAGTCGGACCGATACAGGTACTCATCGGCCTCCGAGGGTTGCGTGCGACGGGCCAACGAAGCGACAGATGGTTGCGGCCGGCGAAAGCTGCCGCGTTCGGGGCGCGGGGCGCAAGGGGCGTAGCGGCCTCCTTCCCGCAGGACCCGAGCCCCGACGGCGTCCATCTCACGCCGTGCGGTTCACAGATTCTTCACAACTCCTTCAGGCGGGATACCGTACGCATTGCGTTTTCAGGGAGCAAACGGATCGGGATCAGGCCCCCGGGGACAACCAAAGCGACACCATGAAAGGATCTCGCCAAATTCTTCGAACTCACGCCGGACGCCTGCTGCGTGCTGGACAGCCGTGGCACGGTGAAGCATGCCAACCCCGCGTTCCAGCGCGTGATGGCCCGCTCGGCAGCCGAGCTGATCGGGCAGCGCCTCATGGATCTGGTTCATGTCGACGATGCCGCCGCGACGCGCGAGTCGCTAGCGGAGACGTCGCCGGAGACCTCGCCAACCACGTTCGCGAGCCGCCTGCCTTCTGCCGACGAGCCGGGTCGGGTGCTCTTGTGGACGGTACGCGCCGAGCCCTCCAACGGATTGCTGTACGCCTCGGCACGCGACATCACGGATCTCGAGTACGAACGTAACGGCCTCAGACAAATCATCGACGCATCGCCGAGCGCGATGGTGTTGGTCGATCAAGGCGGCTCGATCTCGATGGTGAATCGCGCACTCGAGCGGCTGTTCGGCTACGAGCGGAACGAGTTACTGGGTCAGCCGATCGAGGTGTTGGTCCCGGCCTCGCAACAGGCCGCGCACCGATTGCACCGGGAGGGGTTTGCGTCGCATCCGCGGGCCCGACCCATGGGCGAGCGTCGCGACCTCCTCGGCGTCCACAAGGACGGCACGGAGGTGCCGGTCGAGATCGGCCTCAACCCCATCCCAACACCCACAGGCATGTACGTGCTCGCCGCCATCGTAGATCTCACCGCGCGACGTCTAGCGGAGCAGATGATAGCTGCTCAGGCTCGGGAATTGGTCCAGGTGAACGAGCGACTGTCCCAGATGGCGTCGACGGATAGCCTCACCGGGGTCTGGAACCGCCGCGCCTTCATGGATCAGTTGAGGATTCAGTTGGAATTGGCCAGGCGCACCGGCTGGCCGCTATCGGTGATGATTCTGGACGTGGATCACTTCAAGACGTTCAATGATGAGTTTGGACATCCCGCCGGTGATGAGGTGCTCCGATCCGTGGCCCACGTCCTGAGCGAGATAGCTCGGCGCAGCGACTTCGTAGCGCGAATTGGCGGGGAGGAGTTCGCCTTCATTCTCCCTGAGACCGACGAGACGGGGGCCGGACATCTCGGAGAGCGGTTTCGGGTCGCCCTCACCGACACCGAATGGCCCCTTCGGCCGATCACGGCGAGCATTGGCGCGACGACTGTCACGGTTCAACGTGACGACCCCGATCAACCCGACCGCTGGTGCTCCCGCCTGTTGAACGAGGCCGACGAGGCGCTCTATCACTCCAAGGAGCAGGGTCGCAACCGGGTGACACACTTCATCGACCTGAACGAGTCCTGAGCGTGCTTCCGTAGGACGTTTCGGAGGACCAGGTTTCTCGTGTTCATCCCGACAAGAGTTGCGGCCAGGTCACGGCCGAGGTCGAGCGGGTGGAGGAAGACGAAACCGGGGCCGGGATCCACGAGAAGTACCTCGCGCTGGCCCAGAAGCTGGAGGCCGAGGTTCGGGGGTAGCGAATCGGCGTGACGCCGGCCCAGCGACCGCCCGAAACGCCGAGGGCCGCCTACCGATCAGGCGGCCCTCCGCGGTTCCGGCCCCGGCACGCTCACACGGTGTATCCGTCCGCCTCGATGATCCGGGCGGCAATGGCATCGTGCAGCTTGGCCCGATTCACCGGCATGTGCTTGCCCAGCCGCCGCAGTCCCGCCATCATGGTGCGCAACTCGTCTCCTTCGGCGCTCTGCGCCAGCACGTTCCTGCCCCAGCCGGCCACGCGATCCAGAGCGTCGTGCACGAAGAGCGTCACCATGTCCGCCATGAGTCGGGCACTGTCCTGTCCACCCCGCTCGGCCTGCTTGCGCGCCCGCAGCAATCCGCTCTCGCAGGCGTACGTCTCCATCACCATGTCGGCGGTGTCGGAGAGCACTTCCTGCTGATCCTTGATGTGCTCGCCGTGCTTCTGCGCGGCGAACCCCAGGGCGGCCACACAGGCTTTCTTCATCGCGACTACGAGCTTGCCCTCCTCCTCCAGGAACCCGGGCTCGCCGGCCTCATCGAACGCCGGCGGTCCAAGGAGATCCTCGGCCACCTGCTTGGCGGCGGCGAAGAACGGCAACTCGTTCTTGAGCGCCTTCTTGAGGATCATCCCCGGGATCAGCATCCGGTTGATCTCGTTGGTGCCCTCGAAAATCCGGTTGATTCGTTCGTCACGGTAGATCTGCTCCAACGGATAGTCTTCGCAGAACCCGTAGCCACCGAGCATTTGCAGACCCTCCTCGGCCGCCAGGGCCAGCGCCTCGCTCGCGAAGACCTTGATGATGGAGCACTCGATGGTGAACTCCTCGACGCGATCGATCGTCTGCCGGTCGTAGTCTGCCGCAGCGGTGTCGATGGTCTCGATGGCGCGATCCAGCAGCCCGGCTGTCCGATACACGATCGATTCCGCCATGAACGTGCGGGCCGCGATGTCGCCGATCTTGGCGCGGATCAGCCCGAAGTCACTCAAGGGACGTCCGAACTGCTGCCGTTGCTTCACGTAGGGAACGGCATGCTCGAGCGTGATCTTGCAGCCGCCTACCGTGGACGCCCCCAACTTGAACCGCCCGACGTTCAGGATGTTGAAGGCGACGACGTGCCCCCGCCCGATCTCGCCCAACACGTGATCGGCGGGAACCTTTGCATCTTCGAGGATCACGGCACAGGTCGAGGAGCCGTGAATCCCCATCTTCTTCTCTTCGGCGCCGATGCTGAGGCCCGGCGTGTCCCGATCGACAATGAACGCCGTGAACTGCTCACCGTCCACCTTGGCGAACACGATGAACACGTCGGCATAGCCGGCGTTGGTGATGTATTGCTTCGTGCCGTTGAGCACGTAGTGCGTCTTGTCCTTCGAAAGCACAGCGGTGGTGCGGGCCGAAAGCGCGTCCGAGCCGGACCCGGGCTCGCTCAACGCATACGCACCCACGATCTCGCCGGTTGCGAGCCGAGGCAGATATGTCTTCTTCTGCTCCGGCGTGCCGAAGTAGACGATGGGGAGCGTGCCGATACCGGTGTGTCCGCCGTGCGTCACCGCGAAGCTTCCCCCGCGGGCGATGCGCTCGGCGACGAGCATCGTGGTGGCCTTCGACGCGGCCATTCCCCCATAGGCCTCCGGTACATCCACGGACAGCAGGCCGGCCTCGCCGGCCTCGTGCAACAGGGTTTTCCCGAGCTCCGGTTTCTTTTGAAACTCGAGCTCGTCCCGACGTGGCAGCACGCTCCGCTCCACGAACTCGCGCACCGTGTTCGCGATCATGCGCTGCGTCTCGTCGAAATCCTCCGGCGTGAACACATCGGCCGGCGCGGTCTCGTCCAGCAAGAACTGACCGCCCGTGGTCGGGGTCGTTTCGGTGAGCATCGTGTCCTCCTACCTCACATGGCTTCGAAGATGCCCGCGGCACCCATGCCGGTGCCGATGCACATCGTGACCATCGCGTATGTCCCCTTGCGGCGCCGCAGCTCGTGCAACGCGGTGGCCGTGAGCTTCGCCCCCGTACACCCCAGCGGGTGCCCCAACGCGATGGCGCCACCGTTGGCGTTGAGCCGCTCATCGTCAGCTTCGAGTCCGAGGCCCTTGAGGACGGCGAGGCTCTGTGCCGCGAAGGCCTCGTTCAGCTCGATGACGTCCATCGCGTCGAGGGTGAGCCCGACGCGCTCGAGCGCCTTGGGTACCGCCTTGACGGGCCCGATCCCCATGATCTCGGGGGGGACGCCCGCGACGGCGTAGCCCACCCAGCGCGCCAGGGGTTCGAGGCCCAGCTCAGCGGCGATCTCGGGGGTCGTGAGCAGCACGCCAGCGGCGCCGTCCGTCATCTGGCTGGAGTTGCCTGCCGTTACCGTGCCGCCGGCCTTGAAGGCCGGCTTGAGCTTTGCCAGTGCCTCGAGCGTGGTGTCGGCTCGCGGACCCTCGTCACGGTCGAGCACCACCTCCCGCACCGCCGGCTTACCGTTCGCACCCGGCTCGCTTACCGCCGTGGTGACGGGCACCAGCTCTGTGTCGAAATGCCCGGCCTTCTGGGCCGCGATCGCCTTCATATGGCTGTGGTACGAGAAGGCATCCTGTGCCTCCCGGGAGATGTCGTCACGCTCGGCGAGCCGCTCCGCGGTGAGCCCCATGTTCAGGTAGGTTCCCGGCGCCTCGGCGGCCATCGTCGGGTTCGGGAGATACCGGACCCCGCCCATGGGAACCAGCGTCATCGACTCCACGCCGCCCGCAATGACCACGTCCGATTGCCCGAGGGCAATCTCGGCTGCGCCGAGATTGATCGTCTCGAGGCCCGAGGAACAGAACCGGTTCACCGTCATACCCGGCACGCTGTTAGGAAGCCCCGCGAGCAGCACCACGTTACGTCCCACGTTCAACCCCTGCTCGCCCTCCGGCATCGCACAGCCAAGAATCACGTCGTCGATCCGAGCCGGGTCGAGCTTCGGTGCCTTCGCGAGGATCGCGCGGATCACCGCGGCGCCGAGGTCGTCGGGGCGCGTCTGTCGGAAGGTTCCCTTCTTGGCCCGGCCACCGGGGGTCCGGAGCGCCAGAGCCACGACCACGTCTCGCATGGATCTCTCCTCCCGTCAGTTCCTGAGCGGCTTGCCCGTGGTGAGGATCGCGTGCATCCGCTCGAGCGTCTTCTTCTCGCCGCACATCCTGAGAAAGCTCTCGCGCTCCAGATCGAGGATGTGCTGCCCCGACACGGTCGTCGGGCCGGGCACCGCTCCACCGCACAGCACCTTCCCCAACTCGCGACCGAGTTTGCGGTCGTGCGCCGAGATGTACCCCGCCTCTTCCATGTTGAAGAGCACCGACTCGACCAGCGCCATGCCGGCGTTCCCCATGACGGGGATCTCGCGCTCGGGCAGCGGTGGTTCGAACCCCGCGCGGGCCATGGCCAGCGCCAGGTCTTTGGCGTCGGCGACGCGATGATCACCGTTCATCGACCACGTATCCTGCGCCCTCAGGAACCCCAGGTCCCGGGCCTCGTCGGCCGACGTCGCGACCTTGGCCATCCCGATGGTCTCGAAGGTCTTGCGCAGCGCGGGATAGATGTCCGTCGGGTCAGGCAACTGCGCCAGGTTGCGCAGGTAGAGGCGCAGGCACCCTCCGCCGGCCGGCACGACGCCCGCACCGAATTCCACCTGGCCGATGTACGTCTCGGCGGCAGCGCGGATGGCGTTCCCCGCCATCGTGACCTCGCACCCTCCACCCAGCGTCATGCCGTGGGGCGCCGTCACGACGGGAACGGCACACTGCTCGAGCCGGTCGGTCGCCGCCTGGAACTGCCGCACGATCGCGTCGATCTCGTCCCAGTTTCCTTCTTGGGCCTCCATCAACAGCAGCATCAGGTTGGCGCCGGCGCTGAAGTTCTCACCCCAATTGGCGACGACGAGTGCCTGGGCGTTGGCTTCAGCTTCCTTGCAGGCAGTCATGATCATCGAGATCGTGTCCTGCCCGATCACGTTCATCTTGGAGTGGAACTCGAGGCCCAAGACACCGTCGCCCAAATCCAACAAGCTGGCCCCGGCGTTGCGGCGAATCTCCTTGCCCGCCGCGCGCAGCACCTCGAAGTCCACGACGCGCCGATCGACGGGCACCTCCACCAGCACGCCTGCCTCGGCCCGCGGCGCGTGCAGGGCCCCATTCTCACGACGGTAGATCGATTGCGCCCCGGAGTCGTACAGCGCGGCTACCCAGGCAGCCATCGGGTACCCCTCGCTCTTCAAGCGTTCGGTAACGGCACGGAAACCGAGCGCATCCCACACCTCGAACGGCCCCAACGTCCAGTTGAACCCCCAGCGGATGGCCCGGTCCACCGCCGAGACATCGTCGCAGATCTCGCCGACCCGCATCGCGGCGTACGACAGCGTCGCCGCCAGCATCTTCCACGACGCCTCGGCAGCCCGGCCTTTGCCGAACACCAGCTTCTTCAGACGCTCGGCCGGATCGTCGATGGACTTGAGCGGTTCCAACTCCGGGAACTTGGCCTTCTGCCCCTCGCGGTACTCGAGGGTCTCCAGATCGAGGGTGAGAATCGTCGAGCCGTCGGCTCCCTTCACCTTCTTGTAGAACCCCGCACCACTCTTCCGACCCAAGAGGCCCTTCTGCACCATCTTGGTCAGGAACTCGGGGGCCTCGAAGATGTCGTGGCTCTCGTCGCCGGGCGCATTGTCCCGCACGTTGTCGGCGACGTGCAGGAACGTGTCGAGCCCCACCAGGTCCGCCAGCCGGAAGGTGGCCGTCTTGGGCCGGCCAATCGTGGGCCCGGTCAGCGCATCGACTTCCTCGACGGTGAGTCCCATCTCCTGCATGACCCGCAGCGTCACCATCATCGCGTGCACACCAATCCGGTTGGCGATGAAGTTGGGAGTGTCCTTAGCAGGCACGATCCCCTTCCCCAGGCGCGAGGTGGCAAACGCCTCGACGAACGCCAGCACGTCCGGCGACGTCTCCGCCGTCGGAATCACCTCGAGCAGCTTCATGTACCGCGGCGGATTGAAGAAGTGGGTCCCGAGAAACCTCGGCTTGAGATCGCCGGGAAGGACGGCAGCCATCTCGGCCAGCGACAGGCCGGAGGTATTGCTCGAAAGCACCGCCTCGGGACCGACATGCGGCGCGACGTTGGCAAGGACCTGCTTCTTGATCGCCAGGTCCTCCTTCACAACCTCCACCACCCAGTCCGCGTCGGCGATCCGGGGCAGGTCATCCTCGAAGTTGCCGGTCTCGATCAACCCCAGCCGATCGGCGGAATACAGCGGGGCCGGCTTCGCCTTGGCCATCGCCTTCACGGCCTCGACCGCGATGCGATCCCGCACGGCCCGATCTTTCAGCGTGAGCCCTGCCGCCTTCTCGGCATCGGAGGGCTCCTTTGGGACGATGTCCAGCACCAGAGACGGAATGCCGGCGTTGGCGAAGTGCGCAGCGATGGCGCTGCCCATCACGCCGGATCCAAGGACGGCGACCTTGCGAACATGCCGCTTCATGGGCACCCCCGAGCCGGAAAAACTGAATATCTATTCATTAGACTAGGGACGCCGTGACGTTGTGTCAACCGCGCGGTCCGTTCCATGGGTTCCTTTGCATTCGTTGCGCAAAACCACTAGTGTGGGTGGGTGCCGAGGGCCCGACTCCGGGGGGGGGGTCTGGATCGGCGACTGATTGAGTACTGATTCAGTTACTGCCACACCCGGCCAGGAGTTCCCGTGAGCAGCACGCGCAGGGAGGTCAAACGCGAGCGGATCTTGGACGCGGCGGTATTGGAGATCGCCCGCCAAGGGTATTACGGCACGACGGTCTCCACGATCGCGCGTCGAGCAGGCGTGGCCGACGGCACCATCTACCTCTACTTCAAGAACAAGGAAGACGTTCTCGTCTCGATCTTCGAGCGGGCCATGCAGCGCTTCATCGGGGAGGCGCAACGTATCGTGGACGAGCACGGCGCAGGTGCCGAAGAAAAGCTCCGCAGGATCGTGGCCCTGCACCTGTCCCTGCTAGGTGAAAACCGCGACCTTGCCATAATCTTCCAAGTGGAGTTCCGCCACACCGTCCACGTACTGGAGCTGCTGTCCCGGAGTCGGATCCGAGACTACTTGGCGCTCATCGCAGGCGTGGTGCAGCAGGGGAAAGACGAAGGCGTCTTCCGACCGGAGGCCGACGCGTTGCTCACCGCGAAGGTGATCTTCGGGGTGCTGGACGAGATGGGCACCGACTGGGTGCTCTCACACAAGAACACCCGCTTGGGCTCCCGCGCGGAACCGGTGAGTGACCTGCTCTTGGGAGGCCTGCGGGCTTCGTGACTCGGCGGGCGTGACCGGTTCAGCGGCGTGCCGGCCGCACCGGCTGGGTCCACGCCACTTCTACCTCGCCAGGACGGTACGGATTCACCTTCAGCTTGGACGAGGTGATCTTGGCGCGGACGTACAGCTCGTCACCAGCAAACGGATAGGTTGCGGACGTGCCGACGACCTCGGCGAGTACCGATCCAATCGCCGCATCATATCGATACTGCACCATGGCGCTGTCTCCCACCGCTTCGAGGGGTTCGCGGCGTGGGTAGCCGGACCGCGTCCCGATAAACCGGATCGTGTACGTCACCCCTTCCTCCGGGGCGACCCGGACCGACACCCCGTCTCCGGTCACCGACACGGCATCCAACACGACGCCCGTGGTGCTGTAGAAGTCCCCGCGCTCCAATGCGGCGAGCAGCGAGTCGCCCTGCAGGAGGGACGAGCGGACCATCACCCACCCTCGGCCCGGGTTGCTGTGCGCCGAATCCAGTGTCCGATAGTTGTGCGCGTCATCGACGGCGAGACCGTACATCAGCTCGCGACCGGCGCGCACCCGTTCGGCCAGGACGATATCCCACAGGCGCTCGGTGCTCGGTCGGAGGGAGTCTCCCTCGTTGTGCACCGCCGGATGACCGTTGTACACCTCGAAAAAGCGCTCCCGCTCCAGACGGACCAGGTCCTCCACCGAGACGGCCCACCCGAAGTTCGGATGGTTGATGTGTGGAATCATGGGTCTCCCCGTCCGGCGACGCTGCTCCAACACGGCATCCACGTTGTTTTGCATGACCTCCAGCACGCTGCCCCCGCCCCGAGGCTCGATGCGCTCAACGATGTTCGTCGCGTTGACATGGACGGGCTTCGTCTCGAATCGATCGGTGATCTCTTCGCTCTGCAGGACCAGGAAGCGGCTCGGCTCTTCGAACAGCGTGCGGTATTCGTCCAACGTCTTGAGTCGAACCAGCCGCCTCCCTTCTTCCTCCCGCTCCTCCACCCAGTGACGGCCAAAACGGGCGACGTACGCATCCAGGTTCGGGGCACCACCCGCGGCGTCGGTCACCGCAATCCACCGCTCGCCCTCCGCCAACACGTTGTGATCCGACAACGCGAGAAACGCGTAGCCGTGTCGCTTGTACCAATCGACCACCATCTCGGGGTAATCGTCTCCGTCACTCCATAAGGAGTGCGTGTGGAGGTTGCCCTTCCACCACCGCGGTTCCGGAGCACGAGCGCAGGACACGACCAGCATCAGCACTGCCAAGCGGAAAACCGTCCCTGGCCCGGCGCCGCTGCCGACGCCCGAGCGCCAGCCACGACGTCGGTGGCAGGTCATCCCCCAATGGTGAAGGCACCCGATACGGCGCACGCCGATCCTCCTGATGGCGGTCCCCTGAGATTGGACCAGGATATACAATAGGAAACGTTGCGATACAGCGGCAAGACACCGTTGGGAGGAGGATCGATGCTCCACGCACGCGCCACCACGCTGGTGGCCATGCTGATGGCCGTGGGATGGCACCCCGCTCGGACCCAGACGGACCCGCGCATGTCGGGCGGGCCGCTGCCGCCGGAGCAGGCGGCCTACGACGTGCGATTCTACGACCTCGCCGTCGCCGTGACCCCGGACGACAGCTCCATCACCGGAGCGGTCGTCGTGCACGCCGACGTGGTGAGCCCACTCGAGGTGATGGTACTGGACCTCGACACGGTGTTCCGGGTCGCGGAGACGAGCCTCGAAGGTGTGGGCCTCCGCCACGAACGCCGCGGTGGGCAGCTCTGGATCACCTTGCCGCGGCAATACCGTGTGGGGGAGCGCCTGGCCGTTCGGGTCGCGTACGCGGGCAAGCCGCGGGCGGTGCGACGCGGTGGCTTCGACGGTTTCATCTGGGCCGAGACGCCGGACGGGCTCCCGTGGGTGACGGTGTCGTGCGAGATGTTCGGCGCAGATCTCTGGTGGCCCACCAAAGACCACCTCTCTGATGAGCCCGACTCGATGGCGCTGCACATCACGGCCGAGCGACCCCTCGTGGTCGCGACCAACGGGCGACTCCGATCGATCTCGGAGTCACCCGCCGGCCGCACGTTCCACTGGTTCGTGTCCACCCCCATCAACAACTACGGCGTGAGCCTCAACATCGCCCCGTACGTTGAGGTGGTCGAGCCGTACGCGAACGTCGCCGGTGATACGGTACCCGTCACGTTCTGGGTGCTCCGACACAACGCCGAGCGTGCCCGACGAGCGTTGCCGGAGTTCCTGGAACACATGCGACACCTCGAGGACCTCGTGGGACCGTATCCGTTCTGGGCGGACAAGTACGGGATCGCGGAAACGCCTTACCTCGGCATGGAGCATCAGACCATCATCGCCTACGGCGCCAACTTCCGAAATGACGCGATGGCCGGCATCGACTGGGGATTCGACGGGCTGCACCAGCATGAGCTGTCGCACGAGTGGTTCGGCAACCAGATCACCCCGACGGGGTTCCAGGACCTGTGGCTGAACGAGGGGTTCGCCTCGTACGCGCAGCCGCTGTACGCCGGGTCGCGGCTCGGCCGGCACAAGGCCCGAGAGCTGCTGACCGTGTATCGCAGCCGAGTGGCCAACCGCCAGGCCGTGGCACCCCGTGACGTCCTGACCAGCCACCAGGCGTACACGGGCGACATCTATTACAAGGGCGCCCTCGTGCTGCACTCGCTGCGCTATCTGCTCGGCGACGAGGCCTTCTTCACGATGCTGAGACGCTGGACGTATCCCCGGCCGGCGGCGGCCGAGGCCACCGGGAGCTGCCAGTGCCGACTGACGAGCACCGACGAGCTCGTGCTGCACGTGAACCGCTTTGCCGGCCGGCGCCTGGACTGGTTTTTCGAGGTCTACGTTCGCCAGGCGCCGCTGCCGAGACTCCGTTCCCGACGCTCGGCGACCGAGCTGGAGCTGACGTGGGACGTGCCCAACGGTCTGCCATTCCCGATGCCCATCGATGTTCGCGTGGGCGGCGTGACCCGGCGGGTGGAGATGCCGGACGGATCGGCACGCATTCCGGTGGGTGAGGGCGTCGAGGTGGCCATCGATCCGGACGGCTGGGTGCTTCGGGCCGACGAGCGGTAAGGGACCACCCGCGCCGATTCCGAGCCTCCAGTCGTCTTCAGCCGACTCTGGCTTCCCCGTGCCCGGTGGCGATATGCTCTACCCATGTTCGCCGCGGCCCCGGTCATCACCGCTCGAGATCTCACCAAGCACTACGGCCATACCGTGGGCGTCGACGGACTCGACTTCACCGTGGAGCCGGGCGAGGTGTTCGGCTTCCTGGGCCCCAACGGATCCGGCAAGACCACAACGATTCGCTTGCTGCTCGACCTGCTCCGTCCCACACGAGGCGAGGTGCACGTGTTCGGCCGATCACCCCGAGTGCCGGGTGCCCGACAGTCGGTGGGATACCTGCCGGGGGAGTTGGCGCTCGACGAGCGCCTCACGGGTCGCGCCATGCTCGACTTCCTCGACGCCTTGCGCCCCCCCGGCGCGTCGCCGACTCGCCCGCAGCGGCTCGCGGAGCTGTGCGAGCGGCTCGGCCTCGCGGACGCCGATCTCGGACGCGTGATCCGGGAGTACTCACGAGGCACGAAGCAGAAGCTGGGCCTGGTGGCTGCATTCCAGCACGATCCCGGCCTCTTGGTGCTCGATGAACCGACGACCGGCCTCGACCCGCTGGTGCGAGAGGCGGTGCTCGACCTATTGATGGAATCCGGACAGGCCGGACGGACCGTGTTCCACTCCTCGCACGTCCTGACCGAAGTCGATCGCACGTGCACCCGCGTCGGCATCCTGCGTGATGGCCGTCTCGTGACGGTGCAACGCGTCCAGGTGATGCGGCAGTCGCTGGTTCGCAAGGCGGTGGTGCGATTCGCCGATCCGGCACGCCTCGCCGAGCTGTCCCTCCCCGGGATCACGGTCACCCGTGCGGAGCCCGAGGCCGTCGAGCTCCTCGTCGCCGGCCCGCTCGATCCCCTGCTCGCCGTGCTCGCCCGCCATCAGGTCCGCCATTTGGTCTTTCCGGAGCCCACCCTGGAGGAAGCGTTCGCGCGGTACTACCGCCCGCCGTCGGAGGATCCGCGGTGATCTCCGCCATCTTTCGTCGCAACCTTCGGCATCAGGCGCGACTCCTGACGGTGATGACCGTGGCGCTCGCCGGGGTGCAGGTCCTATTCCTCCAGGTCGCCGAGGCACTCGACCAGGGGCCAGGCGTGGCGAGCATCGTCCGGATGATGCCACCTGCCGTCCAAGGCATCTTCGGCGACCAGCTCATTCTCGCTTCCTTCGGCGCCGCAGTCGCCTTCGGCTTTCAGCACCCGGCGGTCGTCATGGCCGCCCTCGCCTTCGTGGTGGTGGCGTGCACCATCCCGGCCGGCGAGCGCGAGACGGGCACGCTGGATCTGGTGCTCGCCCGTCCAATCGCCCGCCACCAGTACCTGGCCGGGGCGTTGGCGGTCGCCCTGCTTGGCACCGTCGTGCTCCCGAGTGCCATGCTGGTCGGCGTCGCGATCGGTCTACGCGCGGTGAGCGTAGCGGGCGAGTTGCCATGGACCCGATACACGATGAGTGCGGTAGGGCTCGCCGCGCTGCTGATGTCGTTCGCAGGTATCACGCTGCTGCTCGGCGCCACTGCACCCCGGCGTGGCACGGCGGTCGCCCGCACGATGGGCCTCGCGATCGGTCTGTATCTGCTGGATGTGTTCGGGGAGCGCTTGGCCTGGCTCGAGTGGCTGCGGTGGGGTACCCCATTCCGCTATTTCCGGCCTGTCCGTTGGGCAGTGTTCGGTGACACGCCGATCGAACATCTACTCCTGCTCGTCGCGATCGGCGTGGTCACCGCCGCGATTGCCTTTGTGCGTTTCAATCGCGGGGATACGTCCGGCGGGAAATGGTGAGGGGGCGCATGGCCCCCCCACCCGCGGCATCGATGCAGCTCAGAGCTTGAAGTTCAGGCGAGCGTAGTAGTACGCCCCCGAAAAGCCCATTTGCACGGCGTCCCAGAGTCCGCCCGTCTCGGTCTCGGTATCCTGCTGCGTGGGGTAGCGATTGAAGATGTTGTGACCGCCAATCGTGAGGCTCGCGTTCCCCGTGAGCAGATACGTCAGCGATACGTCGGTGATCAGCCGCGCGTCGTAAACGTCTTGCGTATCTAGCCAGTCGATGAGCGTGACCTTGCCGAACCGGACGAGCCGGACGGTGGCGTCCACGTTCCGGATCCCGTAGTCCAGTGTCAGACCGAGCTTGGTGTCCGGGGCCGATGCCAGGAGGAAGTGCTGCTCCCGCGTCCCGTAGTAGATGTCTTCCTTCCCCTGAAGCTGTGGGCTCGTATTGACCTCCCCGAGCTCCATGTCGTTGAAGTTCCCGGCAACGGATGCGCCGAACCGGTGCAACCCAAAGTCGCG
>CAYGCN010000047.1:0-20014 GCA_964348385.1 uncultured Gemmatimonadaceae bacterium
CGGCGTGATCTGCGAGGTGTTGGCCGAAGACGGGACCATGATGCGGCGTCCGCAGCTCGAGCGCTTCGGGCTGGAGCATGGCCTCACGTTCGTCACCGTTGCCCAACTCGTGGCGTACCGGCTGCAGAACGAACGACTGGTACATCGCGCGGCCGAAGCCCGGCTGCCGACCCCGCACGGTGAGTTTCGCGTCATCGGGTACGAGAACGACGTCGACGCGCACGAGCACGTCGCGTTGGTGTACGGTGAGGTGGAAGGCCAGGAGAACGTCCTGGTGCGGATGCATTCGAAGTGCCTCACCGGCGACGTGTTCCGTTCGTCGCGCTGCGACTGTGGACCGCAGCTCCACGCCGCCATGCGGCTGATCGTCGAGCAGGGGGCCGGCGTGGTCGTGTATCTGGATCAGGAGGGACGCGGCATCGGCCTCCTGAACAAGCTGAAGGCCTATGAACTGCAGGACAAAGGACACGACACGGTCGAGGCGAATCGCGCCCTCGGGTTCGCCCCGGACCTCCGCGACTACGGGATTGGGGCGCAGATCCTCATCGACCTCGGCCTGAGCTCGATCCGGGTCCTGACCAACAACCCGCGCAAGATGGTCGGACTGGATGGATACGGGCTGGAGATCGTCGAGCGCGTTCCACTGATCGCCAGTGCCACGGACGAGAACCGGGCCTATCTCAAGGTCAAACGCGACAAGCTCGGTCACCTCTTTGCCAGCTGACGTGACTGGCAATCCTCGTCGTGCGACCCCCGCCGAAGATCGGGCGCTCGTGGTCGTCAGCCGGTTCAATGAGGGAGTGACCCGGCGCCTGCTCGAGGGCACCCGCGCCGCGCTCGCCGAGGAGGGATTCCCGGACGACCGCATCGACGTCGTATGGGTCCCCGGGGCGTTCGAGTTGCCCGTGGCCTTGCAGCGGGGGATCGAGACTGGACGCTACGCGCTCGCCGTCGCGTTGGGTGCCGTGATTCGGGGAGAGACCCCGCACTTCGATTACGTGTCGGACACGGCGAGCCACGGGATCATGGCGGTCTCGACCCGCTTCGGCATCCCCATCGGCTTCGGCTTGCTCACCTGCGACACGCTGGCGCAGGCACTGGCCCGGGCCGGCGGCGAGGCCGGCAACAAGGGAGAGGAAGCGGCGCGTGCGGCGGTCGAAACGCTGAAGGCGCTTGCGCCGTTCCGCCCGGGTGCTCAGACCTGAGACCCGCACACGCGCGCGCGCCCTGCAGCTCTTATATGCCTGGGAGTTGCAGGGTCGGCCCCCGATGGGGTCCGTCGTGGTCGGCCTGGTCGCCGGCGCGCCGCGTCGGAGGCTAGCCGTCGAGCGGGCGGAGCCGCTGGCGAGCGGCGTCGCCGCGGACGTCACTCGACTCGACGAGGAAATCGCGGCGGCCGTGGAGCACTGGCGCCCTCAGCGCGTTGGGGTGATCGAGCGGTCCATCCTGCGCCTGGCGCTGTACGAGCTGTTGACCGACCGGGCACCGCCTCGTGTGGTTATCTCCGAGGCGGTTCGCCTGGCCCATTGGTTTGCCGGCGACAAGGCACCGGCATTCGTGAACGGTGTGTTGGATGCGCTCGCCCGTCGCGTGGGTCGGCTGTGAGGATCCTCGCCGTCAACTGGCTGGATCGGGAGAACCCGCAGGCGGGAGGCGCGGAGGTGCATTTCTTCGAGATCTTCCGCCGCTTGGTGGCGCGCGGTCACGCGGTCACGCTCGTCGCCTCCGGCTGGCGCGGCGCCAAACCCCGCGCCACGCTCGACGGGATCGACGTGCGGCGCTACGCGGGCCGGCACACCTTCGCGGCCGTCGGGCGCCGGCACATCCGGCGTCTCCTTAGCGACGGGGCATACGAGGTGGTCGTCGAGGACGTCAACAAGCTGCCGCTCTTTGTGCCGACGCTCACTACCCGACCGGTGTATGTGATTGTACCGCACCTCTTCGGTACGACCGTCTTCCGTGAGGCATCCTGGCCCGTGGCCTCGATCGTGTGGCTCGCCGAACGGCCGATTCCGCGGGTGTATCGGCGCTCCGCGTTCCATGCGATCAGCAGGAGCACACGGGACGACCTGGTTGCGCGCGGGGTACCGGCGGCCGCCGTGCGGGTGATCTATCCCGGAGTGGACGCCACGACCTATACGCCGGATGTGACCGTTGCCCGGCGGTCGGTACCGACCTTCGCATACGTCGGTCGCCTCAAGCGCTACAAAGGACTCGACGTGGCCCTGGAGGCGGTCGCGCTGGCCCGTCGGCAGGTGCCAGCCATCCGATTCGAGATCGCCGGGTCGGGGGACGACCGGTCCCGCCTGGAGCGGATCGTCCGGCGGCTCGGTTTGGAGGACTGCGTGCGCTTCCTCGGCTTCATCGGTGAAGCCGAGAAGCTCCGCCTGCTGCGGGAAGCCTGGGCGGTCGTGTTCCCGTCGCCCAAGGAGGGCTGGGGAATTACGAACGTCGAGGCGGCGGCCTGCGGGACCCCGGCGGTGGCCTCCGACAGCCCCGGCTTGCGCGAGTCCGTCCTCAACGATGAAACTGGAATACTGGTTCCCCACAACCATCCGGAGGCCCTAGCGAACGCATTGCGACGCCTGAGCGGCGATTTGGAGTTGGTCCATCGCCTCGGACGCGGCGGCCGGAGATTTGCTGAGACCCTATCGTGGGACCGGGCCGCCGATGACACCGAGGCACACCTGCACGAGACAGTTCGCAACGCCCCCCACAGGGGGAAGGAGTGAGCGAGCCATGCGAATCATCGTGACCGCACGTCACTGCGAGATCTCCGATGAGCTGAGGGCGCGAGCCGAAACGATGGTCGGGAAGGTCGCGAAGGCGGCGCACCGACCGCAGCGGGCCGAAATCGTGTTCGATGCCGACCATGGACGGAAAGTGGTCGAGATTCAGCTCTACCTCCCGCGCGGTCAGGTGAAGATTGCCTCGGCGGAAGCCGAGGATTTCCGTTCGGCCCTGGATCGGGTCGGGGACAAGTTGCGCAACCAGCTGGACAAGAACTCGGGTCGGCCCGTGCGAGGGCCGGCGTAGGTCGACATGTCCCCGCTCAGTATCCGCGACATCCTGGAGCGCAAGGGGGACTCGCTCAAGCTCGAGGTGCTCACCGGCGACGCGGGATTCGGCCGCGAAGTCACGGTCGCCGAGGTGTCGAGCCCAGGGCTCGTGCTGGCAGGGTTCACGCGCCGCTTCGTGTCCGAGCGGCTCCACGTGTTGGGCGAGACGGAGATCGCATACCTGGCGTCTCTCACGGCCCAGGATCGCAAGCGGGCGCTCGAAACCTTCATGAGCTACGAGCTTCCGTGTGTGTTCGTCTCGAAGGGGCAGGAAGTGCCACCCGAGCTGGTGGCCCTGGGACACGATCGCGGCATCGCGGTGCTACGGTCGCAACTTGGCACTGCGGAGTTCTATCGCCGGATCACGTCCTACCTGACCGAGATGTTCGCGCCGGCCACGCAGGTGCACGCCTCGATGGCCGACGTCTATGGCGTGGGTCTCCTGTTCATCGGTCGGTCGGGCATCGGCAAGAGCGAATGCGTGCTCGACCTCGTGGAGCGAGGGCACAGGTTGGTCGCCGACGACGTCGTGCATATCTGCCTGCGCGGCGCGGGCATCCTGATCGGGCAGGCCCACGAGCTGGCGCATCGGTACATGGAGATCCGCGGGATCGGCCTCGTCGACGTGATGGCGCTGTTCGGTGTCCGGTCCGTGCGGCAGCAGAAACGGATCGAGGTGGTCGTGGAGCTCCAGGACTGGGAGAGCGCGCAGCAGGACGTGGAGCGCACGGGTCTGGATGGACGCACCACGACGATCCTCGGTGTCCAGCTGCCCCTGGTGACCATCCCGCTCAATCCAGGCAAGAACCTGACGGTGATCTGCGAAGTGGTGGCCATGAACCACCTGTTACGGTACAGCGGAGTGGACGCGGCGCGGCAGTTCAACGACCGCCTCATTCAACGTCTGGTCGAACAGGCGGAACTCCGGGAGTACCTGGCCGAGGACTATGAGTGAGCAGCTCCGAGCCGTGATCGTGTCGCACGCGGGGATTGCGACGGCCTTGATCGACGCGGTGCAGGCCATCGCCGGAGACACGAGCGGGATCGTTGCCATCACGAACACCGGTGCGTCCCCTGACCGGCTCTGCGCCGACATCGGCGGCGCAGTCGGCCCCGGTCCGGCGATCGTGTTCGTGGACATGCCCGGTGGCAGCTGTCTCCATGCAGCACTCTCGGAGCTGCGGGCCCGGCCCGACGTTGCCGTGGTCGCGGGGGTCAATCTGCCGATGCTGCTCGACTTCGCGTTTCATCGGGATCTCACGCCCGCCGAAGCGGCCGAGCGAGCCGTCGCCGCCGGCACGCGGGCGATTCGATCCGTGACCGTATCGGCGGGATGAGCATCGTCCTGACCCGCCTCGACGACCGGCTCATTCACGGTCAGGTGGTGGTGGGCTGGGTCCAACACCTCGGTGTGAAGCGCATCGTGCTCGTCGATGACGACGTGCGATCCAACAGCTGGGAGCAGGAGCTGTACACCCTCGGTGTGCCGAGCGACGTCGCCGTCGAGTTCGCTTCCGTCGACGAGGCGGTCGAAGCCATCCGGGATTGGAATGCCGACCCCACCAAGACCATCCTTCTCGCAGGGCGCGTCGATACCGTGGTCCGGATCTGTGAAGGCACGGATGTGATTCGCAAGATCAACGTCGGTGGGCTGCACGAGGGTGGCGGGCGGACCCAACGGCTTGCGTTTGTCTATCTCTCGCCCGACGAGCTGGTGCAGCTTCGGCAGCTCCGCGAGCGCGGCGTCGACGTCACTGCGCAGGACGTGCCGACCACCCATCCTGTCCCGTTGGAGAGTTGGACGTGACGCCGGAATGGGGATGGCTCGTCGTTTGGGGGACCGTCGTTGGCCTCGATCTGGTCAGTGTGGGGCAGTTCATGCTGGCACGACCGCTCGTCGCCGGGACGGTGGCGGGTGCGATCCTGGGGGACCCGCTGGCCGGCGGCACGGTCGGGGCCATTCTCGAGCTGTTTGCGCTCGACGTGCTGCCCATTGGGGGCGTGCGGTATCCCGACTACGGCGTGGGTGCCGTGGCCGCCGCGGCGACGGCAGCGGGCGCACCCGGTGCCCTCGGTACGGGACTGGCCGTATGCGCCGGGCTCATCGTGGCCTACGTGGGTGAGTGGATGATGTTCCTGGTGCGGCAGGCCAACACGCGGGACGTTGGGCGACATCGCGAGGCGCTGGATGCCGGAACGTCTCGCGCCGTCACGGCCTTTCATTTGCGTGGGCTGGGGCGGGATGTGGTCCGGTCCGCTACCCTCACGGTAGGAGGACTGCTGTTGGCCTGGGTGGTCTATCGCTGGCCCCCTATCTCGGAAGTGCGCGGCGCCGTCCTGGTGGGGATCGTCGTCATTGGTGCCGGTCTCGGGGCCGCCACTGCCGGCGTGCTCCGGGCCGTCGGGCAAACCGTCACCGTGCGGTGGTTCGGCCTCGGCCTGATCGCGGGTGTGATATGGACGTTCAGTCTATGACGCCGGGTCTGGGTACGAGCTGGTTGCGGACGTTCCTGATGCAGGCGTCGTTCAACTACGATCGCATGGTCGGCGTCGGATGGGCGTGGGCGGTGGAACCGCTGCTGCGGACCTTGCCAGGCGGCCGTGGCGGAAAGGCGTACCAGGCGGCCATGCGGCGCGCGGTCCGCTTTTTCAACGCGCATCCGTACCTCGCAGGGATGGCCGTCGGCGCCGTGGCGCGGGCCGAGCAGGATGGTCTGCCCGCGGACCAAGTGGAGCGCCTGCGTCACGCGCTAATCGGTCCACTGGGTTCGGTGGGCGACAAGCTCATTTGGGCGGGGGCCATGCCGGCTGCGGTGGGCCTGGGGCTGCTCGTGGCGGCACAGATCTCGCCGGTCGCCGGAGCGGTCGTCTTCTTGCTCGGCTACAATGTCGTGCACCTCACGCTGCGCTCGTGGGCGTTGCGTGAAGGCTGGCGCCGTGGGAAGGACGTGGCCCAGGCCCTGACGGCCAAGGGCATCAAGCGCGGTATGCGCGTCCTCGGTCCGCTCGGTGCCTTGCTCGTCGGTCTGGCCATTCCGGTATTGGGGGGATGGCTGGCACGCGACTATGTTCTGGAGACCAAGCTCAGCATCGCGCTGGTGGGTGCGCTCGGCGTAGCGTTCGCGCAGTGGATTCTGCCCGCATTTCGCGGGCTCCGATTCGGACTCGTGGCGGCGGCAGTCGCCTTGCTCGTGGGGTGGCTGTCATGACGATCGAACGCACGACGAGGATTCGCAATCGCCTCGGCCTCCATGCCCGCCCGGCGGCAGAGTTCGTGAAGGTGGCGGCGAAGTTCCGGTCGGAGATCTCGTTGGGGAAGGACGGCGTCTGGGTGAACGGTAAGAGCATCATGGGTGTGATGACGCTCGCGGCGGAGTTCGGGAGCACCGTGACGGTTCGTGCCGAGGGCGAGGACGCGCACGACGCGATTGAAGCGCTGGCCCAGTGCCTGACGCGGGAGTACGTGGAGCGATGACGGAGTCGCGCCTCCTGAAGGGCGTCGGAGTCGCTCCGGGGATCAAGATCGGCACGGCTCGGGTCGTGCACTGGGAGCTCCCGACCGTGACGCGGAGCTTTGTGACGGCGGACGAAGTCCCGGGGGAGATCGAGCGCCTGCGCGAGTCCCTCGCCGCCGTCCACGTGTTGCTGGAGGATCTGCGCGTCCGCACGCGGGAACGGGCGGGCGCTGAGGAGTCCAAGATCTTCGACGCCCAGATCCTCATGCTCCAGGATCCCGAATTCCTGCGCGAAGTGGAAATCCTCATTCGCGACAACCATCTGTCAGCGGAACGCGCATTCGAATTCAAGACGCTCGAGATGCGGGCGATGTGGGCCCAGTCGTCGAGCTTTCAGCTGCGCCAACGCGTGGCCGATCTCTCCGGCATTCAGGTGCGGGTCCTCAATCACCTCATGGGTCGGTCGGTGGGCGACGAGATCCCGCGGATCGAAGAGACGCCGACGATCGTGTTCACCAGAGAGCTCACGCCGGGACTCACGGTGCAGCTCGAACGCGAGGACGTCGCCGGGCTCGCTAGCGCCGAGGGTGCACGCACCGCGCATGCCGCCATCCTGGCGCGCAGCCTCGGCATCCCGTGCGTCATGGGAGTGATCGAGGGGTTCGATCGCATTCAGGACGGCATGACGGTGATCCTGGACGGAACGCACGGCATCGTGCTCCTCACGCCGACCGCGGAAGAAGTGGCGGCGGCCGAGGCCACCGAGCGGTTGCGCGTCGAATTGGACCGCAAGCTCGAAGAGGTGGTGGGACTGCCGGCCGTCACGCTCGATGGGCGGCGGGTGGCGCTTCGCGGCAACGTCGATCTGCCCGAGGAACTGGACGGCACCGTGCACCACGGTGGCGAAGGGGTCGGGCTGCTGCGCACCGAGTTCCTCGTGCTGGGTCGCACGGATCTCCCGACCGAGGACGAGCAGGCCTCGTACTTCGAGCATGTGGCCAAGAGCTTTCCGGGTCATCCCGTGGTGGTGCGGACGTACGATCTGGGTGGCGACAAATTTCCCGCGGCATTCCGGACCGCGCCCGAAGCCAATCCCTATCTCGGGTGGCGGGCCATCCGGGTCTGTCTCGACCACCCAGAGCTATTTCGGGCGCAGATCCGCGCGGCGCTCCGGGCGCGACTCCACGGCGACGTGCGGCTCTTGATCCCGATGGTCACGCAACTCGAGGAGATCACCTACACCCAGGAACTCGTCGCGGAGTCGGCCCGACAGCTCGAGCGGGATGGCATTCCGGCGGCCGGTTCGATCCCGCTCGGCGTGATGATCGAAACACCCGCCGCGGCCATCCTCGTGGATCAGTTCGCGAACCGGTGCGATTTCATGAGCATCGGGACCAACGACTTGACGCAATACACGCTGGCGCTCGATCGCGGCAATGCCAGACTGGCCGACCGCTTCACCCCGCACAGCCCAGCGGTGCTGCAGCTCCTGGAGCGCATTGCCGACGGGGCAGCGCGGTCCGGTGTCGAAGTCAGCGTGTGTGGCGAGATGGCGTCCGACCCGATCTCGACTTTCCTCCTGCTTGGCCTCGGCTACCGGGTCCTCAGCGTGTCCCCGCCGTCACTCCCGCTCGTGCGCTGGATCATCCGTCAGGTGGATGTCGACGGCGCGGCTGCGGCGGCGAACGCCGCGCTGCTCGCACCCACGAAAGATGAAGCCGAGGCGATCCTCGAGCGCGGGCTCGCGGAATTCGTGGACGTCGAGCTCGTCAAGGGCGGGCGGTTGCCCACCATGGTGGGCTCCGCTAGGTTGAGAAGCTTCTCCACCGGACGGCTCTAACGGCGCGAACCGCATGACCCCCACTCGATACATCATTTCGTCGGAATCCGTGACCGAAGGGCACCCCGACAAGATGGCCGACCAGATCTCGGACGGGATTCTCGACGGGATTGTGGCGCACGACCCGAAGGCCAGGGTGGCCTGCGAAACCCTCGTGACGACCGGCATGGTCGTCTTGGCGGGAGAGATCACGTCGTCGGCGCAGCTCAGCATCACGGATCTGGTGCGCTCCACGGTGGAGCGCATCGGGTACACGGATGCCTCATTCGGCTTCGATGCGAAGACGTGCGCGGTGCTCACGGCCATCGATCCTCAGTCCCCGGACATCGCCAGGGGTGTGGATACGGGTGGCGCGGGCGATCAAGGGATGATGTTCGGCTACGCCTGCGACGAGACGCAGGAGCTGATGCCGATGCCCATCATGCTCGCCCACCGGTTGACCAAACGGCTGGCCGACGCACGCAAGACGGGTGTGTTGCCGTGGCTCAGGCCGGATGGCAAGAGCCAGGTGGCCGTCGAATACGCGGACAGCCGTCCCGTTGCCGTGCGGGCGGTTGTGGTCTCGACGCAACATGCCGACTCGGTTTCTGATGCACAGATCCGTGAGGGCGTCAGGGAAGAGATCATCCGGAGCGTGTTGAGCGAATACCCGTTGGACACGGCCAACGTCAAGCTGTTCATCAATCCCACGGGCCGCTTCGTGGTGGGTGGCCCGCAGGGTGATGCCGGCCTCACCGGTCGCAAGATCATCGTCGACACGTACGGTGGGGCCGCGCGCCACGGGGGCGGCGCCTTCAGCGGGAAGGATCCCTCCAAGGTCGATCGGTCGGCGGCCTATGCCGCTCGATGGGTGGCCAAGACGGTCGTCGCTGCGGGATTGGCCCGTCGGTGTGAGGTGCAGCTCGCCTATGCCATCGGTGTGAAGGAGCCGGTTTCGATCATGATCGACACGTTCGGAACGGGCGCGGAGCCCGACGATGTGCTCGAGGCCGGCGTCCGGTCCGTGTTCGACCTGACGCCCGGTGGGATCGTCGCCTCACTCGATCTCCTCAACCCCATCTATCAGGCTACCGCCGCGTACGGCCACTTCGGCCGCACGCCGCAAACGGTGGAGGCCCACGGCAGGCATGTTCGGCTCTTCACCTGGGAGGATCCGACGCGAAGCGCCGACCTGCGCGAAGCGGTCAAGAACGCGGCGTGACGCCACACTGGTCCACTGCACACCAACCTTAACCAGCGACTTCGACGACTCGTGACTGCCAAGACGACCCTGACCGACATCCCCAGCGACGTCAAAGACCTCGCG
Source organism: uncultured Gemmatimonadaceae bacterium (assembly GCA_964348385.1). Lineage (GTDB taxonomy): Bacteria > Gemmatimonadota > Gemmatimonadetes > Gemmatimonadales > GWC2-71-9 > JAOTVV01. The sequence continues at coordinate 9,661 of CAYGCN010000047.1, forward strand.
CTCGCGGACGAGGGCCGGCGCCGGACCGAGTGGGCGGAGCAGTTCATGCCTGTGCTCCGGCAGATTCGGGCGCGCTTCGAGAAAGAGCGCCCACTGAAGGGGAAAAGGCTTTCCGCGTGTCTCCACGTGACCACCGAGACGGCCAACCTGGCGATCACCCTGAAGGCGGGCGGCGCCGACGTGGCGCTCTGCGCGTCCAACCCCTTGTCCACGCAGGACGATGTGGCCGCACACCTCGTGCGAGACCACGGGATCAAGGTCTTTGCGATCAAGGGGGAGGACAAGACCACGTACTACGAGCACATTCTGGCCGCACTCGTCCACCAGCCCGATGTGACTATGGACGACGGTGCCGACCTGGTCGGCGCACTGCACATGATTGCCCTCGAGCGGCTCGACGATCTCGAAGCCCCGGTGCGTCGCTGGGTCGAGGGCCTGAGCGCCAAGGAACGGCAGGACGTCGTGGCGCATGTCATCGGCTCGACGGAGGAGACCACGACCGGTGTCATTCGTCTGCGCGCCATGGCGGACGAGGGGGTGCTGCAGTTCCCGGTGATCGCGGTCAACGATTCGCAGACCAAGCACCTGTTCGACAACCGCTACGGCACCGGGCAGTCGACCGTGGACGGCATCCTCCGCGCCACGAACATGCTGCTGGCCGGGTCGACCGTCGTAGTGGGTGGTTACGGCTGGTGCGGGCGCGGCGTGGCCATGCGGGCGCGCGGGGCGGGGGCCGACGTGATCGTCACCGAGGTGGATGCCCTCCGGGCGCTCGAGGCGCGCATGGACGGCTATCGCGTCATGCCCATCGCGGCGGCCGCGCGGATCGGTGACCTGTTCGTCACCCTCACGGGGAACACGAGCGTGATCCGCGTCGAGCACATGCGTCTCATGAAGGACGGCGCGATCATCGCCAATTCCGGACATTTCAACGTGGAACTCGACCTGGAGCACCTCGCCAAAGTCGCGAAGGGCCCGAGGCGGGTCCGGGGATTCGTGGACGAGTGGTTGCTCGATGGCAAGCGCCTGTTCGTGCTCGGCGAGGGTCGCCTGATCAACCTCGCCGCGGCTGAGGGGCACCCGGCAAGCGTGATGGATATGTCGTTCGCCAACCAGGCCCTGGCCGCCGAGCATCTCGTGGCGCATGCGGGTACATTCGGGAAGGCGGTGCATCGCGTTCCCGTCGAAATCGATCGGCGGGTCGCGGAACTGAAGCTCGCGTCGATGGGCATCGAGATCGATACCCTGACGCCGGCACAGCAGAAGTACCTGGCGTCGTGGGATGCCGGTACGTGAGGCTCGATGATCGAAGTCAAGGTCGCCCATCTCGGTCTCGATCGCGCCACCAACACCCCGGTGGTCATCCTCCAGGAGAAGGAGGGTGAGCGGGTCCTGCCCATCTGGATCGGCCCGGCGGAGGCAAGCGCGATTGCGATGGAACTTGCCGGAGTGAAGTTTGCCAGGCCGCTGACACACGATCTCGTCAAGCAGATCGTGATCGGGCTCGGCGCGACCCTGTCGCGGGTGTTCATCTCGCAGGTCAAGGAGAACACGTACTTCGCCGAGTTGCACCTGCACCGCGACGATCACGTCATCCACATCGATGCCCGACCGTCGGACAGCATCGCGGTCGCGCTTCGTCTGAAGGCGCCCATCTTCACGCAAGACTCCCTGCTGGAGCTGACGAGTATCGATACGGTCGAGCCCATGACGCCCGAGTCGGGCGATCTGGATGCCGATTCGCTCCGCTCGTATCTCGAAAACCTGGACCCCGAAGATTTCGGCAAGTTTACACCGTAGGTTCCTCCTCGGGTCACTGATCGCCCTGGGGTGCGGCGAGATCGTCGAAGCCCAGGGCGTTCGCGTCACCGGGAGCGTGGTCCGCGTGGTCGGCGATGATTCGACCACGCTCGCCGGACGGTGGGTGGTGCTGCATGCCGTGGGGCCCGCGGACGGGGCGGCGGTCGATTCGCAGCGGACCGATCGCGCCGGTCGGTACGTGATCCGGATCGCGTCCGGCGACACGTCGGCCACCTACCTGACCAGTGTCGAACACCAGAGCGTCGGATACTTCAGCGAGCCGTTTCAGCTGCCACGCTCCGGCACGGAAACGGTTCCTCCGCTGGTCGTCTACGACACGTCGGCAACCGGCGCGCCGATCGCCATTGCCGAACGGCACGTGCTCGTGCGTCGTCCGGACCAGAGCGGCCGACGTGTGGTGGAACTCTTCGTCCTGGTCAACCGCGGGCGCCACACACGGGTGGCGGTGGACTCTGTCTCCCCCGTGTGGCAGACGGCCATCACGCCGCTCGCCCGCGAATTCGAGATCGGCCTGACGGACCTCGGGTCGGACGGGATCGAGTATCGCGACGACACCCTCGCGGTGTTCGCGCCGATCTCGCCCGGCGAGCGGCAGGTGCTGGTCGGGTACCTGTTGGCGCTGGATGTGGACACGATGGCGATCGCGATCGATCAGCCGATCGAACGTTTCAGCGTGCTGTTGGAAGACAGCCTGGCGTCGCTCGACGCGCCCGCCCTGACCCTCCGCGGCGTGGAAGACCTCGATGGGACGCCGCTGCGACGCTACGGGGCCGAGTCAGTGGGACCTGGTGGGGTGGTCGTCGTGCGATTCGGGGCCGGACGCGACCAGGGACCGTCCGTCGTGTGGATTCTCGTCCCCATCGCTGCGGTTGTGCTGGTCGGCGTCTTCGCCCTGTGGTGGGGTCGTGTGAGGCGGTCATCGGCGACCGCTACTGCCGACCCGGCGGCGCTGGCGGCCGAGATCGCAGCACTCGACGCGGGCCGTGGCTCCATGGACGAGGAGACCTATCGCGCGCGTCGGGCGGAGCTGAAAGCCCGGCTTTCGGCCGCCCTGGCGCCGCCTTCGGCGCCGCACTAGACTACGACGCAGTAGGCATTGGCCATCGTCGCGATCGCGACGGCGGAAGACCGGTGTAAGTCCGGCGCGGCCCCGCCACTGTAACGGACACGATCGGCTGGCTCAGCATCGCCACTGGGAAACCGGGAAGGCGAGCCAGTTGTCCGAAGCCAGGAGACGCCACGCGCTCGCACCACCACACGCATCCCTCGCGGGGGGGTAGGTGGACATGCGCATCAGCATCACCGTGATAGCGTCCGCTCACTCTGCGTCGGCCGAGACAGCGTGAGCGGGTTTGTCGTTCGCCCCTAAGCTCGCCCTCCTGGCGGCGCTGCTGGCCCTCGCCTGCGCTGACGGACGCGAGGGAACCACCGTGGTGGATCACGCCGGCCACCCCGTGCGGCTCGCTGCCCCACCACAACGCATCGTCTCGCTGTCGCCGTCGCTGACCGAGCTGCTGTTTGCGCTCGGGGAGGGCGAACGCCTCGTTGGCCGCACGCGATGGAGCGCATACCCGCCCGAGGCCCAGGCGGTACCCAGCGTGGGCGACGGACTCGATCCCAATCTCGAGGTCGTGGTGGCCCGGCGGCCCGACCTGGTCGTGTTCTACCATACGACTGCCAATGCCCCCGCCATTGCCCGCCTCGACGACCTCGGCATCGCATCGCTCAGCGTTCGGTTGGATCGACTGGACGACGTCGCGCCCGCGGCGCGGCTGCTGGGACGAATGGCGGGAGACACTATCCGGGCCGACTCGCTCGCGGATGCGTTCCAACGGGACCTCGATGGCTGGCGCGCGCGCTCTCTCGAGCACCGTGTGGCCGTGCTGCTGCTCGCCTGGGATGCGCCGCCGATCGTGATCGGTGGGGGAAGCTTCCTGTCCGAGATGGTGCGGTTGGCCGGTGGCCGCAACGTCTTCGACGATCTGCCCCAGCCCTCGGCGACAGTGAGCATCGAGGCAATCGCCGGACGGGTCCCGGATATCGTGTTGCTCGTGAATGAGAGCGAGCCCACCATCGTCGGCCGTCCGGAATGGGAGACGGTGAGGGCGGTGCGGGAGCGACGCTTCGTGCGCGTCCACGGATCGGAGTTCAGTTGGCCATCGCTCCGGGCACGGGAGGCGATCGCGAAGCTGGCTGCGCTTTTCTCTACCGAGGAGCGGTGATGCGCTGGGTCGGGCTCGTCATGGTGGTCGCGATCGTGGGGCTCGCGGCGGTGGCGCTGGGCCCGGCGTCGCTCGGCGTGAGCGACGTGTGGCGTGGACTGCTGGGATCGGCGGACGGACCCACGGTCACCATCGTCCGCGACCTGCGACTGCCGCGGGTGCTGTTGGCCTTTCTCGTCGGGGGGGCGCTTTCGGTGACGGGAGCGGCCCTGCAGGCCCTGGTACGCAACCCGCTGGCGGACCCGTATCTCCTGGGGCTTTCGGGGGGCGCCGGCCTCGGCGCGGTGACGGCGATGGCGCTCAACCTGGCCAGCCCGTGGGCCGTTCCCGTCGCGGCGCTCCTCGGAGCCGTCGCGGCCATCCTGCTCGTCTACCGTGTGGCGCTCGTCACCGGCAGCGTGCTGGACACGCGCGTGTTGCTGCTCGGTGGCGTCGTGGTCGGCGCGTTCGCCGCCTCGGTGATGGGGGCGATCATGGCGCTGTCTCCGGCTCCGGAGGTGCGCAACGCGCTCATGTGGTTGTTGGGGAGCTTCGGGCGGGCCTCATGGCAAGCCGTGCTGATCTTCGCGGCCTATGCCGTGGTCCCGCTCACCGTGCTCTACGCGTTGGCGCGAGCACTCGACCTGCTCGCGCTGGGTGAGGAACCGGCGCAATTCCTGGGAGCCGACGTCGAGCGCGCCAAGCGGCACCTGTATCTCACCGCCTCGGCCCTCACGGCCGTCGCCGTCTCGTTCGCCGGGATCATCGGCTTCGTGGGTCTCGTGGTCCCGCACGCCGTGCGGCTCACCTGGGCGCGCCTGCACCGGTCCCTTCTCCCTGCGGCCTTCCTCGTGGGCGGAGCCCTCGTGGTGATCGCCGACGCGCTGGCGCGCACCGCGTTCGCACCGCTCGAGATGCCGGTCGGCGTGGTCACGGCGCTCATCGGCGTCCCGGTCTTCGTCCTGCTGGTCCGGCGATGGGCGAGTTGATCGTCCACGCCGACAGGGTGCGGTTCCGCTATCCCGGTGGCGACGCCGATGCGGTCCGTGACCTCACGCTTTCCGTAGCAGCCGGCGAACTGGTGGGGATCGTCGGGCCCAACGGGAGCGGCAAGACGACGCTCCTGCGACTGCTGCTCGGCGTGCTGCGTCCCTCCTCGGGCAGCGTGGCAATGGCCGGGCGAGCAGTCGTCCGATGGTCACGCCGTGATCTCGCGCGGATGGTGGGCGTCGTGGCGCAGCGGGAGGAGCCGATGTTTCCGTTGCGCGTCGACCAGACGGTCCTGCTCGGCCGCTATCCCCATCTCGGTCCCCTCGGCGCCGCACGTCGCCGGGATCACGAAGCCGTGCACCACGCGCTCGAGCGATGCGACGTGGCCCACCTCGCGAACCGCTGGGTGGACACGCTGTCGGGCGGCGAGTGGCAGCGCGTTCGCATCGCGCGGGCCCTCGCGCAGGAACCGGCGGCGCTCGTCCTCGACGAGGCCACCGCCAACCTCGACATCCGGCACGAGATGGAAGTGTTCGAGCTTACGTCCCGGCTCGTACGACACGAGGACATCGCCGGCATCGTGGTGACACACCACGTGAACCTCGTGGCGCGGTACGCCGACCGCCTCGTCGTCATGGACCGTGGCATCGCTCGCGCCAGCGGCCCGCCAGAAACCGTGTTGCAGAAGGCCATTCTCGAAGACGTGTTCGAGTGGCCGGTGGCGGTGACCAGGTGGCGCGGGGTTCCGCAGTACGTGCCGCTGCGGAGCGACGAGTCCGAAGACCAAGAGGCAGGAACGCCATGAGATCGCATGCAGCCGCACCGTCTCGCGACGCGGTGCTCCACCGGACGTCCGCCATCATGGCAATGCTCATGGTGGCCGTCAACACCGGGTCCGCACTGGCCCAAGAGGCGCCGGACACGGTACGGCTCGAACCGATCGTCGTAACCGCGAGCCGGACCCCGACGCCTCGCGACGCAGAGCCCGCGACGGTCACCATCCTGGAGGGCCGTGACCTCACGACGCTCGGTGTGCGGTCGCTCGCCCAGGCCCTGCGCGACGTGGCGGGTGTCGACATCGCCCAGAACGGGTCGTTCGGCGGCGCCACCAGCCTGTTCGTGCGCGGCGGCGAGAGCGACTACGTGAAGGTCTTGATCGATGGCGTGCCCCTCAACGACCCCGGAGGGGCGATCGACCTCGGCGACCTTGGCGTCGATGCCGTGGAGCGAATCGAGATCGTGCGCGGACCCGTGAGCGTCCTCTATGGGTCGGATGCCGTCACCGGGGTCGTGCAGGTCTTCACGCGACGGGGGGAAGGGCGGGCACGGGTCGATGTCGGCCTCGAGGCCGGTTCCTACGGATCGCTCGACGCCACGGGGGGGATCCGGGGTGGGGCAGGGCCGGTCGGATACGCGATGACGGTTGCCGGGACGCGCACCGACGGGATCTACGACGTCAACAACGCGTTCAGTAGCACGATCTGGACCGGTCGGCTCTCAGGGGGGGCCGGTACCCGGACCGACGTGTCGGCGGGCATGCGGTACGGGGGGAGCCGGTATCACTACCCAACCGACGCGTCGGGACGAGCGGACGACCTGAATGCGTTTCAGGACCGCGACCGGCTCACCGCAACGCTGGACGTGGGTCATCGCTTCAGCACCGCGCTGGAGGGACGTCTGACGCTGGCGTGGAGCCGGAGTGCGGGCGGCATCGACGACCGGGCGGACGGCCCCGCCGACACGCTCGGCTTCTACGCGTTCGTCGACGATCGCACGGTTCACCGGCGGAGCGCCGACCTGCGCCTGACCGCGCTCCCCCTGCCGTGGGCCTGGGTGACCGCGGGCTGGTCGGTGGAGTGGCAGGACGAGCGAAGCACCAGTGAGTCGTGGAGCGAGTTCGGGCCGAGCACCTCGGCGTTCGACGCGGCGCGCCGGAGTGCGGGAGCGTATGGGCAGGTCCAGCTGCGTCCCGCTCGCGGGATGGCGCTGGTGCTCGGCAGCCGCGTCGATCACAGCGACGTGTTCGGTACGTTCGTGTCGTACCGGGGCGGTATGAGCTACCGGTTGCCTGGCGGGACGCGTGCGCGGGCCTCGCTCGGGCGGGCGTTCAAAGAGCCGACGTTCTTCGAGCAGTTCGCCGACAACCCGTTTGTGCGTGGCAATCCGGCGCTTCGGCCCGAGCGGTCCTTGTCATGGGAGGCGGGGCTGGAGCAGGAGGCACTGGGCGGTGCCGTCCTGATGGGTGTGACCTACTTCGATCAGCGGTTCCGGGATCTGGTCCAGTATGTGTCGGCCGTCGGTCCGACGGATCCCAGTTACCTGAACGTCGGCGTGGCGACGGCGCTCGGTCTCGAACTGGAGGGCGTCCTGCGCCTGCCCCGGGGCCGGCTTGAGGGATCGTACACATACCTTCGGACCGAGGTCGTCGATGCAGGAGGTGACGGGGGGGCGGGGACGGCATTCATCGAGGGTGAACGGCTCCTGCGACGGCCGACCCACGCGGCTCGGCTCACCGTCGTCGCTCCGCTGGGCGAACGCGCCACCGTGTCGGGTACGCTGCGGTATGTGGGGGACCGTGACGATCGAGACTTCGCGACGTTCCCCGCCGCCTCCGTGCTCCTTACCGCGTACGCCACCCTCGACGTGTCGGTAAACGTCGAGATCTGGCACGACGCCACCGCCGGACGTCGGGTCGCGCTGACCGCGTCGCTGCGTGATATGTTCGACCGACATCCGACTGACGTCTTCGGGTTCCTGAGCCCGGGGCGGACGGTGATGGCCGGCGCGCGCGCGGCGTGGTGAGTAGGAGCTCCGGCGCGGAACGCGCCCCTATTCCCTAGCTTTCGCTCTATGCCGCCAATTCGCACCCGAGCCCTCGTGCTGCACGCCTTCCCCTACGGCGAAACTTCCAAGATCGTGCGGTTGCTCACCCGGGAGCACGGGTCGCAGAGTGCGATCGCCAAGGGAGCCCAGCGGCCCAAGAGCCCCTTCGGGGCACGGCTGCAGGTGCTGAGCGAAGGAACGGCGCACGTGTATTTCAAACCAAGTCGCGATCTCCACACACTTGCCGACTTCGACGTGATTCGGCAGCACGAGGACTTGGCGCGAGACCTCAAGCGGTTTGCCGCCGCCGCCGCCCTGGCCGAGCTGCTGATTCGATTGTGTCCTGCCGAGCCGCACCCCGAGATCTACGATCTCGCGGTGACGGCACTCGACCAGCTCGAGGGCGTTCCGGGTGACGCACTCGACGTCGTGAGCCTGTCGGTCATGTGGGCCGCCGTCGAGGCTTTGGGATTCGCGCCCCAGCGGGATGCGTGCGCCCGGGACGGCCGGGCGCTGCCGAGCGGGGCAACCGTGTTTTCGGTGGCCGACGGTGGGTTTCTCTGTGCACGCTGCGCGCATGGCACGCGGGGCACCCGCCTCAGCGCCGCTGACCGGGGCGAGCTGGAACGATTGATGGCCGGCCAGGTTTCGGAGATCGCACCGCTCCGGCCGAAGCATGCCGCGGCACACCGGCGGCTGCTCGTGCGCTTCGTCGAGCGCCACCTGGCCGAAGACCGGGAACTCAAGGCCCTCAATCTCTGGCGGGAACTGGTATGACGCGACACGTCGTTATCGGCACCGCCGGACACGTCGATCACGGGAAGACGGCATTGGTGAAGGCCCTGACCGGCGTCGATACCGATCGCTGGGAGGAGGAGAAGCGCCGAGGGATCACGATCGATCTCGGTTTTGCTCACCTCGAACTGCCCGATGGCCTCGAAGCCAGCATCGTGGACGTGCCGGGCCACGAGGATTTCGTGCGCAACATGGTCGCGGGCGCGACCGGGATCGACGTAGCGCTCATGGTGGTGGCCGCCGACGAAGGCGTCATGCCCCAGACGGAGGAACACCTGGCGATCCTCGAGTTCCTGGGTGTGCGAAGCGGGGTCGTGGCGATCACGAAGACCGACCTGGCGCACGACGAGTGGCTGGAGCTGGTAAAGAGTGACGTCGCCGCCCGCATCCAGGGCTCCTCCGTGGGCTGGGAGGCACCGGTGCGTTGCTCGGCCCTCACGGGCACCGGTCTGGATCCCCTCCGTGAGGCGCTCGCGCGGGCCGCCAGTCGTGCCGCCGCCCGATCGCTGGACGATCTCTTCCGTATGCCCATCGACCGCGTCTTCAGCGTGGCAGGTGCCGGTACCGTGGTTACGGGCACGACCTGGAGCGGAACCGTGGCGGTGGGTCAGGCGGTACGGATTCTCCCCGGCGATGCGTCGGCTCGCGTGCGCTCGGTCGAGGTTCATGGAGACGCTCGGCCTGCTGCGGAGCCCGGGCGCCGAACGGCGCTCGCGCTGCCGGGGCTGGATCGGTTGGCCGTCGCCCGGGGACACGTGGTCGTGACCGATCCCGGATGGCGCCCAACGACCGCCGTCGACGTGCTCCTCCACCTGCTGCCCGAGGCCAAGCCACTCACCCAGCGGACGCGGGTGCGTCTCCACCTCGGCACCTCGGAGGTGCTCGCCCGCGTGACGCCGGAGGCGGGGGAGATCCCGCCCGGCGGCTCGGGGTCGGCGCGGCTGCGCCTGGAGGCGCCGGTGGTGGCGCGCTGGGGGGATCGGGGTGTGGTGCGCTCCTACTCACCGATGCACACGATCGGTGGATGTGTGGTGGCCGATCCCCTGCCGGCACGCCGTCCGCGACGACCTCACCAGCTGGAGCAGCGCCTGTCTGCAGATCCCGCCACCCGGCTGTCCGCGGTCGTCACGGCCGCCGGTGACGACGGCGTCCCCCGCAGTGATCTGCCGGTCCGTGTGGGCCTGCATCCCGCGTCGCTGGATCAGGTGCTTGCCGCCATCGGCGACGGTGTGGTATCGGTGGGTGACCGGCTCGTGGGCCGGTCGGTCGTGGCCGACGCCGAAGCCACGGTGCTGGCGGCCCTCCGGCGCCACCACGAGGAGCGTCCGCTCGATCCCGGCATGCCACGGGAGCTTCTGCGTGCCACGGTGCGCTCCGTGGCTCTTGCCGACCTCGTGCTCGAGGAACTGGCGGCGCGAGGGAGCATCGCGCTCGAAGCCGAATGGGTGCGGACTGCGGCGTTCGCGCCCACTCTTTCGGCAGAGGCCGACGCCCTGGCGACGGCACTGCAGGCGGCCCTGCGACAGGCGGGTCCCCAGGGCCTCTCCGAGCAGGAAATCGGGACAACCGTACCGGCCAATCGGGCTCGCGATCTGGCTGAGTTTCTTGTGCGGCAACGCACAGCCGTGCGAGTCGGCCGGGACCGATATTACGATCGGGGTGCGATCGAGCGGCTGAGAACCGACGTGGTCGCGTCGATCCGAGAAACCGGTCGAGCAACCCCG
>CAYGCN010000048.1:0-770 GCA_964348385.1 uncultured Gemmatimonadaceae bacterium
ACGCGGTGCCGCCACGTCAGGTGCTCGCCTTCCCGGAGCGTGCCCTGCAGGGGTAGCCACTCGGTCCCCCCGACGTCCGGCACCAGACCGGTCACCAGCGCTCCCCCCGCGGTGGTGCTCAGGCTCACGAGGTGCTCGTACGCGAGGTCGAATTGCCACGGACCGAACGACGGGCGCGACATGACTCTGAGGCGCTGATGATCGCTGGCCGCGCTCTCGCTCAGCGGCGTTGCATCGCTGGCGACGGCGACGTTGAGCGCGTACCCGCGCAGGACCGGCTGCTGGGCGGCCGTGGTTCCTGTCCCTGCTGCAAGGACCGCAACGAGCACGACCGCGGCCCGGCTCATGCCCCGGTCCCGGGCCCTCGCCGCGTGTCGGACTCCACTGCACCATCCACCAATCGGATCAGTCGCCGAGCCCGCTCCATGAGTCGCTGATCGTGAGTGGCAAACACGAACGTCGTGCCGAGCTCCTCGTTCAGCGTGGTCATGACGTCGAGCAGCGCGATGCTCGACGCGCTATCGAGATTCGCGGTGGGCTCGTCGGCCAGCACCAACGCGGGCTCTCCGACCACCGCCCGTGCCACCGCCACCCGCTGCTGCTGTCCCCCGGACAGCTTGGACGGTCGCCGGTCCTCGAGGCCGCCGATACCGATGCGCTCGAACAACTCCCGAACCCGACGGGTACGCTCGGCCTCCGGCACGCCACGCAGCAGCAGCGAGAATTCGGCGTTTTCGAGTGCCGTCAGCACTGGCAGCAGGTTGTACGCC
>CAYGCN010000048.1:780-5078 GCA_964348385.1 uncultured Gemmatimonadaceae bacterium
ACACGAACCCCACCCGTTCCAGCCGGAGCCGCGCGCGCTGCCGTTCCTTCATGGCGGTCAGCTCCTCGCCATCGATCCACACAGCGCCGCGGGTCGGCGCCGTGAGGCCACCGAACAGATTCAGCAACGTGGTCTTGCCCGACCCGGACGGACCGGCCAGCACCACGAATTCACCACGCCCGATCTCGAGCGTGACATCACGCACCGCCTCGACGGCAATGCCGTCATGCTCGAAGACCTTCCAGACCGCGTCGGTCCGAACGGCCGCCACTCGTCGTTCGCTCATGCCTCGAATTTCATCGCCTCGGCGACATCGATGCGTGTCGCCCGGTAGGCGGGGTAGAGGGATGCCAGCACCCCGATGATCAGAATCGAGCCCAGGCTCTGGAACACCTGCACCATGCGAAAGAGCGGAATGATGACCGGCTCGAGCACGATGCCCGAGAATGTGAACTCGCTGTCGATCATTCCCGAGTAGTCGAGCCCGTCCCGGAAGAAGATCCATGTGAACGCGAAGCCGAGGACCATGCCGAGGATCCCGCTCACAAACGTGAGCAGCACGCCTTCTCCGAACACCACGCTGGCGGTCTCGCCTTTGGTGAGTCCCAGCGCCCTGAGCACGCCGAATTCCCGGGTGCGGTAGAGCACCGACATCAGCACGGTGTTCACGATGGCCAGCCCAACGATCACGAACAGGATGATGTGGAACAGATAGTCGCCATAGTCGTCGATCCGGATCGCCGCGTCGAGCTCGGGCATGGCCTCGCGCCACCCCAATGCGGCGACCTCCGGGGCATCGTCGGCCAGCGCGGCATCGACATCATCGAGCACGCGCGGAACGTCCCAGCCCGACCCGACGAGCACCGCCAGTGTGGTGACCGCGCCGCCCACCCGGAGCCAGTCTTGCGCGGTACGCAACGGAATGTGGACGATACCCTCGTCCGCCTCCGGCAGGCCGGTGCGGAAGATGCCCACCACGCGGACGAACTGACCCGCGATTTCGCCGGTGGCATCCTGGCCGGTGAGCACGAGGCGAGAGCCCACCTCGAGGTCGAGCCGCTCGGCGAGGCGTTGACCGACGAACGCGTGCAACCGATCGTCGGCCTGGAGGTACCGTCCCTCGACGACCCGATCGCCCAGCCTGGAGAACCCGGCTTCGGTGTCCGGATCCACGCCGGTCACGAACACGGGAATCGCTCCCGTCGCGGAGTTGGCGAGCCCCTGGATCTCCAGGCGGGGCGCGACCGCCGTGACCCACTCGGCGATGCGCGGACGCCCAAGGGCGCGTTGGGCCACGGCCAGCGCCCGTAGCGTGAGCCGGTCATCGAGATGACGGCTCCGCTGAAAGCGGGGGTGCTGGATCGCGATGTGGCCCTTCCCCAAGCGCACGCCCTGATCGATCCAGTCCTCGTGGGCCCCGTCCCCCAGGGCGCGGGAGAAAACGAGAACGGCCACGCCCAACACCATGGCGGAGGCAGTGAGGATGCTGCGCCGCGTCTGGCGTCGCACGTTGCGGAGCGCAAGGCGTCCGAGCAGTCTGACGCGGCGCATTAGCGACCCGACAGCGTGTCCGCCGGCGGCACTCGCGCGGCCCGAATCGCCGGATAGACTGCCGCCAAGGCGGCCGTGGCAAAGAGGGCAAACGCGGCCTGCACCGCCATGCCCCACGGATACTCGACCCGGAGCACCGGGCGCACGAGCGCGCCGGCCATGGTGAAGTCCCCGACGAGCCAACTCAAGTCGGGAGGTGCGTTGTGCCACCACACCAGGATGGGTCCCGTGATAGCCGCGCCGGCGAGCAGCCCGATGGCGCCGAGCGCGACCGCCTCGTAGACGACCGACCAGACGATTCCACGCGGGACCGTGCCCAGCGCGAGCAGCAGCGCGAACTCGTGTCGCCGCTCGAAGGTGGCCATGAGCATGGTGTTCGCGACACCGAAGATGGCCATGCCGAACACGATGACGAGCAGGACCCACTGGAACGACTGACTGAGCTGGGCGTACTCGACCAGTTCCGGCCGCAGGTCCGTCCACGGCTCGACCGCGATCCCCCCGCCGCGGGCATCCAACACCGAGCGCAGGCGGGTGGCGGCGTCGGGCGCATCCCAGGGATTGGGGATGGTGGCCGCGATCTCGTGCACGCGACCGGGTTCGAGGACCATCAGCGCCTGCAACGCGTCGATGGAGAGCAGCGCGAACGTGCGGTCCAGGTCGGCGAGCCCCGAGGTGAACACGCCACTCACGACGAACAGGTCGTTGCCCAGCGAGCCATCGACCGCCGGAGCCACGACCACGACCTCGGCGCCGGGCTCGACGCCCAGAATGCGGGCCATCTCGACGCCGACGAGGATCTCGTTGGTACCGCGCTGCGGAGGTCGTCCGCTGCTGAGCGCTCGCATAAGGCGCGACACCCTCGGCTCGAGGTCTGGATCGACGCCGAGGAACGCCGCGGCGGCGGTCGCATCGCCCGAGCTAACCAGGCCACCCCCATACACTCGCGGCGTGGCCGCCTCCACATCGGGATCGGCCGTGAGATCGGCGATGAGGGCCGGCACATCCGTGCCCTCCGCACCACCGATGGTCTCGTAGACGTTGCGATCGGGCAGATAGTCGCTGCTGTGGACCTGAAGCTGCCCGGAGAGGATCCCCGTCCCGTTGCTGATCATCTCCACGACCACCCCGTCCCACCAGCCCACCAACACCACCACGGACGCATAGCCGACCGCCAGTGCCGCCACGGTGATCAGACTGCGCCGCCGATTCCTCCCGAGATTTCGCCACCCGATCCGCCACCACGGCTGCGCCATCAGTCGATGCCGCGATCGCTCTGCAGTTGGCGGAGGGAGAAGAAGGATGCGTCGATGGCGATGTCGAACTCGAGATCGAGGTAGGTGATGGTGGTGCTTTCGGCGGGCTTGTCGGCCGGGCGGATCACCATCCGGCAGGGAACGAGGCGACCTCCCATCTCCCGGAAGTCATCGAACGAGATGCTCCGAGCCAGTTCGCCTCGGTCGTCGTAGTATCGCGCCCACACGGGCATGAGATCGTCCTGGCGGATCTGCTCCTCGATCCGCCCCCACACGACCGCCGCCTCGGGCTTGGGCGTGAGCACGAACTCCCACACGGTAACCCCATCACGCTCGCCCTCGTATCCGATCTCGATATCGTAGTCCTCAATGATCCGGCTTTCCTTCACGATGTCGTCGTTGGTGAAGTGCGACCCCATCCACGACGCACCCATAAGCGACGGTGGCAGCTTGATCGTGCGGTCCACACGCGGCAGGTAGTTCCACATGTCCTCGCCGGCCTTGAGGGTCGCCGTGCCGGCATCCTTCGGTGGAGCGAGGAGACGGATGAGCGCATACTCGGTGCCGAGCGACCAGATCCGCATCTGCATGGTGCGGCTCCAGTGCTTGGTGACGACGTCCATGCTGACCGTTCCACGACTGGATCGCCCCCGGAGCAGACGGTCGACCCGATCGACGATCTCCCGCGCATCGGTCTGCCCCAACAGATGGGAAGGGATGAGGAGTACAGCGAAGGTCAGGAGCGTCAGCGGCGGCACGCACCGGACCACCCGCGGCTTGGAGACGGCGTTAGGACACACATCGACCTCCCGGTCATCACACCCGCCGCACGCCGTTCCCGCACCGCCGTGTCGGCCACCCCCGTGTGCCGCAACAACTGGGCGGCGTCCGGCGTATAACAATATATGTCGCCGTACCCACGCTCTGAACCGGAGGTTCCCTGATGCACAAGCTGGTTGTGTCCTTGGCATTTCTCACGGCCGCCTCCGTGGCGGTCGCGCACGCGCAGCGACCGGGGCCGCCCCCCGATCACTGGCTCACGATGGACTCGCTAGTTCAGGAATTGGCGCTCACGGCCGAGCAGCAGAAGATGGTGGCCGACCCCTACAAGAAGATCAACGCCGTGATGAAGGAAGCCGCCCAAAAGCGTAGGGCTCTGCGGGAAGAGATGCGCACGGAGCCGGTGTCGCCGGACGAGCGGTTCAGAGCACTCCCCGAGGCATTCGCGGTCATGCAGGCAACGATCGACGAACAGTACGCGCTCATTCGCCAGATGCTGACCGAGCCGCAGCGCGCCAAGCTCGATTCGCTACCTAAGCCGTCCGTGGCGATGAGGGCACATCTCCAGACGCCGCGCGACTGACGCTGCCGGGTCAGGCCGGGGGGAGCGGTCGCCGGGTCTCGGTGAGCCGTACCCCCCGCGTCTCCAGATGGCGGCGAATACGATCGAAGCAGTCTCCCACGCGCCCCACGTCTTCGGGGGCCGAGATT
>CAYGCN010000048.1:5088-6848 GCA_964348385.1 uncultured Gemmatimonadaceae bacterium
TCGTGCGCGATCGATCGCCGCGGGCCTGGTCGCGGGCGGAGATCCCCGGCCGCCGGTACGTTCCGTCCGCCAAGAGCCGAACCATCGCCGTGCACACGTACCCCGTGGTGCGTGCCATCGAGCTGGTGGCCGACTGCGGGTCGTAGCGATCGAGGAAATCGTACGTCATCCTCTCCGCGGACGCGTCCCGTGCCACATCCACTTCCACGCGGAAAACCGTCAGATCCGGCTCGTTCGGCTGGAACTCCCACAGCGGGAACAACAGGGCGGTGGTCACATCGCGCGGCACGACATGTGTCGACCCGACGGTGAGGGGCTCCGTCGCGAACAGGCCCAACTCCCGCAGCAGTAGCATCTGGCGCGCGTGCCCCGGGTATCGCAGCGTCATTTCCCGCATCTCCGGCACGCGGTCCTCACGCAGCAACGATCGCAACCCGTCGGTGAGGAAGGCCTCGAGCTGGCCGACCCCAGGAATGTCGAGCGGGGTGATGTCGGACAGCGCGGGTACGGTGGCCAGCGCCCCGCCCGTCCGGTACCGCGCGGGACGTGTGTACAGCTCGATGACATCCGCGGGTGAAAACGGCGCCTTGTAGCGCATGATTCCCGACGGCTCGGCGGGCAAACCACCGACATAGCACGCAAACCTGCTCACACGATCCGACCGTGCCGCCAGGTGACCGTAGATGGCGTTGCTCAGACCAGGCGCAACACCGGCATCGACGATCGCGACGACCTCGCGCTCCCTTGCGCGGGTGTCGAGCGCGAACGGATCCTCGTCGAAAAAGGAAATGTCGACGATCGATCGGCCTGCCTCGATGACCGCCTCGAGTGTGCGATACCCGACGGCAGCCGGGACCGCCCCGACCACCAACTCGTAATCCGCCACCAGCCGGCCAAGCGTGTCGCGATCGACGACATCCGCCCGGATGGCCTCGATGCCCCGAGCCGCAAGCAGTGCGAGTGCCGCGGGATCGCGATCGGCCGCCGCGACCGAGAACCCGGAGGCGGCCAGATCGACGGCAATCGCCCGCCCTACCCTTCCCGCACCCAGCACCACGATCCTCATGGCTGAAACTCCCGCGGGGGAATCGCCGTCAAGATACTCGGGTCCGTGCCTTGCCACACGCCCGGCCTGCGCGTTAGCCTGCACCGATTCCGGCACGGGATCGACACGTCACCGCCGGGGTACCACACGCGATCCATTCGCCATTCCAACGGGAGACACCCCGATGCCACGCTTGCTGACCGCCGCGGCCCTCCTCTCAGCCTTGGCGACCGCCACCCCACTCGCCGGCCAGGACGCGCCGCGTCGGCCCATCCCCTACCCCGTGACCGCGGACCGGTCGTTCGAGCGGGCGGTGGAAGCCGGCACCCGGAGCAGCACCGGGATCCCGGGTCCCGGCTACTGGCAGCAGTGGACGGATTACACGATCCGGGCGAGCCTCGATCCGGAGGCCAAGCGGATCGACGGGACGGTGCGCATGGTGTACCACAACCGTTCGCCTCGCGCGCTGCCGTTCCTGGTGCTCCAACTCCTGCAAAACGTCCATGCCGAGGGCGTCGTGCGGAACCGACCCGCCGAGGTTACCGGTGGCATGGAGCTCACGCGCGTCGTCGCGAACGGCGCGGAGCTGACTGAGGCGCGTCGGGGGGCGATGGGCGGCGGCTACCTGGTCTTCGGGACCGTGGCTCAGGTGCGGCTTCCCCGTGCGCTCCAATCCGGTGACTCGGCCGTCGTCGAGATCGACTTCGGTTTCAGG
>CAYGCN010000048.1:6858-9835 GCA_964348385.1 uncultured Gemmatimonadaceae bacterium
CCCCGCGGGGTGGATCGCCATCGGCACCGGGACGCTGGCCAATCCGACCGCCGTGCTGCCTCCACCGATCGCGGCACGGCTGGAGCGCGCCGCGCGGAGCGACACCGTCGTGCACGTCATTACGGCGGCCGACTTCGGCCCGGAGACCGCTACGGCATCCTCGTCGACCGGCCGGCTGTCGTGGCGATTCGTGGCCGACTCGGTTCGCGATGTGGCCTACAGCGTGTCACGGGAGTCGCGTTGGGACGCCGCTCGCACGCCCGTCGGTGACCGCAATGGTGACGGCACGGCCGACTATGCCATCGTGAACTCGATTTGGCGCGAGTCCGCACCACGCTGGCAGCACGCGTGGCGGTATGCCCAGCATTCAATCGACTTCCTGTCCCGGTGGACCGGCTTCCCGTACCCGTACCCGCACATGACCTCCGTGGAGGGTGGCGGCATCATCGGCGGCGGCATGGAGTACCCGATGATGACGCTCATCGGGGATTACAACCAGGCCAGCGATACGTCGCTGTACGGCGTCCACGCGCACGAGCTGGCCCACATGTGGGTTCCGATGATCGTCGGCAACGACGAGCGCCGCGCGGCGTGGATGGACGAAGGGACCACCACGTTCAACACCAGTGCGGCCATGAACGAGTTCTACCGCGGGCAGCGGTGGGAGCTGGGGAACTACGGCGGCTACATGCAGATCACGCGCACCGACCTCGAGGGCGAGATCATGCGGCTCTCGGACTACCACTACAACGGCGCGGCCTACGGCACGGCATCATACAGCAAGCCGGCCGCGTTGCTCTGGACACTGCGCGGGCTGCTGGGGGAGGAGACGTTCCTCAGGGCGTACCGCGAGTTCCTTGCGCGGTGGGCGTACAAGCACCCCAAACCCTGGGATCTGTTCAACACGTTCAACGACGTGAGCGGCCGCAATCTGGATTGGTTCTGGCGCACATGGTACTACGAGACGTGGACGCTCGATCAATCGATCGTCGAGGTGAAGCTGGAGCGCGAGGGGACGCGCATCGTCGTTGCCGACCTGGGGCTCGCCCCGATGCCGGTGCGCCTGACGCTCACGCTCGCCGACGGGAATACCCTGCAGCAGGAAATCCCGGTCGAGCGCTGGCTCACCGGAGCCCGTACCGCCGACGTGGTGGTCAAGACACCGTCCCCAGTGGTCAAGGTCGAGATCGACGCCGACCGGTGGTTCCCGGACGTGAATCGAGACAACAACGTGTGGGAACGGAAGTAGATCGACGGCACCACGGACGACTCGGCAGTCGGGCGGATCGCTCCGGCTGCCGAGTCAGCATTTCTGCAGGTGGGTGACGCGAAACGCCTCGGGGTATTTCAGCCCAAATCCCAACACGCGATCCGCCCCGATGTGGGTGAGCCATATGAGCCCGATCGCCATCAGCGCCGTGTGTTGCATTCGTAGTCCCACTAGAAAGGCCAGCGCGGGGAGCAGATAGGTGTGGAGCGCGTTGTACACCGTCGCCCCGGTGGTGCGGTTGACGAGGTAGGCGAGAAACGCGATATCCGGAGCGAGGAACAGGCCGGCGAACAGCCACCAGCTCGCCCCCAGCTCGCGGTAGAGGAACACCGCAAGCACGGCCACGGCAAAGCCGTCGAGACGCAGGAGCACGGCGGGTCGAGTGGGAGCGATCATGGGGTCCTCGGGTCGGAAGTGGTCGGCGACTGCCGACACCAATATGTCAAACACTCACGACCGGCAAGCGCGGCGGTGACCAGATGCCCGGTTCCTTGTTCGACCCCGCCGAGTACCGCGAGATCATGGCGCGGCTCGATCGGCTGCGCCCTGACCTTCGTCCGCAGTGGGGTGCGATGTCCGTCGGCCAGATGGTCTGTCATCTCGGTGACTATTTCGATGTGGCGCTGGGTCGGGTCGTCGCACGACCGGCGTTCCCGCGATGGCTCCAAGCCATCGCGCGGCCCGTCGTCGTCCGTTGGCCCTTCCGCTACCCGCGGGGGGTGCGCACACTGCCGGAGTTGAAGCGGACGAATCCCGGAGGATTTGCCGAGGATCTGACCCGGTTACGGGATGCCGTCACGGAGTTCGTCTCCCGTCGCGACTTTCCGACGTGGCCGCCCAACCCGGTGGCCGGTCCGGTATCGGGAGCGGAGTGGGCAATCCTCGCGTTCGCGCACGTCGATCACCATCTGACGCAGTTTGGAATCCACGCTCGCAAGCAGCTCGACGCCCTCCCCAGGGCTGCCCCCCGTTCCAGCCCGGCTCCGTCAACGTACAGTGAGAAGTCCTCGCATGAGTGAGCGACTCATCGGGCGCATCTTCGATGTGATTGATGAAGGCTTGATACTCATTCATCCGGATGGCCGCATCACGTACGCCAACCCGGCAGCGGAACGGATCCTTGGGCTGACAAAGTCGGAGATCCCGGCACGTGACTATGCGTCGCCGGACGGGGGGATCCTCCGCCCCGACGGTACGCCGATGCCGGCTGAGGAGATGGCGGGTCCGCGGGCAATGGCGACCCGGCGGACTGTCAGGGATGTCGTCATGGGAGTGAAGCGTGGCGACGGCTCGCTCTCCTGGATCAACGTGAACGCCACCCCGCTCTTCACGTCGCGGGGCGAATTCGAGGGCATTGCCGGCGCCTTCACCGACGTCACGCGCCTCGTGCAAGCGGAGGAGGACCTGAGGCGGCACGCGAAGGATTTGAAGGGGGTGGTTGAACGGCAAACCGAAGAGCTGCTTGAGGCCAATCGGCGCCTGCAGGAAGCCGTGAGAACGGACAGTCTCACAGGCGTGAAGAGCCGCCGCGGGTTCCTAGAGAGTGCGGAGCTGCTGGTCGAGGTGGCCGCACGTCAAGGGCACGCGGTGACCGTCGCCTACCTCGATGTTGATGGTCTCAAGGTGATAAACGACAGGCTCGGGCACCACGAGGGAGACCAACTCCTCGCGGCTGTTGGCGCTGTCCTGGCCAGTACGTTTCGCTCC
>CAYGCN010000048.1:9845-19776 GCA_964348385.1 uncultured Gemmatimonadaceae bacterium
GCTCCTCAGACGTGGTGGGCCGTCTTGGTGGGGATGAATTTGGGGCCGTCGTTGTCGGGACACCTTTTTCGAGATCCAAAGCTCTCATCCGTCGCCTGTACACGAAGCTATCCGGGACCATGCGCGACCGCGGATGGGAATCCGGTGTGAGTATCGGCGCAGTTGCCTTCTCGAAAGCCCCTAGGGACCTCGAAGGAGCGCTGACCGCCGCCGACAGGCTCATGTACCGCGCCAAGAGCAAGAGCGCCAACCGGATGATCTACGTCGAGTCCGAAGAGCTCGACGTACAGAGCAGAATCGAGAGTTGATCCAGGCCGAGGTGCGTTTGTGCCGAGCGGAATGACGCTGCGCCATTACGGCAGGGGAGGATGACGAAGAGACTCAGGCTGTCTGATTTCGAAACTCGTGTGCGCCAGAAGATTTGTCGGACGGCCGCGTCGGTAGCGGTGCTGCTCTGCATCGCCGCACCAGCGCGGGGGCAGGCGCCGCCCGGTACGGACATCTACTTGCTCGCCGCGTCGGGAACCGGGTCGGCCATGCGACTGAGTACACCACGGCGCGTGACCGATCGCCCCGGGTACGACAATCAACCCTCGTTCACACCGGATCATGCGAGCCTGCTGTACAGCTCCATTCGCGATGATGGGCAGGCCGATACGTACCGGTACGACATCGCGACCGGTGCGGTCACGCGCGTGACCCACACGCCGGAGAGTGAGTACTCCCCGACGGTCATGCCCGGCGGGGCGGGCTTTTCCGCGGTACGCGTCGAGATGGACTCCACGCAGCGGTTGTGGCGATTCGACCTGAATGGCGGCAATCCGTCCCTCGTGCTGGAGCAGCTCGCGCCGGTGGGCTACCACGCCTGGATGGATCCCGACCGCGTGGCAGTCTTCGTGCTCGGCACACCGCCGACGCTGCAAATGGCCGACGTCCGAAGCGGCCGCACGGCGGTCTTGACCAACGATATCGGCCGGTCGCTTCACAAGGTGCCGAGCCGACCGGCGGTGAGCTTCCTCCAGCGCGGCGCCGACGGCCCGTGGATCGTGGAGCGTCACCTCGAATCGGGGGCGACCCGCGTCCTGACGCGCCCCGTGGGTCAGAACGAGTACTTCGCCTGGACGCCGACCGGCTCGATACTGATGGCCGAGGGGTCGGTGATGTTTCGGTGGCGTGACGGCGGCGTGGGGTGGGTGCGCGTCGCCGATCTCGGACACTTCGGTATCCTGGAGATCAGCCGTATCGCCGTGAGTGGCGACGGACGGTGGATCGCCGTGGTCGCCGCCCGCTAGGAGTACTGAGCGCTAATCGCGCCACCCCTCCCCACGCAGGACCTCGTCGAGCGTCTCGAGGAAACGGTCGATGCGTTCAGGATCCGCGTTGGTACCCATCAGGCCGACCCGCCAGGTCTTGCCCTGCAGCGGGCCGAATCCCCCAGCCATCTCGATCCCGCGATCCAGCATTGCCCGCCGCACTCTCGCGTCATCCACACCGTCAGGAATGGCTATCACGTTGAGCATCGGGAGGCGATGCGCAGCCGGAGTGAAGAACGACAGCCCCATGCGCGTCACGCCGGCCGCAAACCGCTCGTGCGCTGCAGCGTGGCGGGCCCAGCGTGCCTCCAGGCCTTCCTCCATGATCAGTCGCAGGGCCTCGCGGAACGCGTAGATGCTCGATACCGGAGCGGTGTGATGAAACGCCCGCTGCTTGGCTGTGCCTTCTTCTCCCCAATATCGAAACAACAGGTTCAGGTCCAGGTACCAGGTCGGTGGCGGCTTCTTCCGCCCGCGCACCGCTTCCATCGCGCGCGGTCCGAACGTCACGGGGCCGAGGCCGGGGGGCGCGCCAATGCACTTCTGCGAGCACGAGCCGGCAGCATCGATCCCCCAGGCGTCGATGTCGACCGGCACCCCGCCCAATGAGGTGACGCAGTCGATCGCGATCAGGGCGCCGTGCCGCCGCGCAATCTCGGCGACGGGAGCTACGGGCTGAACCGCACCAGTGGATGTCTCCGCATGGACGAGCGCCACGAGCTTGGCCGGCCGGCGCTCGAGCTCCTGTTCGAAGCGTTCCGGTGGAATGACCTCTCCGTACGGCGCCTCGATGGTGCGCACCACGGCACCCGCCCGTTGCGCCATCTCGTGCAGCCGTTGTCCGAAGTACCCGATCACACCGACGATCGCCTCGTCACCGGGCTCCAGCAGGTTGAGCACGATCGTCTCGAGGCCGGACGTCCCCGTCCCGGACATCGGAATCGTGTGGTGGTTCTCGGTCCCGTACAGGTGACGCAGCATCCGCATCGTCTCGTCCATCACCCCGAGAAAGTACGGGTCGAGGTGAGCCACCATGGGCCGGGCCATGGCCTCCAGCACACGTGGATGGGGATTGGATGGGCCCGGACCCATGAGCAGTCGTTGCGGCGGCTGCAGCGGTTCGATCGACGCAGGCATCACGGCAGCCACACGCCACCTCCCGTATGAACGATCGTCAGCCGACAGTCGACAGGAAAGCTACCCTCGCATTCCGGACCGGGCTATCGCGTCCTGTCACGCGGTCCGATATTCACCGCATGCGTTGGCTCTGCCCGGTCGTCCTCGCCACGACACTCGCGTGCTGCAACGGTCACGCCCAGACGGGGGCAGCGTTCGAATACACGGGAGTGATCGAGGGATTCTACGGCCCGCCGTGGTCCGACGAGGATCGTCTCGACATGGTGCGGTTCATGGGATCGGTCGGCCTCGGCTACTACTACTACGCCCCAAAAAACGATCCCTACCATCGCACGCGATGGCGCGAGTCGTATCCAGCCGATCGCCTTGAGCGCCTTCGCACCCTCGTGGCCACGGCGAGCGAGTACGGCGTGGAGTTCGTGTACGCCATCAGCCCGGGTGGCGGCATGGTCTACAGCGACTCCGCCGATCGACGCCAGCTGTTCCGCAAGCTCGACCAACTCGCATCCATTGGGGTGCGCCACTTTGCGCTGTTCGTCGACGATGTGCCGTATGTGCTGCGTCACGATCAGGATCGAAGGCGGTACGCAGATCTCGCAGAGGCGCACGCGTCGCTGATCGTCGCAACCCGTGACTACCTGAACTCGACGGGTGCAACACTGGGCGTCACGCCCACGACCTACACCGGGGCATGGGGGGATCGGACCTACCTCGAACGACTCGGCGCACGGGTGCCGCGCCAGGTGCCGATATTCTGGACGGGGCAGGATGTCGCATCGATGACCGTCTCGGCCGAACATGCGGCGTCGTGGGGAACGTTGATGGGGCGCCCACCCCTCGTGTGGGACAACTATCCGGTCAACGACTTCGCGCGGTGGCGATTGTTCCTGGGTCCCGTCATCGGGCGGGCGCCCGATCTGTCGCGGGAGACCATCGGGATCCTCTCCAACCCCATGAACGAGGCCCATGCCTCGATGATCCCGCTCGCGACGCTCGCCGAGTACGTGCGTGACCCACCCGGGTACGAGCCCAACCGCGCCCTGCGACGGGCGCTGGAGGGGCTGTACGGTACGGCGGCGGGACTGCTGGAGCCGTTCGTGCGTGTCTACGGCGACTACTGGTGGGACACGAACCTGTTCGAGCCGCTCTTCATGCCGGGCGCTCCCGTCGATCGCGAAGCGATAGCCGGCGCACTTGCCGAGTTGCAACAGGCACTCACGCGGCTGGATTCGGCTGCGACCACGGTCCCGAGTCTGGTGCCTCTGGTGGCGGAGCTGCGACCATTCGTGACCCGAACCACCGAGCGCCTGGCGGAGATGGAACGCGACCCGCTGTACGAGATCCGTGACGGGATCATCAACTTTCGCGCGGAGCTGGATCGGGTGGAGGTCACACCGCTGGAGGACCCGCCGACGGTGGACGGGCGTATCGATGAGTGGTCCCGCTCCGGCTGGCGACGGACCTACGGTGGTTCAGCCGGTACCGAGCGACCGCAGGTTGCGCTTGGCACGCACGGCGACACGCTGTACGTCGCCTTCCAGGTGCCGGGCCGCGTGCGCGCCGACGCCGGCAACCGCATCGGCGAGGGCGACCACGTGGCGGTCATCGTGCCCCGCGACCCTGAGCGGCCGCGGTCCGGTCTCGAGCGGGAGGACCTCGTGCTCCTCCTCACGTCGGCCGACGGGTCCCGCCACGCGGAGTGGGTGGGCAGGCTCAACGTGCACGGGTTCATGGCCAAGTTCCTGGCCGACAACCGCAATCTCACCTGGTCGGAGTTCTTGCTCACGTCGATGGGGAGACCGGATACAGCGGCGGCCACCGGCATTCGGCGCGCCGTGAGCGCCACCCGGAGCGGGTACACTGTGGAGCTGGCGATCCCGATCGCGGGGGCCCGGATGCGGCTCAGCCTCACCGTCGCCCACGCCGGCGCGAACGGGCGAGCCTTCAGTTCGCTGTCACGACGGAACTATCCAGCCAACCCGGCCACCTACGTGGAGCTGGTCCTTCCCCTTCCACAGTAGCGTCAGCGGATCACCACGCCCGCGTAGGCCACCACCTCGGAATCGTCGCCGGTCACCATGCCGCTGTGGCGGTAGTCGACGACGTCGGCCTGAGTCGCACCCAGCAGTCGAGCGGCCTCGAGCACCACAGCCGCCGGCCCGCGGCCACACATCGTCACCCCCTCACGATGGCAGGTGTCGAGCAGCGCTTCTCCATCCAGTTGCTCCACCGCCCTGAGCGCCAGACGGTCCTTCCGCTGCGCACTCGCCGCCGACTCGTAGTGGGTCATGTCCGACGAGGCAACGAGCAGCACCTCGTCGGGCCACGAGCGCACGACGTCAGCGAGCGCTGCGCCAAGCTCGCGCGATGGTTCCCAGCGGTCCCAGGAGATCACGAGGGGGGCGAGCATCGATGCCGGGGCCAGCACCTGGAGAAACGGGAGCTGAACCTCGATCGCGTGCTCGCGGTGATGCGCAGCAGCGTCGTGTCGCACCCGGTCGCACGCCGCTTCGAGGCGGCTCACGAATTCCTCGGCCACCGCGACACTACCGAGCGGAGTCTGAAAGCTACCGCGATCCCACGCACCCGCGCCGCCGGGGTTGTCGAGGCGGCCGGTATGGTTCGGCGCGAGGATCACGATGGTTTGGGGGAGATCGATACGTGCCCAGACGTGCGCGGCGCACTGCCCGGAATACACGAGTCCGGCGTGAGGGGCGATGGCCGCGATCGCCGACGCCCGCGCGCCATCCACGTGATCGAGGAACCGCGCCACGAGGGCGTGAAGAGCCTCCCGGTCCGATGGATAGAAGAACCCCGCCACCGCTGCGCGACGGTCGTTTGCGGTCCGGACCATGTCGCGCTCCTTTCGTCCTCCTAGATGCCAGCGGCGGCTGCCAGCCTCGAGCGGCCGCCACCAGTCTCAGGTCCGGAGGTCGAACACGTAGCTGTTCAGGTACTGGATCGTGTCGGCCTGTTCGGAAACCTGGTACGCCATGATGTCGCCACTCGTCACGATGCCACACAACCCGTTGACATCGACGACCGGGATGTGGCGGACACGCTTGTCCGTCATGAGCGCCGTGCACTCCTCAAGCTTTGCCTCGGGCTTGCAGGTCATGACGGGTGTGGTCATCACGTCGCGGATCAGGGTATTGGTCGGATCGCGGCGTTCAGCCACGACGCGACGCAGGATGTCCCGCTCGGTGAAAATGCCGACGACCTCGTCGTCCTCGATCACGACGACACCGCCGATAGTATGCTTGTTCATCAGGCGAGCCGCGCTGAGCACGGAATCGTCCGCGACGATCGTGACGACGTCGCTGCCCTTACGAGCCAGGATGTCCTTGACCATTGCCATGGGAGGCCTCCTCGATGGAGTGGCTTCCTCCATTTTAGGGGCAAGAGCCCCTCCAACGCCAGAGACGGGCCCTACGGCGTGGGCGCGGCAGCCATTCTCGCGCCCGCGGGGACGACGCCGAGTCGAGCCCCACAGGTTGGCGGCGCTGCGAGCGAGGGGATCCCGTTTCACAGCCCGGACCGAGGCGCCGGGGAAATGCTCGTGCGCCAATCGTCGAGCAGGCCGCGATGCACGTCGGGTCCCACGAGCACCGCGGCGCCAGGCTGGACACCGGGGCAGATCCCGCAGTCACTGGGGGACACGCACCACCGGACGGCCCATGTCGCACTCCTCCAATGCCCTCAAGTCGTTGGTCCGCGAACACTTGTCTGCTGCCGCCCACGGCCTCCGGATTGCGTAAAAGTGAGAACTATGTTCGGATCTTGCGACGCGTGAGACCCACGGCAACCAGGAGAAGAAGGCCGTGCCCCGACTGAACCTGCTCACGAGTGCTGCACTGGCTGCGGCCATCCGATTTCAGGCTGCGCCGGGTGGGACAATCCCGCCGCCATCGCGGATCTCAATCCGGAGGGGGAATTCGAGATCAGCGCGGCCCGAGTTGCAACCCTGGAGGAAGTCGAAATCCACGTGTGTGCGCGCGAGAGTGCGGGATGCCGGGGCGCATGCACCAACGTCAGATCGAGATCGAGCACGCGGCGAGTGAAACATTGCGGACCGCGACGCTCGAGCCGGAGAGCGACCATCACCTCCAGTGCAGGGGCAAGATCGAGGGCCTGGCTGATCGTGCACCTGCATACGTCCGGGCGTCGGCGATGAGCGCCGGACGGCCCCTACCCGCCGCCGTTCTCATACTGCTGTCGACGGCGCTGCTCACGAGCGGGTGCGACCGCCGGCTACAGGAGGAGTCCGGCGCCGGTGGAACGGGCGATCCGCGCCTCGTGGTGGACCGCGGCGTCATCGATCTCGGCGACGTGCCTGTGGGGAAGTGGGCGACCGCGACCTTCACCCTGCGGAATGCCGGTAGTGCCCCACTCCGCTTCATCGACGCGCCCTGGGTGAAGGCCGTCGCCGGCTGCTGACCGCCGATCCCGACCATCGGTACGATGGTGTTGCAGCCTGGTGAAGAGACGACGCTCGCAATGCGATTCATGATGACCGCGGGGATGGGCGGCTTTCACGACTTCCGTGTCATCCTGTCGACCAACGATCGGGTCTGGGGTGACAGCACCCTTCACGTCCTTTCGAACTGGGTGGTACCGTAGGCGCCTCGATTTGCTGGCTGCACTACGGTGACAGCGCCGCTGGGCTAAGCAGTATCGGGTGCCCGTGCCGCGGGTCGGCGACGACGGGAACACATGTCGGCCCGGTCGGCAGTTGCGTCGAAGACCAGCGATGGCGCTCCAGCCTGACGAGTCGACGCCCGAGAACGGCGTTTGGAAGCTTCGTCACGCCGTGGTGAAGCTTCGAAACCGTGATTTCGAGCTTCGAGACGGCGAATCCAAGCTTCAAAGCGGCAATGACACGGTTGAAAACGCTGATCCCAAGCTTCAAGCGGCGTCAGCTGTTATGGCGCAGCCTGTTGAGGGAGGTGATCAGCGCCTCAAAAGACTGTCTTCACCCGAAGGTAGAGTTGGTCCACGTCGCTCCATCGACCAAACAGCGTGGCGCCATCCCCTCCCGCCAGCAAGCCACCCACCGAGACATCGACGTTGTCCAGCGGTGAGTACACGATTTCGGGGAACACCGCGTACCCGAGGTGGTCGGACCAATCGGTCCATCGGGCCAGCTCCGCGGCACCCTTGATGCCGAGCGCCACCGTCTCCCGGAACATGCGTCGCTCGAGCCTGCCGATCAGGTAGTCGTGAAGCCGGCCCGCGCCCCGCTCCAGAAAGAGCCCGTGTGCCCACTGAAAACTGAGATACCATCCGCCGCCGAAGGTGTAGTCCCCCCCCACGGTCCAGGTGACGTACGGGCGGCCTTCGAGCGCGATCTCCCGCTCGCGCGCGCTGTCGCCCGGCGTCAGGACGTCGGTGACAACGTCGATTTCTGCGGGGAATACGACTGCTCCTTCGCCCCACAGTCCGACGCCGCGCCACTCGGTCGCCACGTCGCCGCCGAGCACCCGAATCGGTGGGAGCGCGCTCCAAACGTGGCCCTCGAGCGCCGACGCGCCCAGTGAATCGCTCGGCCGGAACAGCATCCGTTCGACGACGGGAATGCCATCACGCCCGTGGAAGTAACTCGCCGAGAGGTCGAGGCCGGCGGCGCGTCCCGCGACCCTGAGGCCGACCTGGCTGTTGCCGAGCTTCGGCGGCGGGGGATCGAAGTGTTCCTCCCACGTCGCCACGGGGGCGGGCAGCAACGGCATTCCGTCGGCGGCGAACATGCCTTCTATTCCGATCGGCAGCAGTGGCGCGTGCGCGGTCGGCGCCCACACGGCCTCCACCTTCCAGTCCGCTGTCGGGTAGTATTCGGCGCGGAGGGCCCAGACAGGAATCCGCGCCGTGAAGTCGGTGAGATCCGAAAGGTCGTACGCGTTGAACCGGTCCGTCGGGTTCAGGCCGTCGGCGGTTCCCCACTGGATTCGCTGGCGTCCGACGGTCACGTCGAGCGGCTCGACCACGAAACCGGATATCCGCGCAAACGCCTCCCATACGACCAGCGAGTTGGGAAAGTGCTGCTCTGCGTCGGCGAGACTCGCGGCCGAGTGAGCGGCAGAGAAGTCGTAGAAGCGCAGCTCAAGGCTCGCCACGACCTCGGTATTCCCTCCCAGGCGCACGGTGAGTTCGGGCCGGAACACGTTGTAGAAATCAGCCAGCCGGATCGAATCGGCGAACGCGATGCGGCGGTCGAGCTGAACGAACCCACCAAAGCGCACGCCCGTCTGCGCGTGGGCGTCCGTCCCGATCACCGTTACGAGGAGCAGACCGACCCAGGCAGCACGGCGCGCGACGCCTTCCCCCACCCTAGCCTCGCCGTTTGAGCTGCCGCTGGCTGAAGAAGTCATCATCAAGTCCACGATCGAACTCCAACTCCTGCAATTCGAGCACCGTGCGATGGCCATCCTTGACGGTCTTCACTTCGATATGCCGCGCAATCCAGTAGCCGTCCACCAGTGCGACGTCCGACGCCACGACCGTCTTAGCCAGCCGACCGTCGCGGTCGTGCAGTGCCATCCGGGTGATGACCCAGGTCTCGTCCTGCGCCTGCATCTCGATCTTGCCGTAGGTCACATCCGCGCCCGCCCGGGGCATTAGCGTGAGCAGATGTCGCTCCCCATCGCGGCTCGCCTCGACCACGCGGTAGTCGTCCCCGTATCGGGTCCGCGACAGATCCTCGTATGAGAGGTCGGTCCCCATGAACGATTCGTTCTTGATGGACGACGCGATCCGCCGGACCCGCCGAAAGGCAGGGAGGTAGAGGTACATCTGACTCTCGGCGAGCCGGAGAAACCCGACGTCGCGCATGTCGGCAGGTGACTGGAACTTCACGAGCCGTCGTTCCGGACCCTTCTGATACACGTCAAGGACACGCACCTTCTCACCACCGTCGGGATCGATGAGCGTCATGCGCTGTACGGCGGCCATGTCCCGGAACGCGTTGAGCGTCGAGTCGACGCGCTCGAGGACCCCCGCTCCGTCCTGCGCCGCCGCCGGTGCCGCGCCAAACAGCCCCAGGACGACGAGCGCAGTTGAGATATCTGGTTTCCACATCGTTGCGCCTCCTTGGATCGAGCTGCAGATCAGCCGGACCGATGTGCTCCCGACACCGGCGCCAGGATTGACGCTGCCGGCCGCTGGCGCTCCCGATCTTTCGCGGGATCCCGCAGAAAACGGGGCCGCACTTTCAAATAGAGTGCCGGCAGCAGCAACAGCGTGAAGAGCCCAGCGGAGAGCATCGCCAGCGCCGTCAAGCCGCCGAACCGACGGATATGCTGCCCGCCCGCGGCGAGCAGGACCAGGAACCCCAATCCCACCGACAGCGCGTTCACGAGGATCGCGATCCCGCTCGTCGTCATCGTCTTGGCGAGCGCCTCCCGATCCTCCCCGCCCGCGCGGGCGAGCTCGCGACGGAAGCGGTGCGTGAAGTGAATCGCGTAGTCCACACCGAGGCCGATGGCGAC
>CAYGCN010000049.1:0-17200 GCA_964348385.1 uncultured Gemmatimonadaceae bacterium
GAACTGGGACTCCGCGCTCCTGATCAGCCCGCATTCCCACACCCGCCTCTACTATGCGGCGCAGATCCTGTTCCGCAGCGATGATCGCGGTGATACCTGGCGGGCCGTGAGCCCGGATCTCACCCGCAACATGGACCGGAACCGCCTGCCCGTGATGGGGCGCGTGTGGGGCGTCGACGCACTGGCCAAGAACGCCTCGACGTCGTTCTACGGCACGATCGTGGCGCTGACCGAGTCACCCCTCGTGGAGGGGCTCCTTTACGCGGGCACCGACGACGGTCTGATCCAGGTCACCGAGGACGGTGGCCAGGCCTGGCGCAAGATCGAAACGGTGCGGGGCGTGCCGGAGATGACCTACGTGAACGACCTGGAGGCGTCGCTCCACGATGCCAACACCGTGTTCGCGACGTTCAACAATCACAAGCGTGGTGACTTCAAACCCTACGTCTACAAGAGCAGCGATCGGGGGCGTTCCTGGACCTCGATCGCGGGCGATCTCCCCGAGCGGGGCTCCACCTACACGATCGTGCAGGACCACGTGAACCCCAACCTGCTGTTCGTGGGGACCGAGTTCGGCGTCTTCTTCACCACCGACGGCGGCACCAAGTGGATCCAGCTGAAAGGCGGCATGCCCACGATCGCGATCCGAGAGCTGGAGATCCAGCGCCGCGAGAACGACCTGGTCGCCGCATCGTTCGGTCGAGGGTTCTTCATCCTGGACGACTACACGCCGCTCCGCGAGATGAGCGACGCCATGGTGCAACAGACGGCGAAGATCTTCCCCGTCAAGAAGGCCCACTGGTACGACCAAGCCAGTCCCCTGGGTGGCGGCGAGAAGGCCTCGCAGGGTGCCGACTTCTTCACCGCTCCGAATCCACCCTACGGCGCCACGTTCACCTACTACCGCAAGGAGGCCCTCAAGACGCGGAAAGCCCAGCGGCAGGCGCAGGAGGCGAAGCTGGCCAAGGAGGCGAAGGACGTCTTCTACCCGAGTTGGGAGGATCTGCGCGCGGAAGACCGCGAGGAGAAGCCGGTGGTGACCCTCACGATTCGTGATCCCGACGGGAACGTGGTCCGTCGCATCGAGGGCTCGACGGCTGCCGGCGTGCACCGCGCGTCCTGGGATCTGCGCTACCCGGGGTTCACCGCGCAGCGCGGTGGCCGGGGCGGCCGCGGCCCGATGGCCGTCCCAGGCCGGTACACGGTGAGCCTGGAGCAATGGGTGGATGGCACCGTGACCGAGCTGGTACCACCGACACCATTCGAGGTGGAGCCCCTTGGCCTGGGCTCGCTGCCCGCCCAGGATCGAGCGGCCGTCCTGGCCTTCCAGCGCGAGACAGGCGCCCTGCAGCGTGCGGTCATGGGCACGAACACGGCGGCTTCGGAGGCCGCGGACCGGTTGACCGGTCTCAAGGAAGCCGTGGAATCGTGGCCGGGCGCGGATCCCGCCCTGCGGGCCGAGGCCCGAGCGCTCGAACTCCGGCTCATGGACCTGCGGGAGAAGCTGACCGGAGACCGGACCCGGCCCGACCGCAACGAGCCCGAGATGCCGGGACTGATCAGCCGTCTGCAGGTCGTGATCGGGGGACACTGGTCCACGACGTACGGACCGACGGCCACCCATCGACGTAGCTACGAGATCGCCCTCGAGGATTTCAACGCGATCTACGACGATCTGAAGCAGGTGATCGAGGTCGAGCTCCCCGCCCTCGAGCAGCGCATCGAGGCTACCGGAGCACCGATCGATCTCAAGTACCGGCTCCCGGTCTGGCCACGTTAGTGCGCACGACGAGGCCGACGCAGGGGCGGCAGACCGGCCGCTCCCGTGTCGGCCCACTGTGGTGAAGGACACCGTTTGACACTCGTTCCGTGCGACCGAACGCTGCGCCGACGCTAACCGAGTATGCCCGTTCACCTACCTCACTTTTCGCCAGGTGGCCTCTCGGCGAATACATTTGCCCCCATGAGCCCCAACGCATCCTTCGACATCTCGACCGGCGCCGATCTCCAGGAGGTGGACAACGCGGTCAATCAGGCGCTGAAGGAGGTGGCGCAGCGTTACGATTTCCGCGGCGCGACATGCACCATTGAGTTGGATCGGAAGGCCGCCGCCATCCGGCTCGAGGCCGACGACGAGTTTCGGATGAACGCCCTGTGCCAGCTGCTGGACGCCAAGATGGCCAAGCGCAAAGTCCCTCTCAAAAACGTCAAGGTCGGTGCGAGCGAGGCGGCGGCCGGCGGCCGCGTCCGCCGCCTGGTGACGCTCACGCAGGGCATTCCGGATGACGTGGGTCGTCAGATCGTGAAGGACATCAAAGGCCAGGGCTTCAAGAAGACCCAGGTGGCGATCCAGGGTGACGAGCTGCGGGTGACGAGCCCGTCGCGCGACACGCTCCAGGAGGTCATGGCGTTTCTTCGGTCTCAGGATTACGGGATCGAGCTCACATTCGGCAACTACCGGTCGTAGTCGCCGGCCTTCCGTGATCCCGCCTCCGGACAGCCACCCCGTCGCGTCTCGCCGCCAGGTGAGCGTTCTGGTCCGCCGGGTGCTCGTGGCCGTCTGCCTCGGAGGCCTCGTGCCCGGGACGTTGGCGGGGCAGCGCGCGTTCCCGGGGGTCCCCAAGTTCCCGATCCAACACTCGCCGGTGACGTTGCGCCACGACGTGCGGCCCCACCAGTACGTTGGGGTCGTGGGGCGCGCCGCCGCCTGGCTCGGCTCGGAAACGGGCGAGGCGGAGCTGTGGGTGCACCCCCTGAAGCTCGCCGACGGATTCCGGCTCGCGTTCACGATTCCCGACTATATGGAGCCGATCCGGGGGGCCGACATCGCCCGTACTGTCGAGGCCCGGCCCGAGGTGACGACGATCACGTACACACACGCGACGTTCACCGTGCGGCAGCACATTCTGGCACCGCTCGATCTCCCTGGGCTGCTCGTGCTGCTCGACGTCGAGACCCTCCGGCCGCTCGAAATCACGGTGAGTTTCCAGATGGTATTTCAGTACGCGTGGCCGGCGAGCCTCGGTGGGCAGTACGTGTTCTGGAGCGCCGAGCATCGCGCGTTCATCCAGTCCGAGAGCCTGAGGAGACGGAACGGCGTGATCGGCTCGCCGTGGGCGACACGGGCGTCGGAGCATCCGGCCCACGCACTTCCCGACGCCCCCAACGCGTTCGTGATCCCTATCGATACCGCTCGCGCTCGCGCGGAGTACGTGCCCATCGCGATCGCCGCGGGTGACACCGAGCGCGACACGGTGCTCGCCGTGTACCACCGGCTGGTGCGCGACGCCGAAGGTTTGTACCGGGAGAAGCGGGCCTACGTCGATCGGCTCTTTTCACAGACGACGCAGCTGGACACGCCGGACGACGAGCTGGATCTCGCCCTCGCGTGGGCCAAGTGGAATCTGGACGAAGCGCTGGTGTGCAACCCGGATCTCGGGTGCGGCCTGGTGGCCGGGTGGGGACCGTCCGGCACGAGCACGCGCCCCGGCTTCGGGTGGTTCTTTGGCGGTGATGCCGCGATCAACTCGTTCGCCATGGACGCGACGGGCCAGTGGGACGCGGTGGCCGAGGGGCTGCGATTTCTGGCGCGCTACCAGCGCGAAGACGGTAAGATCCCACACGAAATCTCCCAGGCGGCCGCCCACATCCCCTGGTTCACCGACTTCCCCTACGCGTACTACCACGCCGACACCACCCCATACTGGATCGTCGCCGTGTGGCGCTACTGGCGGGCGAGTGGCGACGATGCACTGCTCCGTGAGTTGTGGCCGGCAATCGAGAAGGCCTACCGCTGGTGCCTCACGCGAGACACTGACGATGACGGCCTCATCGAGAATGGTCCCGGCAACCTTGGCGCCATCGAGGTGGGCGCGCTGGGTGAGGGCATCCACCAGGACATCTATCTGGCCGCCGTGTGGATCGAGGCCCTGGAGGCGATGGCCGCGCTGGCCGACTTTCGCGGGGACGCGGCGGGTGCCCGCGAGGCTCGTCGGCTGCATGCGACGGCCCGCGCGACCCTGAACGGCCGGTATTGGCGCGAGCGCGAGGGCCATCACGCGTTCGGCATCCTGGTATCCGGCGGCACCAACGACAACCTCACGGTGTGGCCCGCGACGGCTGCCGCCTTCCAGCTGCTCGACGACGAGCGGGCCGACCAAACCCTGACGAAGCTCGCGACCGACTCGGTGAGCGCCGATTGGGGAGCGCGTATCCTGTCCACGGGCAGCCCGCTGTACGACCCCATGCACTACAACAACGGAGCGGTGTGGCCGTTTGTGACGGGGTTTGTGGTCTGGGGCCAGTACGCCTACCGCAGACCCTGGTCGGGCTATCCTCTCATCGATGCGCTCAAGCAGGTCGCCTTCGACTGGGCGCGAGGCCGTCACCCCGAGCTCCTGTCCGGCCGATTCTACCGGCCGCTTGATACGGCCGTCCCGCACCAGTTCTTCGCGACCTCGATGTTGCTGGGACCAACCATGCACGGACTCCTCGGATGGGAGCCCGAGGCGTCTCAGCGTCGCGCGACACTCGCGCCGCAGCTGCCGCCCCAGTGGGATCGCGTGGTCGTGCGCAACCTCCGGGTCGGCGGAACGACGCTTCATGTGGTGATCGAGCAGACGCCGTTCCGACAGACGGTGACGGTGACGCGTGACGGTCCCGAGGTGGACCTCCGTTTGGTGCAGTCCATACCGGCCGGGGCCCTCGATCACCGCGCCGCCGCGATTTCCCCTTCCGACACCGACCACACGGAGCTGGAACCCGATGCGCGCGAAACGAGACTCACCCGCACGCGACGGCTCACCCAGCCGGTGACCACGTTCGAGCTCTCGTGGACCGGCGGGCTCGCCGTGGAGCCGCCGACCGTCGACCTGGAACCGGGACAGCAGAGCACAGGGGTCCGCGTGCTGGATTTCCGTCGAGACGGCTCCCCCACCGGCGATCGCTGGCGCCTCACGCTGGACGGCCAGCGCGGCACGACCTACCACCTTCGCCTCCACGGGGTGCCCCTGGGGCGGCTCGAGGGCGCGGAATTGCTGCAGCACGACGGCCCGGCAACGACCATCGGTGTGACCATGCCGCCCGGCTCGGGGCGAACCACGACCTCCATCATCCTGTACGGGGCACGATGACCAACCCACGGATCCTGATTTCCGAAGCCGACATCCAGCAGCGCGTGCGTGAGCTGGCGGCCGAGATCTCCGCCGACTACGCGGGGAAACCGATCACCCTCGTCGGGGTGCTGAAGGGCGCGTTCATCTTCCTCGCCGACCTGTCTCGCCACCTCACCATGCCTCGGTCCATCGAGTTCATGGCCGTCTCATCGTACGGGATGAGAACGACCTCGACGGGCGCGGTGCGGGTCCTGATGGACCTGAGGCGGAGCATCGAGGGCAAACACGTGCTCGTGGTGGAAGACATCGTCGATACGGGGCTCACGCTCCATTATCTGCTGGAGCTCCTCGCCACCAGGGATCCGGCGTCGCTCAAGACGTGTGCGCTGGTGCGCAAGAAGGAGCGGCACGAGGTGGATGTGCGGGTGGACTACCTGGGGTTCGACATCCCCAACGTGTGGGTCGTGGGGTACGGGCTGGATCACGCGGAAGATCTCCGCGCCCTCCCCTACATCGGCGTGGTGGATCCCGACGACGAGTGACGGGAGCCGCCCGCCCTCCGACGACGGTGTCGGGAGCGGGCGGTCGATGCCCTCAGCGGGATCCCATCATGGCGTCACGCTTGGCCCGGAACTCGCTCCGCTCGCTCCAATTGGGAAACGCGTCTTCGTCGGCCAACCGGTAGCCGACGCGAAAGAGCAGCCGGAGATCCTCCACCGCTCCCCGCAGATCCCAGCTCGCATCGTACTCGTCGGCCGGTTTGTGGTAGCGCTCCGCCTCGTACGCATCCATCTGCTCGCGCGTCCACGCCTCGCCATGCTCGACGTGATCCACCCCGACGTCCGGATACAAGGCCGGAACCCCGGCTTTGGCGAAGCTGAAATGATCCGATCGGTAGTAGTATCCGGCCTCGGGGCTGGGATCCGGCCGGATGCGCCGCCCCTGACGCGTGGCCTCGGCGCGCAGGTAGTCGTCCAGCTCCGACTGGCCCAGCCCCACCACCGTCACGTCGCGCATCGGGCCGTACACGTTGAGCACGTCCATGTTGATCGCCGCCACGGTGTGGTCGAGTGGGAAGACGGGGTTCGCAGCGTAGTGTGCGGACCCGAGCAATCCCTGCTCCTCCGCCGTCACCGCCAGAAACGCGATCGATCGCGCGAGGGGTTGCGGCAACGTGGTGAACGCCCTCGCGAGCGCCAATAGTCCGGCGGTGCCGGTCGCGTTGTCTTGGGCGCCGTTGTAGATCTGATCGCCGGCCAACGTCGAGTCCATCCCCAGGTGATCCCAGTGCGCCATGTAGACGACGTATTCGTCCCGACGCGTCGTGCCGGGAAGCAGTGCGATCACGTTCCTGGACGTCGACCGGCGGACGGAGTTCCGCAGCGACAGGGAGGCCTGAAGGGTCAACGGGACCGCGCGGAAGCCACGAGTCGCCGCCGCCGTCTTCATCGCGTCGAAGTCCTGGCCACTCTGCGTCGCAAGCGCGCGCGCGATTTCGGCCGTGACCCATCCCTCGACGGCCACGCGCGACATGTTGTTGTCGGCCCGCACCAGGTCGAACTGCTCACCCGACCAGCTGCCCGTGACGACCTCCCACGGATACGAGGCGGGCTCGGTTTCGTGGACGATCAGTGCCGCCGCCGCACCCTGCCGGGCGGCTTCCTCGAACTTGTAGGTCCAGCGCCCGTAGTAGGTCATCGCGTTGCCGGTGAACAGCGTGCTGTCCTGTGTCGCGAATCCCGGATCATTCACGAGCATGAGCACCGTCTTGCCGGCGACGTCGATTCCCTCGTAGTCGTTCCAGCCATACTCGGGCGCGACGATCCCGTAGCCCACGAACACCATGTCGGACGCCCGCACGTCCACGCGCTCGACGACGCGCTTGGTCCATGTCATGAAGTCGGGACCGTACCGCAGCCGCATCGTTCTGGCGCCGCCAGACACGGCCAGAGTCGCCGCCTTCGGGTCGGTGGTGATGGACACCAGTGGCACGTCTTGGAAGAAGGAATCGCCGTTCCCCGGCGCGAGGCCGAGGGCCGCGAACCCGTCCCGGAGGTAAGCAATCGTGCGGTCCTCACCGGGCGAGGACGGGCTGCGTCCTTCGAAAGAATCGGACGCCAGCACCTGAACGTGCCGAGTGAGATCCTCGGCGGTGATCGTGGCGACGGCGTTCTCGACATCGGCATCACCAGAGCGACACGCCATGCCCAGTCCGGCAATGGCGCCCACAAGTAGCACGCGACTGATGGTCATGAGGGATCCTATATGGCTGTGAATGCAACTCCATTCGCTGGCCACGGCGATGCGCCGCGGCCCCCAGAAGATAATGGGGGAGCGCATGGCACTCCCTCTCCGGCATGCACGTAGCGCTGTCAATTGGGGGCGGTCCGCTCTCGCAGTGCGGCGGCGGGTGCGCGGCGCCTGCGGACGACGGCGCGGTACCCCAACAGCACCGCCACGGTTACCCCGAACAGGCCGGGCAGCAGCAGATCCGCCTTCACCAGCCACAGGAAGTGAATCACCGCCAGCGGTGCCGCCAGGTAGACGAGGCGATGCAGCTTCTTCCAGCGCGTGGCACCCAACCGCTTCACCCATCCACTGGTCGACGTCACGGCCAGCGGCGTGAGCAGCACGAAGGCAAGAAACCCCATGGTCACATAGGGGCGCTCCCGCACGTCCTCGATGATGGCCGAGGGTGAGACGCCGAGTCCCGACAGGTAGGTCTGGTCCACACCGTACGTGAGCACGTGAAGCACGGCATAGGTGTAGGCGGCAAGCCCGAACGTCCTGCGGAGCGGCATGAGGGCACCGGCGCTGACAAGGTCACGCACCGGCCGCACCGCCAGCGACACGGTAAGGAGTGTCAGCGCCGTCAGGCCGGTCCGGTGCGTCACGGCCTCGACCGGATTCGCGCCGAGGCCACCGGTGAGCGCGTCCAGCAGCAACCACAGACCCGGCACCGCGGCGCCGACCCACGCGAGCGGGCGTACGACTCGGCGCACCACGGTCCCCGCGACCACTGGGTCAGTAGTTCCGGCTCAGGTCCATGCCGGCGTACAGCGAGGCGACCTGATCGGCGTAGCCGTTGAACATCAGGGTCGGGCGTCGGCGCAGCTCGCCGATACGTCGCTCCCGGGCCTGAGACCAGCGAGGGTGATCGACCGTGGGGTTCACATTGGCGTAGAAGCCGTACTCGCGCGGTGCCACGACGTTCCACGTCGTCGTCGGCTGGTCTCGCACGAGCCGGATCCTGACGATCGACTTGATGCTCTTGAACCCGTACTTCCAAGGAACGACCAGACGTACCGGCGCACCGTTCTGATTGGGAAGGGCTTTGCCGTAGAGCCCGAGCGCCAAGATGGTGAGCGGGTGCATCGCCTCGTCCAGCCTGAGCCCTTCCACGTAGGGCCACGGCAGGATCCCACGCCGCTGTCCCGGCATCTGCTCGGGGTCGAGCAGCGTCGTGAATTCCACATACGTGGCCTGGGAGGTCGGTCGCACGTCGCTCAGGAGATCCCGCAGCGGGAACCCCAGCCACGGGATCACCATAGACCAGGCCTCCACGCACCGTAGGCGATAGACGCGCTCCTCGGGTGGAAACCGTTGCCACAGGTCCTCGATGCCGTAGGTGCGGGGCTCGTGCACCTCACCCTCGACCGCAACGCTCCACGGCCGGGTCCGGAGCGTGTGGGCGTTCTTGGCCGGATCGTCCTTCCCCGTGCCGAACTCGTAGAAGTTGTTGTAGCTCAACACGTCTTCGAGCGGCGTGAGTTCGTCGGCCTGGGTCGCTCGGGGCGCTCCGCCTGCCCACAGCGCACCTGGGAGCGTGAGGCCCAGGCCGGCAAGCCCCAGCGCTTCCACAAAGCGTCGCCGATTCAGGTACACGCTTTCGTCGGTGATCTCGTTGCCCGAGATGGGATCGCGTCGTCGAATCAGCATCGGGATCCTCGTCGTGGTGTCGGTCGGCCTCAGTACAACCACCTCGGACGGGCCGAAGTTCCCACGATCTCGATCGGCCTCGAACGCTGCCGGGGCGCACACCCGGTTGTGCCGTCCACACCCGCCGCCGGCGTGAGTGCGGGGAGACGAGTCGAGGTTGGCTCGTAACTGGCGGATGTACGCGAGCGGTGGGAGGTGAATCGTAACCGGGGTCAGCTACCGTCCTGAAGCCGGATCGTCACCGTGGTTCCCCGATCGCGCTCGCTCTCCACCGCGATCGTTCCGCCCCACGACTCCACCAGCCGCCGACAGATGGCCAATCCGAGGCCCGTACCGCTGGTGGTGGTGGAGAAGTGCGGTTCGAATACGAGCGGGAGATGATCCGACGAGATCCCGTCCCCATCGTCGCGCACGCGGATGACCGGAGCGCCGTCCGGCTCCCGTCCCACCGAGATCTCCACCTCGCGAGCGTTGGCGTTGCGCGCGTTCTCGATCAGGTTGATCAGCACTTCCTTGACCTCGTCCTTTCGCACGAGGGCCATCACCGGTCCGTCGGACCGCACCCGCACGTCCGTCGTGCCACCCAACCCGTACAGCGCCGCCGCGTCCGCCGCGATCGTGGTGACGTCGACCCTCACCGCGGCGGAGGTCTCGATGGGCGGTGCCCCGAAGCGCGCGAAGGCCCGGGCGATCGCGTCGAGTCGCTCGATCTCCGCCAAAATCTGCTGCGCCGTCTGCTCGAGGGTCGCGTCGAAGTCCGATCGACCATGCCGACGGGCCCGTTGGAGGTGCTGGATGCCGAGGCGGATGGGCGTCAACGGGTTCTTGATCTCGTGCGCGACCTGCCGCGCGACCTCACCCCACGCCAGCACGCGCACTGCCTGCGCGAGTTCCGTCGTGTCGTCGAGCGCCACCACACACCCCCGTGGATCGGCGGTCAGCGCCGCTACCTGCACGCGGATCCGCCGGTTGTCGACGGAGAACTCGTTTTCGGCACGCTCGTCGCCGCTGTGCAGGAACCACCCGACCCACTCCCAGACCGGATGCCAGCAATCGGCGGTCGCCGCAGCAACCCCGATCCCGGGCTCGAGTGCGCTCCCCAGGAGCCGTTGTGCGCTGGGATTGGCGATGGTGACGCGCAACGCCCCGTCGAGCGCCACCACGCCGGTTGCCACGTTGCTCAAGACTGTCGCCGTGCGGCGGCGGGCCACTTCCAGGGCGAACTGACTGGCCTCGACATCGCGCGCCATTCGCTGAAACGCGTCCACCACGGGTACGAATTCCGCCGGCACGCCAGGGTCGAACGGCGGGACGGGCGCTCCCTTCCCGACGGCCAATGCGGCGGCCTCGAGCGACTGCACCGGTCGCGCCAGCGACCGGGCGGCGACGGCCGCAAGACCCGCGGCGCCGCCCAGGCCAAGCAGCGTGGTCAACAGCAGCCCGAATGCCAGATCTTGTCGCTCCCGCTCGATGCCAGTCATTTCGACCAGCCGTGGTGCCGCGAGAACCCACCCGGACCCCTGCGAGCCACCGAGCGAGCGATATCCCACGCGCGTGGGCTGCCCTCCAATGAACGCATCGGCCGAGATCTCGAGCGCGTCCTCGTCCGTCAGCGCCAGAAAGATCTCTGGCGGAAGGTACGCCCCCAACACGCCAAGCTCCTCCAGAACCTCGATACTCGTGGCTGTGAGCTGACCGTCGGCATACCAGATCAGATCGGCCCCCAACCGGCTCGCAAGATCGTCGAGGCGCGGAGCAACCTCTGACGGAGCCAGGCCAGTGAACGTTCGTGCCGTGCCCGCGGCGTCACTCAAGGTCTGCTGTATGAGGAGGTCCCGGTTCTGCACGGCCTCGGTACGCAGCCGGCTCGCCGACCACGCGGCATACCCCACCGTGGGAATCACGAAGAACCCGGCGAGCGCGATCATCAGGCGGACACGGTATGATCGGAAGCGCACGACATCGGGGAGCCACCCGGGCCGCCGGAACTCCTCACCCACCGCCCGACCGACCAGGCCGAGGAACAGCAGGAACCCCACGTCGAGAATGACCAGGAGCGCACCGCGGACAACGAGCTGCGAGACCTCGCCCAGCGGCACGATCGCGTGGAGGTGCCTCGTCCCTTCGGGCCGCAGCAACGACTGACTCCCGCGGACGACCCACCCGTCGCGTCGCCAATCGAGCCCGGTGCCCTCGGGCATCGTCTCGACGGGCTCCCCAAGAAACATCACGTACGGTGCGACTAGGCGGCGCTCCCCTCGCAGGAAGCGCCCCACGGCGACCGGGGGGATCACCTGTGACCTGGGGGCCACGCCGGCCGTGACGACCGTACCGTCCGGGAACGGGGTTGCCACGACGTAGTGCACTCCCGGCTCGAACTCGAGAGCCCGTACCACCGCGTGGCCGCTGTCCCGTGCGGCGGCGGCGATGGCCGCCAGGAGCGGCGCGGGGAGATCGAGCTGGGCCAGCTCGAGGTTGGCCAGCATCCGGTTGTCTTGACTCCAGACCGTGAGCGCGCCGGGGTAGTCGTCCTGACTCAGGGGCGAGTGCCGCCACCGCGTGTACAGCTCCGCCGTGCTGGTCGGTGCAGGCTGGGTGAGCAGGGCCGTCCCAAAGCGCTCCAGAAACCCAATCGCGACGGGGTCTCCCCCTTCGAGCCGTTCGGCATCGCGTTCCGCCAGCAGCAGGCGCCCGTGCATCACCTGGCCCCACGTGAGCAGGCCCGCGCCCGCCCCAACCACCACGGCAATGGTCACCAGCTGCCGCGTGCGCGAGGCGGGCTGAACGGCGAGCCATGCGGCGGGCATCCACAAGAGCCCGTACCACGGCGGCCAGTGCCCGGATGGCTGCCAGGCAAGCATCCCCACGAGCGCGATCAGACCGGCCCAACCGGCGGCAGCCCATGAAATCCCCATCCGCGCCTCAGGGCGTCCCCCCAGCAGGAGCGCCGCGCCAAGCCCGAGCCCACCACCGGCGGCGAGCAGCGTCAGCTG
Organism: uncultured Gemmatimonadaceae bacterium; assembly: GCA_964348385.1. Classification (GTDB taxonomy): domain Bacteria; phylum Gemmatimonadota; class Gemmatimonadetes; order Gemmatimonadales; family GWC2-71-9; genus JAOTVV01. The sequence continues at coordinate 12,047 of CAYGCN010000049.1, forward strand.
CCATCCGAGCCAGGTACCGAGCCCGATCTCGGTCGAGGGCGGACTGATCCCGGTGGCAAGACGCCACATCACGAACGGGCTGGTCGCCACCACGAGCGCCGCTCCGACGAGCGCCGGACCTGCGGGGCGGATCCCGCGCCGTCCGACCTGGAGGAACACGATGGCCGCGATGGCCGCGAACAGGAGCAGTGCGCCCGCCGAGGCTGAGAGTGGGCCCAGCGCCCCCAAGTAGTACGTGGCGGGGGAGAACAGTGGCGAGAGCCCGATCCGCTCACCGACCGGCGTGAGCACCAGGAGCACCACGATTCCCAGCGTCCCTCCCCACCGAGCCGCGCGGCTACCGACGACCGCCACCATGAGCAGTGTCAGTGTGGCCAGCACACCGACCCATCGCCCTCCACGCTCCACGGTCTCGAGCTTGCGCTCGCCTTGCGAAGGTGGAATCGCGCGGACGCTGAACAGCGTGTCGGGCGGCGACCGCCCCGGTTGTGCGGCGCAACTCGGGAGGCAGTAATCGAAGACGTCGGATCCCGGGGGGCCGCTCCCGGGGAGCGAGAACTCCAGCGCCGACCCGGTTTCCGCCGTGAACCGCGATGCCAGCGTTCCTCCTCGATCGGGAACCGCGCTGTCAGCCGCGAGCAGCACGCGGCCCACACTCACCCGGTCGCCGACCTGGCGACTGGCTTCCAGTATGACATAGAATGGAGTGATGTGTGCAGACAGCTCAGCCGGCTTGGGATCGAGGTGTAGCCGATTGACGCCCGACCAGGCCCAAGGCCGCCCTGCTTCGTCGAACACGACGGCACTCCGCTCGGGCCCGCGGGACTCGGCCGCTCCCCGGAGACGGCGCATGGCCGTTGCACGAGGCTCCCCGGCCACCTCGGCGCCGCGCGCCGCCAAATCGCGTGCCGCGTCCACGGCTTCGGACAGACTGCGGGCCAGTCGGCCGCTGGCCTGCTGGATGAGGCCCTCGCGAACCTCGGGCCAGCGCCGCTCGATGGCTCGCGTCTGGAGTGCCGTGGCCAGCACCGCGACCGCCGCACCCACGGCGACGGCCCCGGCCATCACGACGCCCACCCGACGGGTCCGGGCGGCGGTGACGGCCACCACCACGCCGGCGACCACGGCCGCGATCGCCAGGAGTAGATGCGGCTCCCGACTCCACAGGCCCAACGCCACCGCCTCCGCGGCGATCGCGAGTTCCCAATGAGTGAGACGACTGTTGCTCACCGACGCCCCATTCTCCTGAAGCACCTCACCCCCGATAAGGTTCGCACGCATCTCGACCGCGACCCCCGACTGATTCTGCCGGTCGGCACCACGGAGCAGCACGGCCCGCACCTTCCGCTGGGGTGCGACACGCTCATCGTGGAACGACTGGCCGACGACCTGTCGGCCGAGTTCGGGGTGTTGCGGGCACCAACCATTGAATATGGGGTCAATGCCCACACCGCGCGTCCTTTTGCGGGCAGCGCGTCACTCCACTTCAAGACCCTGCACCGCCTGATCAACGACCTCGTGGTGTCGTGGGAGACGGGGGGGGTGCGCGAGTTCGTGATCCTCACGGCCCACGGTCCGGATCCGCACCAAGAAGCGTTGAGCACCCTCAGTGTACGCGAGGCCCGGGTTCGCACCGTCGACATCTTCTCGGTGCCGCTGTCCGAGGAGGGATCCGACGCCTGGCGGGTGGTACACGGGGGGGAAGTTGACACGTCGTTGCTCCTCTATGTCGATCCGGTGCTGGTGCGGCTCGCCCTCGCCCAGGATTTCCACGCGACGCCGGCGATGGCCCGCCGATACCACCGCGGCGGGCGGAGCTCGATTCCCGTAAGAAGCCCGGGATCGCTGGGCCGACCGTCCCTCGCGTCGGTCGAGAAAGGGGAGCGCCTCTATCACCACATTTACGAGCGGGTCGCATCGCGTATCTTTCGGGCACCATGACCAGACGGGGAACGAAGTTGCTGACGCTTGCGGCGGCCTTCCTGACGGCCGGCGGCGCTGCCCGGCCGGCCCTGTCGGTCGCGCAGCAGCGTGAGCTCGACCGCGGCGTCCTGCTCATTACCCGCGGCGCCGAAACCATTGGGCGCGAGGAATTCGTGCTCCTGCGTGGCAGCTCCGGCGCCACGGGTCTGAGCGGGTTCACGGTCACCAGCACCGTCTTCTACCCCGCTGACCGACCGCAGACATCGGTCGACGCGACTGTGGAGTTCGGGGCCGACTCCGTGCCTACGATGTCGCGGTACGAAGTGGGGAACGGCGAAGTGATCCGAGTGGTCATGGGGCTCGGCGCCAGGAGGATCACGGTGCGGACGATCACCCGTGGCGGGGAGTCGGCCCGGGAATACCCGGCGCGCGAGCGCCACCTCGTGATGGACGATTCCGTGTTCGGCACCCATGCGGTCGCGCCCGGCGTGGCCTCGCGGGCGTCGCGGCGTGTCACCCTGAGCGGGGTCCGGGGCGATGCGCTGCAGATCGCGGATCGGGGTATCGAGACGACGACTGTCGGTTCGGCCCGAATGGACCTGCGCCACGTGACGGTCAGCTCACCGGCCGAGACGCGGCACCTCTGGTACGACGACAACGGTCGGCTCATGAAGCTCGTGATTCCGGGCCGGAACCTGACGGCCATTCGTGTCCCGACCGACCAGTAGCCGAGGGACGCTTCCACGCATTCCCACCGCAGACATTGCCGCAGGACCGTCGCTCGTCTCGAATTGAAACTTTTGGGGGACGGGAGCGTACGGGACCGCGGACGGTTCACGACCACATGACCAAGGCAGACGCAATGAGACGTGGAGCTACGTTTTTGCTCGCGGCGCTCGCGCTGAGTCGTCCGAGCGCCGCATGGGCACAGCAGGAGCCACTTCCATCGACCCCGCAGTCGCTGGCCCTGACCGAGGCGATCGACATCGCCCGCACGAACAACCCGCTGCTGCGGCAGACGGCCAACGACTTGACGGCCACCCGGTGGGGCGTGCGCAACGCGTATGCGTCGTTCGTTCCGAGCCTCTCGGCCAACGGCTCGATGTCCTACCGTGGCGCCGGCTCGCAGACGTTCCTCGCCCAGGAGTTCTCTCTGACGTCCCCGATCGTCGGGTCGAGCTACGGCATCAGCCTGTCGATGCAATTGTCGGGTCGCACCCTCATGCAGCCGGGCCTGGCCAGCGCGCGGCATCGTGCCGCCGAGGCCACCCTCTCCGGTGCCGAGATCAACCTGGAGTCCGGTATTCGGCAGCAATACCTCGCGGTCAAGCAGGCCGAGGCGCAGGTCGATCTGGCCGAGTTGCAGGTCACGCGCAACGACGAGTTCTTGCGGCTCGCCCAGGCACGGTTCCAAGTGGGGCAGAACACCATCCTGGACGTGCGGCAGGCGGAGGTCGCCAAGGGCCAATCGGAGGTCCAGTTGCTCCAGGCGCGACAGGCGGTGGTCGTGGAGCTGCTGCGCCTGTTCCAGTTGATGGGTGTGCCAGCCCCCGACGACCCGACAGTGGTGACCCTGGTCGACACGTTCCCGATCGTGGCGCCCACGTGGTCGCTCGGCGACCTGCTGGCTGAGGCGGCGGCCGCGAACCCGGACCTCCTGGCACTCCAGGCTCAGGCGTCCGCTGCGCGAGCCGGAGCGCGGGCGGCCAAGTCGACGTGGCTCCCCACCCTGTCGGTGTCGGCCGGGTGGAGCGGGTTCACACAGCAGTTCACGAATCCCGACCTGCTGGCGGACGGTGCCGTGGCCAGCGCCCGGGCCGAGGCCGAGGCGGTCGTGCAGCAGTGCGACTTCGCCAATACGAACTGGCTCAATGCGGGCCTCACCCCCATCGACTGTTCGGCGTTCGCGTTCACGCCGGCAGCCGAAGCGGCGATCCGGGACGACCTCCTGCAGCGGAACGATGTCTTTCCGTTCAACTTCACCGGTCAGCCGTTCTCGGCGAGCCTCACGATCTCGCTGCCGATCTTCACGCAGTTCGGGCGGCCGCTGGAGATCGCCGAGGCCTCGGCCTTTGCCGACGACGCGCGCGAGGCGGTTCGGTCCAAGGAGCTGCAGGTTCGGACCGACGTAAGCCAGGCCTATTACGCGCTGGAAGCCGCCCATGAGGCGATCGGCATCCAGGAGAACAACCGTATTGCCGCCGCGGAGCAGCTGCGACTGGCGACAGAGCGGTACCGCGTGGGGTCCGGGACGTTCTTCGAGCTGCTCGATGCCCAGGTCGCCTCACAGCGTGCCGAGGCCGACTACATTAATGCACTCTACACATACCATCAGTCGATCGCTACCCTCGAGAATGCGGTTGGACGGCCTTTGCGCTAGGGAAATGGATTCGCCATGTCACGTCGTAAGAAACTCTTGATCTTTGGCGGTGGCGCCGTCGCCATCGCGGTCCTCATTGCCCTGAACGCCGCGGCACGGCGGGACCGCGGCGAGTCGGTCCGTATCGCGGAGGTCGAGCGGCGCGACCTGGTTGCGACCGTCACGGCGAGCGGCCAGATCGAGCCAACGCGCTCGGTGGACATCAGCGCCGACATCACGGGCCGGATCATTCACATCCCCGTGCAGGAAGGCGACTTCGTGAAGCGGGGGGACCTCGTGCTGCGCATCGATCCGTCGCAGTACGAGGCTCAGGTAGCCCAGGCGCGCGCGTCCCTGTCGTCCGCCGAAGCATCGGCGCTTCAGTCGCGGGCCAACCGTGACCAGGCCAAACGGGCGTGGGACCGTGCGCAAGAGCTGCGTCGCCAGAGTCCGAACCTCGTGTCCGACGAGCAACTCGAGCAGGCTGAAACCTCGTACGAGGTAGCCGAAGCGGTCTACAACTCGGCGCAGCATCAGGTCTCGCAGGCGCGCGCGGCACTCCAGAACGCGCAGGAACAGTTGGCGAAGACGGTGCTCCGCGCGCCGATGGACGGTGAGGTCACCCGACTCGCCGTCGAAGAGGGTGAGGTGGCCGTGCCCGGCACGTTCTCCCGCGAGACGGGACTGCTCATGACCATCTCCGACCTGAGCGTGATCCAGGTAGCGGTCCGAGTGGACGAGACGGACGTCGTCCGGCTGCACCTGGCGGATTCGGCCGAGGTGACCATCGACGCCTTCCCCGACAGCACGTTCATGGGTCGGGTGACCAAGATCTCCAAGAGCGCGGTTCAGGGAGTGGCGGCGCAGGCGGG
>CAYGCN010000049.1:17210-19753 GCA_964348385.1 uncultured Gemmatimonadaceae bacterium
GGCCGTGGACTACGACGTCGAAGTGACGCTGGACAATCCCCCGTCCGAGATCCGGCCCGATCTGTCTGCGACCGCCAAGATCATCACGGCCACGCGCGACAGCGTGGTGAGCATCCCGATCATTGCGCTGACGGTGCGGGAGCACGAAGCGATCTCGACCGAGACCGCACCGCGCGACACGACGAAGGGCAAGAAGGAAACGGAGGGTGTCTTCATGGCCGGCGGCAGCGTGGCGCAGTTCCGGCCGGTCAAGGTCGGCATCGCCGGCGAGGAGTACTTCGAAGTCATCGAGGGGCTGGCCGAGGGTGACTCGATTGTTGCGGGTCCGTACCAGACCATTCGCGACCTGCGGGACGGCACCCGGCTGCGCCCCACCAAGGAAACCACCACCGAGCGGAGTCCGTGATGACCGAGCAAGCCCTCATCCGGTTGCGCGGACTGAGGCGCGAGTACCGTATGGATGCGGAGACGGTGCACGCGCTGCGAGGCATCGAGCTGGCCATCGGCCGCAATGAGTATGTGGCGATCATGGGCCCCTCCGGGTCGGGGAAGTCCACGCTCATGAACGTCATCGGATGCCTGGATACGCCGACCACCGGTGAGTACTGGCTCAACGGCACCGAAGTGTCGAAAATGAGTGACGATGAGTTGGCCCGCGTCCGCAACCGCGAGATCGGCTTCGTGTTCCAGACGTTCAACCTGCTGCCCCGGGCGACGGCGCTGCACAACGTGGAGCTGCCGCTCATCTACGCCGGCACCACGGCGCGGGAGCGGCGCCGGCTGGCCGGCCGGGCCCTGGACCGGGTCGGCCTGTCCGACCGCACGCATCATCGGCCCAACGAGCTGTCCGGCGGACAGCGGCAGCGCGTGGCGATCGCCCGTGCGCTCGTCAACGAGCCGAGCATCCTCCTCGCCGACGAGCCGACGGGCAACCTCGATTCCGTGACGAGTCAGGAGATCATGGAGGTGTTCGGGGAGTTGCACGCCCAGGGCCAAACCATCCTGATGGTCACGCACGAGGCGGACATCGCGGCCCACGCCCACCGCGTGGTCACCCTGCTGGACGGCGTGGTGCACTCCGACTCGGTGCGCGAGGCGGCCTGACCCTCATGCCCTTCCGTGAGGCCATCCGTCTGGCCCTCCAGGTGATCTGGAACCAGAAGATGAAGAGCAGCTTCTCGGTGATCGGCGTGTTCATCGGGGTGACGTTCCTCATCGCGGTCGTTTCGATCGTGGAAGGCATGAACGCCTACATGACGGACCGGTTCGCCACGACGCTGCTGGGGGTCAACACGTTCCAGCTGCGGCGGTATCCCGGCGTGCAGATGGGCGACGTTTCGCAAGAGACCCGTCGCGAATGGCGGCGGCGGCCGCGGATCACGTTCGAGGACGCCCGCGCCGTGGTCGAGGGGCTTTCCATTCCGGTCGTCACGGCATGGGAGTCGACCTCTCGCGCCGACCTCACGCACGACGGCAAGGTGGCTCGGGACATCGAGGTCGTCGGCGCGACCGAAGACTACTTCCAGATCAAGAACTGGAATCTCGAGGCGGGCCGACCGTTCAGCCCGCAGGAGGCGCAGGCCGGACAGCCCGTGATGGTCATCGGTCACGAGCTGGCGGAGCGCCTGTTCGAGACCCGCGACCCGATCGGCCGCGAGGTGCGGCTCCGTGGTATCCCATACCGCGTGATCGGGGTGGTCGAGCCCCAAGGTAATCTGTTCGGGATTTCTCTCGACAAGTTTGTCGTGGCGCCGGCACTCTCGCCGATCAAGCGGGTCGTCAATCCGGCTCGGGTGATCGACGCGCTGCTCGTGCGGGCCGGCTCGCTGGAGGAACTCGATGCCGCGATCGCGGAGACCGAAGCCATCATGCGGAGCCGACGCCATCTGCGGCCTTCCGACGCCAACAACTTCTCCATCGAGACCGCCGACGCGGTCCTGGACTTCTGGGGGAAAATCAACCGGGTGCTCATGATGGCCCTGCCGGGTCTCGTGAGCATCTCCCTGGTGGTGGGCGGGATCGTGATCATGAACATCATGCTCATGGCCGTGGCCGAGCGGACGCGTGAGATCGGCATCCGCAAGTCACTCGGGGCCCGGCGGCGCGACATCCTACGGCAGTTCCTCGTGGAGTCGGCGACCCTGGCCACGGTCGGCGCGGCGATCGGGATCGTCACCGGCCTCGTGCTGGCCGGCGTGGTGCAGGCCACCACGTTCCTTCCGGCGCGGGTAGCTCCGTGGTCGGTGGTGGTCGCCGTCCTGCTCGGCGGCGGCGTGGGTGTCGCGGCGGGGCTATATCCGGCGAACCGTGCTGCCCGGCTGGACCCCGTCGACGCCATCCGACACGAATAGACGATGACCTCGCTCTTCGAAGGTGTCGGTATCGCGCTGAGTTCGCTGCGGGCGAGCAAAGGCCGCGCTGCCCTCACGATCCTGGGCGTCGCCATCGGGGTCATGGTCGTGATGGTGATCGGATCCATGATCACCGGCATCAACCGCGGCGTGGAGGACATCTTCAATCAGCTCGGCCCGCGCACGTTCTTC
>CAYGCN010000050.1:0-1669 GCA_964348385.1 uncultured Gemmatimonadaceae bacterium
GAGCGCGCCCGTCAACCGGCTACGACCGAGCAGAGTGAGCGGCGCCGGGAGCCAGCGGCGGAGACGCCGCAGACCGGTCGCCGGGCCACTCCGTCCACGCAGCCCGAGTCGACGCGTCGACAGGGGGACACGCCCGCCGCGACCAGACGGCCAGTAACCGAGCAGGGCTCAGCCGAGCGGCGCCAGACGCCGACGGCCCGACCGCAGACACCGGCCCCTCAGGCGCGCACGCCGACGCGCACGACCGTCGAGCGGCGACCCTCGACGGCCGTCCCGGCTCGGCCGAGCACCACTCGCTCCCCGGCGACCCCGACGCTGGAGCGCCGCACGCCGGCGCGGTCACCGGGACGGGTGAGTCAGCCCGCGACGCCGCGCACGACGACGCCGCGGCCATCGACGCCCCGGCAGGCAGCGCCGCGTCCGAGCCCAAGCCGGACGCCCACGGCCCGGCCGGCCCCGACCCGTTCGGCGCCACGGCCCGCAGTTCGGTCGGCACCCAGCCGTCCCAGCGCGCGGCCCTCACCGGCACGCTCGGCGCCGCGGCCGGCGGCTCGGCCGGCTCCGAGCCGGACACCATCGCGTTCCTCACCAGGCCGATCCACGCCCACCCGGCGCAAGGGGGGCTGACGGCCTGACCGTCGGAGGCGAACCATGAGGGGGAGGGCACTCGCCTTCCCCCTTTTGCGTTCGTAACGGCCCGCGGCTGGACGCTTCCGGACTGGCGACCCGCACCAAGGCTCCATAGTTTCGACATTGACGACCACTTCGGAGTCCACGATTCGTCGCCTACTCGAATCACCGGTGGCCAAACTGCTCCTGTATTACGGGGCGCTCGTCCTGGTCACTGTGGTCCTCACCCGGCTGTTCCCAGGGCTCGCGATCGCCTTTGAACCGGTGGACGTGCCGGAAGGCCTCAGCCTCCAGGGTCCCGCGCTGGAGGGGAGCCGTGGCTTCCTGGCAGCCGAGAAGACGCTGCTTCGCACGGGCATCGCCCTCATCGGCGCGCTCCTGCTCGTCGTGCCCATCGCCTGGGTGTACATGGTGACCAAACGCGAGGTCCGGTACGACCAGTCGCTGGTGCACACGATCATCATGCTCCCGCTCGCGGTCACCGGGATCGTGATCATCGTGCAGTCGTCGGTCGCGCTCGCGTTCGCCCTGGCCGGCATCGTCGCGGCGGTGCGGTTCCGGAACACGCTGCAGGACACCAAGGACGCCGTGTACGTGTTCCTGGCGATCGGCGTGGGGCTCGCCGCCGGGGTCCAGGTGCTCCCCATCGCGCTCTTGGTCTCGGCGATCTTCAACCTGGTGATCCTGGTCTTGTGGCTGTTCGAGATCGGCGACATCTACGCCCCGGAGAAGCGGGCGGCGGTGACCGGCGTTCACCCCGTCGTGACCACGACGCCGGAGGTCGTTAAGCCCCCCAGTCGGAAGCGCGGATCGAAGATGTTCGACGCGTCGAAGCTCCTCGCCAGCGCCCCCGACGAGGCGGTCGTGGCATCCACCGCGGCGGTGCTCAATCCGGAGCTGAGTCTGCTCGAGTTCAACGCGCGCGTGCTGGCCCTGGCGGAAGACCCGAGCGTGCCTCCTCTGGCCCGGGTGCGGTTTCTCGCCATCTTCAGCTCCAATCTGGACGAGTTCTTCCAGGTGCGCGTCGGGGGGTTGCGCC
>CAYGCN010000050.1:1679-3672 GCA_964348385.1 uncultured Gemmatimonadaceae bacterium
AAGCGATCGATCGACGGCCTCACGCCCGCCGATCTCCTGCAGACCATCAACGTGAAGCTGCGTGCGCTGATCCGGCGGCAGTACCGGTGCCTGCAGGCACTGCGCACCGACGCGCTGGAGCCGGCGGGCGTGCGGATTCGTACGCTGGAGGACCTCGGCGACGGGGAGCACGAGTACCTGCGCGACTACTTCGACGAACGGGTGCTCCCCCTCCTGACCCCCAAGGCCATCACGACGGCCGGCGGGCATCCGTTTCCCTACATGGAGGACGAGCTGTTGTCGCTCGCGGTCGTGGTGCGGGACCCCCGCACCTCCCGCGACCACTTCGTGCACCTCGAAGTCTCCGATGCCCTGCCCCGCTTCATTCGACTGCCGGACTCACTCGACGTGGTGCCTGTCGAAGACGCGATCGCCGCCAACATCGGCGCGCTGTACCCGGGACGCACGGTGCTCGAGGTCCATCCCTTCCGCATCACCCGGAGCGCCGAGATCAAGTTCGACGAGAAGAGTGCCTCCAGCTTCCTGGAGGCGATCGAGGACGAGCTGCGACGCCGACCGGCGGGAGCCATCGTCCGGGTCGAGGTGGGGCGCACGATGCCGTTCGCGATCCGGGACCTGTTGATTCGGGAGCTGCGCCGCAAGGAAGAGAGCCAGGGCATTCCACTGCATGCGTCCGACGTGCACGAGGTGGATGGGATGGTGGATCTCGGCTGCCTGCACGAGCTGACCGACCTCGACCTCCCGGAGCTCGACTGTACGCCGTTCGTACCGGCGGAGCCGTTCAGGGCCGACGCCTCCATGTTCGACGTCGTCGCCCGCCGCGATGTCCTGGTGCATCACCCCTACGACTCGTTCGAGGCGACGACGGAGCGCTTCCTGGTCCAAGCCGCCGACGACCCGGACGTGATGGCGATCAAGCTCACGTTGTATCGGCCCGGTGGACCGACGGCGCTCGCCGAGGCCCTCCTGCGCGCGGCGGCGCAAGGCAAGGACGTCTCGGTCTTCGTCGAGGTGAAGGCCCGATTCGACGAAGAACTCAATATCTACTGGGCCAAGCAACTCGAACGTGGAGGCATCCACGTCGTAACCGGCCTCGTGAAGTACAAGACGCACGCGAAGCTCGCGCTCGTGGTGCGGCGCGAGGGCGATCGGGTGCGGCGGTACGTGCACATCGGGACCGGCAACTACAACCCGACGACTGCCAGCCAGTACACCGATCTCGGCCTCATCACGACGCACGAAGGCATCTGCGCCGAAGCCAATCAGCTGTTCAACGAGCTGACCGGCTCATCGCGACCGCCCGCCGGCACGTTCCAGCACCTCCTCGTGGCGCCGACCAATATGCTGACGCGATTCCTGGAGTTGATCGAGCGCGAGGCCGAGCATGCACGCCAGGGGCGGTCCGCCGGCATCCGCGCGAAACTGAACGGCGTGGCGGATGGTGAGGTGATCGAGGCGCTCTACCGGGCGTCACAGGCGGGGGTCAAGATCGATCTCGTCGTCCGGGGCATCTGCGCGTTGCGGCCCGGCGTGCCGGGCCTGTCCGACACGATCCGGGTCGTCGCAGGAGTGGGACGGTTTCTCGAACACGCCCGGATCTTCCGATTCACCAACGGCGGCGAGGTGGAGCACTACATCGGGTCCGCGGACTGGCGACCCCGTAACCTCCGCCGACGCGTGGAGGTGGTGACGCCGATCCACGATCCGGACGCCTGCCGCCGCCTGGACGAGATCCTCGAGATCGAGCTCGCCGACCCCTCGGCATGGACCCTCCAACCGGACGGCTCCTACAGTCAGTCGGGTGAAGCGGTGAGCGCGGCGAGCCGGGTGCAGGAGCAGTTGCTCGAGCGCCTCGCGACACAGCCCGTCGGGGTGGAGTGAGCGCCGCCGACCCGACGACTCAGCACGCCAGATTCACGTTCAGGAACTCGGCTTCCCCCGTCACGTCCCGCACCAGGACTTCGGCGAGCCACGGCGGCCGTCGCTCGACGGG
>CAYGCN010000050.1:3682-19225 GCA_964348385.1 uncultured Gemmatimonadaceae bacterium
CCACGAACACCTCGACCGCCGTCTCCGGTGACGCCAACTCGACTTCGGCCAACACGAGATCGCGATCGACGAACTCGTCGATCTCCCACAGCACGCTGCCGTCCGGCACGTAGTAGCGGCGCTTCCGGACACGCCGACCCTCGGTGAGCGACCACAGGTGCTCGAACACCGCTTCGGTGGTCTCCTCCTCGATCTCGAGGCGGCTCAGCCCGTTCCCCAGCTTGACGGTGCGGAAGTACTGCTCGCCGCGCTCCGATCGGACCCGCCGGACCCGTTCCTGGAGCCGATGACCCGGCAGCCACCCCTGCTCCACGTCCACGGCGTCGGTCGGAGCTTCGAGCGCGGGCAGCTCGCGCAGGAGGTATTTGCGTTCGATCTCGATCGCGCTCGGCGCACGCTGCGCCAAGACCTCCCTCGTGCGCCCGATGGCGCCGTGAAGCGTCGGCCACTCCTCCGTGCGCCACGCCACCAGGCGATCACGAAGCTCCTGCTGGCCGTCTAGCGCCAGTCGGTGTGCCGCACGCACCCCGGGTTGGGCGTTCTTCCGATAGCGTCTGCGGCGCTCCCGGTCGTCGGGTGGCTGCTCGTCGGAAGACTCCAGCAGGCGCCTCGCGTGCTCGGCCGCCGCCACTTCGACGGCCCTGGCGCACTCCGCGTCCGCAATGTGCAGGTCGTGGAGGTCACCCAGCAGCGTCTGCAGATCCTTGAGATGATCGACCGCGTCGGCGGCGGCCGGCACCTCGCCCGCCACCAACTCGAGGAGGTACCGAAGCCGTTTGGCCTCGATCCGCGTGTCGTGCACGGCCGCGCTGTCGTCGAAGGTTCCGAGCAGCTGCAGCTGCTCACCCAACGTTCGCGCATGCTGCGCGACGAGATCGGCGAGGATGGCCCCGAACGCCCGCTCGGGCAACGCGGCCACCGATGCCTCCTGCGCGGCCTCGTCGAGGCGGCGCCGTACCTGTCGGGCGAGCTTGGGGAAATCCCGCTCGACCGCCTCTACGCTCTCCCGGTAGCCCGCATCACGGCGGTCCACCAGTCGAGCCAGGAACCACTTGGCGCCTGCCCGCGTGGCCGGCGCCAGGCTCGGCAGCCTCGCCTCCAGCCACAGGACGAGCACTTCGGCATCCCGCGCCGCATTGGTCGTGCGCGCGAGGTCACGCAGACGGCGGCGCAGGCGTTGCGGAAAACGATCGCCCAGGACGGGGCGGAACGCCCGAAGCACGCTCCGCAGCCGGCGCAGGGCCACACGGAAGTCGTGTAACGCTTCGCCGTCGGTCCCGTTCTTGAGGCGTCGTCGCGCGGCCCGCGCGTCCTGGAGGAGCACGGTGCCGATCGTGGCGACGGCGGACAGCGGTGATCCGCCCAGGAGGCCGGACGGGTACTCAGGCATCGCCGCCGAGCGTCCGAAGATGCTTCGGGGCGAGCAGCCAACGGAGCTCCGCCTCACCCGGCCCGATCATCCCCTCGAACTCGAGCAGGGCGGCACCGCCCTTCTTGAACGAGAAGAAAGGGGCAGGCGTGTGCAGCAGGAGATAGCTCGCCAACTCGCTCAGATCGGGCTCATGCCCGACCACCGCCACGGCCGCCGTTGGCTCGTGCCCCTCCAACCACTCGACGACGGCGTCGAAATCGCCGCCGGGAGCGAGTGCGGCGACGCGTTCGACGCGTTCGTGGCCGTACGCCCTGGCGAGGATGTCGGCGGTCTGAACGGCCCGGACGAGCGGACTCGATGCGATCACATCGAGGTGCGGCACGACCCGGACCAGGCCCTCGGCGCCCACCGCCATCCGCCGCGCCCCCTCCTCAGTGAGCGGACGCTCGTCGTCGTCGCGGCCCGACGTGGCGAACGTGTCTCGGTCTTCGGCAATGGCGTGACGAACTACGAGGAGCTGCACGGGTCACACCTTGGAAGCCACGCGTTCCGGGTAGGTCGGCGGACGCTGTGCTACCGACGGCGGGAGCGGCGTCGCCGCGCTCTCGGCTCTCACGGCCTGCCGCGTCAGCTCCTGCAGCACCACCTGCGACCGGACGGGCCGCTCACCAGGCGCCGGGACGCGACGCGTGTACGACCCGTCGGGCTGCAACAGGCGAGCCTTCACGTTGTCGGCGAGCACCATGTCGAGAATCTCGGTCGTGATGCGGCGCTTGAGTCGTGGATCGATCACGGGGAACATGACCTCGATTCGCCGGAAGAAGTTCCGCGGCATCCAGTCGGCGCTGCCCAGAAACAGCTCCGGTTCCCCGGCGTTCTCGAAGTAGAAGATCCGCGAATGCTCGAGGAACTTGTCGACGATGCTGATCACCCGGATGTTGTCGGACACGCCAGGCACGCCGGGACGCAGACAGCACGTCCCCCGAATGGCCAGGTCGATCGCCACGCCCGCCTGCGACGCGTCGTACAGTGCATCGATGACCGATGGCTCGACCAGCGCGTTCATCTTCACGATGATGCGGGCCGGCAACCCCCGCTCGGCATGCCGGCGCTCCCGATCGATCAGGGCCACCACCCGCTCGCGCAGGGACTTCGGCGCTACCTCGAATTGCCGCCACCGATCGCCCCGGGAATACCCGGTCAGGAGGTTGAACAACTGCGAGGCGTCTTCGCCGAATGCGGGGTCGGCCGTGAAGAGCCCGAGATCGGTGTAGATCCGAGCACTCACGGCGTTGTAGTTCCCGGTCGCCAGATGCAGGTACCGCCGAATCCCGTCGGGCTCGCGCCGCACCACGAGGGTGGCCTTACAGTGCGTCTTGAGACCGACCACGCCGTAGACCACATGGACCCCCGCCCGCTCGAGCGCCCGCGCCCAGAGAATGTTGTTCTCCTCGTCGAACCTCGCCTTGAGCTCGACGAGCGCGGTCACCTGCTTGCCGTTCTGTGCCGCGCGGCCCAGGGCCGAGATGATGGCGCTCGGCGCATTCGTGCGGTAGAGCGTCTGCTTGATGGCCAGGACGTCCGGATCGTCCGCCGCGCGCTCGATGAACTCGACGACCGACCCGAAGGATTCGTACGGGTGATGCACGAGCACGTCCTGCTGGCAAATCACCTCGAACATGTCTCGACCGGCGGCGAATGCCGGCGCCACCCGGGCCACGAGCGGTTCGTCCTTGAGGGCCCTGAAGCCGTCAAGGCGCCACAGGGCCATGAACGCCGACAGATCGATCGGGCCGTCGACGCGAAACACGTCGCGCGTGTCGATGTCGAGCGATGCCGTGAGCATCTCGACGAACACCTCATCCGCGCCCGCCGCCATCTCCAGCCGCACGGGATCGCTCCGCAGGCGTTGTCGCAGGCTGGCCTCGATGGCTTCGAGGAGATCGTCGGCCTCGTCTTCCTGCACCGTCAAATCGGTGTTGCGGGTCACCCGGAACACGGTGGTCGCCATCACCGGCAGGCCGCCGAACAGCGCCTGGGCATGCTCGACGATCAGGTCCTCGAGCAGCAGGAACCGCAAATGCCCATCATCCCGCGACACGGTGACGATCCGGTCCAGCACGCTGGGGACCTGCACGACCGCGAAGATCGGCTCCGCGTCCTTCTCATCCGGCCGAACACGGAGGGCCAGGTTCAGGCTCTTGTGATGGACATGCGGGAACGGATGGCCCGGATCGATCGCCAACGGCGTCAGCACCGGGAAGATGCTCGTGCGGAACAGGCGATCGACGCGCGTCCGCTCGTCCGGTGTCAGGTCGGCGTACTGCAGTCGCGCCACGCCGACATCGGCGAGCGCCGGCATGATGTCGTGTCGCAAGATCCGATACTGCTCGTCCACCAACGCCTTGATGCGCGGATGCAGGGCATCGAGCTGTTCGGCCGGGCCCAGACCGTCCGCCCCGTAATCCTGCGGCTCGACGCCGGCGTACACCTGCTCCTGAAGCCCGGCGACCCGCACCTCGAAGAATTCGTCCAGGTTGGAGCCGGAGATGGCGAGGAATTTGAGCCGCTCGAGCAGCGGGTTGGTGTCGTCTCGAACCTCTTCCAGCACGCGTGAGTTGAACTGCAGCCAGCTCAACTCGCGGTTGAGATAGTGCTCGGACGAGTACCGTGGTTGTGGACGCTTTCCCATATCCCCTCCCTAGCCCTTCACGAACGTCCTTTGCCGGGTGTCGTGGCCGCTGCTCGGTGCCGAATCGGTCGACGAGAGCGCTCGAACGTGACGGCGGCATCGAAGGTGCGCTCGAACAGCCCCCGCTTGCGACGGGCATCGGCCAGCTCCACGCGGGGATCGCCCTTCGCCTCGACGAGGATGCGCACCCCAGCGTCGCCGATCCTGCACCGGACCGCCTTGACGATCTGGGCGTGGGCACGATCGAGACCTTCGGCAATGCGCAGGAGACCGCTCAACTGGCGCACCAAGAGCCGATCGGACTTGTCGAGACGCCGGAACTGCTCGTGGGTCTTCTTGGGCACGGCGCGACGGTGGTAGCGGGCCACGTTGGCGATCAATTCGACCTCTCCCGGCGAGAACCCGCGAAGGTCGCCGTGCATGATCAGGTGATAGGCGTGCTTGTGATGGCCGGCGTGATTGATCAGATAGCCGATGTCGTGCAGCAGGGCCGCGGCCTCGAGAATGTCGCGCCCCGACGACGGCAGCTCGTACGCCTCCTGTAGCTGATCGAACAGCTGTCCCGCCAGCAGAGCGACATGACCGCAATGGCGCTCGTTCGAGCGGCACTTCCGCGCGAATTCCCGTACCCACTGCATGCGGTCCTGCGGGAGGGCGACTGCCGCACCGGCGAGTCCCAACTCGTCGATCATCGTCAGCAGCATACCGTCCCGGATTCCGCGGTCGTTCACCACGACGCGCGGGGTGCCCAGGCGCTTGGCGAGCCGCGCCACGGCCGTCGTGCCGGCGAGGATGATGTCGGCGCGTTTGGGATTCAGCCCGCAGATGTGTCGTCGCTCGGCGAGCGGCGATTCCCGCAGTCGATCCAGCAGACGCTGCACGTCCGACCGGGTCACCGTGTAGCCCCGGACCTGGGTGAGGCGTCCCTCTCGCTCGCACTGGATCATCTCACCGATGTTGGTGAACGTGCCGCCGCTCCCGACCATCACCTCCGGCGTGAACGGTGAACGACCGATCTCGTCCTTGATCGATCGATCGACCGCCTTGCGGAGCTTCTTCCAGTGCTTGTCGCGGATCGGGTCTGACTTGACGTAGCGCTCCGTGAGCCGGACGGCGCCAAGCGGCAAGGAGTGCACCTGGTTGATCACGCCGCCGGCCACGAGCACCACCTCGAGGCTCCCTCCACCGATGTCCACCACGGCGGCCGACTGTTGATCGAGTTGGAAATGGCGGCTGACGCTGCGGAATGCCAGCTGCGCCTCCTCGTCGGCGGAGATCACCTCGATACGCACGCCGCAGCGGCGCTGCGCCTCGCGGCGGAACGCCGCGCCGTTGGACGCCTCCCGAACCGCGCTCGTCGCCACGACCCGAAGATTCGTCACGCCGAATCCGTCGGCGATCGCCCGCATCTTGCACAGCGCCTCGAGCGACCGCTCCACGGGCCCGCGGCCCAGCTGACCGCTGCGATCGAGCCCGCGGCCCAGCCGCGTCATCTCCCGCTCCTCGTCTAGAACACGGTAGCTCCCGTCCGACTCCACTTCGGCCACCACGAGTCGGATGGTATTGGTGCCGAGGTCGATCGCGGCAATGCGCGGAGAGTGTCCTGTGGTGTCAACCATTTGTCCCATAACGACTTAGCTAACGAAGACCGCAACGGCCCAGCCCCGGAATGACGGTGGTAACCGGGACGGGCCTGTTGGATGATAGCGTTCTTGGGTCGCGTTGGTAACGGGCGCGGGTGTGACGATTCCCGTCTCAGCCGCGTCGCGCGAGCTCCGGAATGAGACGGGCGCGTATCGCGTCCCGGACGTCCCGAAACACCGCGAGCCGTTCCTCCTCGGTCCCCTCAGCGGCGGCGGGGTCGGGAAACGCCATGTGGAGTTGCTCCACGGGACGCGGGAACACCGGGCACGTCTCCCGAGCGGTGTCGCATACGGTGACCACGAGGTCCCACGGCGTGCCGAGGTAGGCGTCGATGTGGGCCGGGGTCGCGGCTCCGAGATCCACACCGACTTCGTGCATCACGCGGATCGCCAGCGGATGAACGTGGGGCGCGGGATCCGTGCCCGCGGAGCGGACCTCCCATCGGTCACCAAGCTCCGCGGTGATCCAGCCCTCGGCCATCTGCGAACGGCACGAGTTGCCGGTACAAAGAACGAGGACCCGCCGGTGAGGGGGTGCAGGCATTGGCGCTCCAGGATCTCGGACGCTTACCGGTCCACTGTGCCATAACTATATTTCGCGAAACATCGAAACGGCAATCCCCGTGCTCGACGCCGCCACCCTCCGGTTCAAGGCCCTCAGCCATCCCGCCCGCCTTCGGATTCTGGCCGCACTACGCGAAGGGGAGCTCTGCGTGTGCCAAGTCACCGCCCTGCTCGGCCTCGCTCCCTCCACCGTGTCCGCCCACCTGGCGGAGTTGCGGCGCGCCGGCTTTCTCACCGAGCGCCGCGACGGGCGTTGGGTCTACTACGGGCTGGCGACGGACGGCAGCGTGGTGGGAGACCTGGCGAGGGTGTGGGAATCGCTGAGCGGTGACCCGGACGTGACTTCCGATGTCCGCGCAGCGCGGAGACTGCGGAAGATCCCGGTGGAGGAGTTCTGCCGCATGGACGATGCGACGACGGCCAGGCTCACGATGGGGGCGCGTCACGCATGAACGCCACCGACAAGCGGATGGGAGTCTTCGAGCGCTACCTCAGCGTGTGGGTGGCCGGGTGTATGGTCCTGGGCGTGGCGCTGGGCAAGATGCTCCCCGCCCTGGTTGAAGGGCTCCGTGATCTGGAGTTCGGTCGGGGCAGCCAGATCAACATCCCGATTGCGGTGCTGATCTGGCTCATGATCTATCCGATGATGCTGCGGGTCGACTTCGCATCGATCCGGAGGGTGGGCCAACGTCCTCGAGGTCTCCTCGTGACGCTGTTCGTCAACTGGCTGGTGAAGCCGTTCTCGATGGCGTTCTTCGGGTGGCTGTTCTTCCGGCACGTGTTTCTGCCGTTCATCGGGCCGGAGTTGGCGAGCCAGTACGTCGCCGGAGTGATCATCCTCGCCGCTGCGCCATGCACGGCGATGGTCTTCGTATGGTCGTATCTCTCCGACGGTGATCCGGCCTACACGCTCGTTCAGGTATCCGTGAACGACGTGATCATGCTCCTGGCCTTTGCGCCGATCGTCAAGCTGTTGGTGTCGGGAGCATCCGGCCTGGAGGTCCCGTTCGAGGTCCTGCTCTACTCCGTTCTGGTGTTTGTCGTCGTCCCCCTCGTGGCCGGCGCCGTGAGTCGGCAGCTCCTGATTGGGCGCAGGGGACGGGAGTGGTTCGACGATCGGTTCCTCCCTCGGTTCGCGCCCGTCACGGTGGTCGCCCTCCTGGTTACCCTGGTGATGATATTCGCCTTCCAGGCCGAAAACATCACCACGCGCTGGTTCCACGTCGTGCTCATCGCCGTGCCGATCTTGATTCAGGTCTACTTCAACTCCTCACTTACCTACGGTCTCATGCGCCTTCTCGGCGTGGAATACGCCGTGGCGGCCCCTGGGGCGTTGATCGGGGCCTCGAACTTCTTCGAATTGGCGGTCGCCACGGCGATCGCGCTCTACGGACCGGGATCGGGCGCGGCGCTGGCCACCGTCGTGGGCGTGTTGGTCGAGGTGCCGGTGATGTTGTCGGTCTGCCGCGTGTGCGTCGCCACCCGTCACTGGTTCCCCAGTGTCCAGGCGTAAGCGTGAGGCGGTCGAGGAGGGATGTGTGCCCGGCCGTCCTGCTCGGCGCCGTTTGACAACGTGCCGCACCGATCCGTAATCTGTACTCGACAGGTGGTTCAGCTGCCGTCCGACTGCGAAACCGGGGGGAGGGTACCATGCGGTGGTCTTCGTTCGCAGCCATCCTGACCGTCGCGCCGGCCACGCTGCTCGTGATACCGGCTGTCACGCCCAATGTCGATGCCGTCTCACCCCAGTCAGCGTGCGTGGACTGCCACACGCAGCTCCATCCAAGCATCGTGTCGGACTGGAAGCTCAGCAAGCACGGGCAGAATCGCGTGGACTGCGCGGTGTGTCACGGCGCGGGTCACACGACGGTCGAGGACGTGACGTCGGTCAAGATCCCGACCCCTGAGACCTGCGCGATGTGCCACGCGGAACGGGTGCAGCAGTTCAAGGCGGGCAAACATGCGCTTGCCTGGTCGGCCATGAACGCCATGCCCACCACGCACGCCCTGCCCATGGCGATGACCGAGGGTATGAAGGGCTGCGGCGGCTGTCACAAGATCGGCATCAAGACCGAAGAAGAGATCGAGGCAATCCAAACCGCCGGGAGCGGATTCGGAGTCGCGTCGTGCGACGCTTGCCACACTCGGCACCTCTTTTCGGTGACGGAGGCCCGTCAACCGCAGGCGTGCCAGACGTGTCATATGGGCTTCGATCATCCCCAGTGGGAGATGTACTCCTCGTCGAAGCACGGCGTCCGGTATCTGCTGAAACAGAACGGCACCCTCCCGGAGACCGTGGCGGCGCCGACGTGCCAGACCTGCCACATGCAGGACGGAGACCACGAAGTTCGCACGGGATGGGGCTTTCTCGCCGTTCGCCTACCGCTCCCCGAGGATGAGCAGTGGGCTGCGGATCGTACGACCATCCTCCAGGCCCTCGGCGTCCTGGACCCTGCCGGGCAGCCGACGGCCCGTCTCGACGTCCTGAAGGCGGCAGACGTGGCGAGACTCACGCAGGCGGAGTGGGAGGTCGAGCGCGAGAAGATGGAAGGCATCTGCATGCAGTGCCACTCCATCAACTACGTCCGGGCCGAGCTGGACAAGGGCGATCAGATGATTCGCGAGGCCGACCACCTGTTGGCCGAAGCGATCCGCATCGTCGCGGGACTGTACCGCGACGGTGTGATCAAGAAACCCGCGAGCTACGCGCATGCATTTCCCGATCTCCTGACCTTCCACGACGCACCGACGGCCATCGAGCGGCGGCTGTTCGAGATGCACCTCGAGCACCGCATGCGGGCGTTCCAGGGGACGTTCCACGCCAACCCCGACTATGCCGTCTGGTACGGCTGGAGCGAGATGGTCCGGGATCTGGCGGAGATCAAGGAGATGGCCGCGCAGATGCGCCGCCGGTAGCGCCGAGCGGTTGACGGCTGTGCGCACTCGCCCCCTGGGGCCAGGTGCTCCCGCCGTGTCGGCGATCGGCTTCGGCGGCATGCCGTTGTCGATCCAGGGGCGTCCCGGCGACGTGACACAGGCCGTCGCCGTCATCCACGCCGTGCTCGATGCCAATGCCACGCTCATCGATACCGCGGACGTCTACTGCCTGGACGACGACGATATCGGCCACAACGAGCGGCTGATCGCGCGGGCTCTGCACACGTGGGGAGGCGGTCGCTCGTCGGTTGTGGTTGCCACGAAGGGTGGCATGACCCGTCCCGGCGGTCGTTGGGAGCGTGATGCCCGGCCTGAGCGGCTCCGGGCGGCCTGCGAACGGAGTCTGACGGCGCTCGGGGTCGAACGGATCGACCTGTACCAGTTGCATGCCCCCGACCCGAGGGTTCCTTTCCTCGAGAGCGTCGGCGCCCTGGCCGACTTGCAGCGGCAGGGCAAGATCCGTTGGATCGGGCTGTCCAACGTGTCGGTCGAGGAGATCGACGCCGCCCGATCGGAGATCGAGGTCGTCACGGTGCAAAACCGCCTCAATCCGTTCTTCCGCGAGGCCGTGGACACCGGGGTGGTGCGCCACTGTGACGCTCACGGCATCGGATTTCTCGCCTACAGCCCCGTCGGCGGCGGTCGGCTCAACAGGAAGCTGCCAGCCCATCCGGTGCTCCGGCCGATGGCCGTGCGGCTCGGCGCGTCGGCGCACGCGGTAACGATCGCATGGGTGCTGTCGCAGGGATCCAGCGTCATTCCGATCCCCGGGGCGCGCACCGTGGATCATGCCCGCGGCGCGCTCGCCGCCATCGACGTCGTGCTCTCGGCGGACGACCGCCGAGCCATCGACCGCGCCGAGTTCTCGCGGGCCTGAGCGCCCCGTCCGACCGTGCCGCCGCGAGTGACCGCATGAGCACGCCGAGCGCCGAATGGCCCATCGAACTCGCGGATGTCGAGCGCGCGCGGGACCGGATCGCTCCGTACGTGTCCATCACACCGGTCCGCCCGTATCGATCCCTCGACACCAGCGTTGGGCACGGCATTCGCCTCTTCGTCAAGCACGAGAACCACCATCCCACCAACGCGTTCAAGGTGCGCAACGCGTTCGCTGCGCTCACGGCACTGACCGCATCGCAAGCGGACCGTGGAGTGATTGCCGCCACCCGGGGCAATCACGGACAGGGGCTCGCCTACGCCGGGCAGGTGCTGGGCATTCCGGTCACGATCTGCGTCCCGCACGGCAACAACCCCGAAAAGAACGAGGCCATGATCGGCTATGGCGCCACGCTCGTCGAGGAAGGCAACGACTACGACGAGTCGCTCCTCGCGGCCCAGCGCCTACAGCAGGAGCGCGGGCTCGTCTCCATTCACGGCACGAACAACGCGGAGGTCCTGGCAGGTGCCGGCACCATCACGCTCGAGCTGCTGCAGCAGGTCGAAGCCCTGGACGCGATCGTCATTGCGATCGGCGGCGGATCGCAGGCCGTCGGCGCGTTGACCGTGGTCCGGGCGTTGCGACCGGATGTCGAGGTGTTCGGAGTGCAGGCGGAGGGAGCCGCAGCCATCTTCGCGTCGTGGAAGGCGGGCGAGATGCTCACGCTCGACTCCGCCACAACGTTCGCCGACGGGATCGCGACGCGCTCAGCCTATGAGATGACGTTTCCGGCGCTCAAGGCGGGCTTGGGGGGCTTCGTCACCGTGACGGACGCCGAAATCGCCGACGCGCTGCGTCTGCTGCTGCGAACCACCCACAATCTCGTGGAAGGCGCCGGCGCCGCCGGATTGGCGGGGGTGATCAAGCTGCGCCACGAACTCGACGGGAAGCGCGTCGCGATCATCCTCTCGGGCGGGAACATTGACGCTGCGACGCTGCGGATGGTGATGACGGGGCAGATCTGAGCGGGGCATGCGCCTCACCGCCTCGTCGATCGCGTCGGAGCTGAGCCCCACTTCCCGCGCGATCTCGTGCAGTTCCCGGAGGCTCAGTCCGCGACCACTCGTCGAGCCGAGCGACCGCTGTTCCTCCAGTTCCGCCGCCCGCTGCAACACGAGCGCGACTTCCTGATCGGTAAAGCGACGAGCATCGTCGTGCGTCGGCGCCCTGATCGGAGTACCGTTTTCCATGATCAGCGTTGTCCTCCTCCTCGGCCGTTGGCGCGCCTCGACTCAGACGACCGCGTACTCGAGCAGTGTCATGCCGGTCTTCTCATACACGCGGTGTCGCGCCAGTCGAAGCTCGGCCCGATCGCGCCGGTTGGGAAGCATCGCGAGGCCGCTACCGAGTAGCACCGGAACGATCGCGACCTCGACCGTATCCACGAGCCCGAGATCCAACAGACTCCGGAACAGCTCACCGCCGCCGAACAGCCAGATGTCCTTGCCGGTGGCCGCCTTGAGTGCCGGTACCGTCGTCTTGGGATCGCTGGAAACCGTCGCGTCGGGACAGTCGTGCTGGCGCAGCGTCCGGGAAAACACATATGCCTCCATACCCGGCATCCCGCCGCCTCCTTGCCGCCGCGCCGCCTCGTAAGACTTCCGTCCCATGAGCACGGTATCGAAATCCTCGAAGAGGGCTCCGAAATCGATGTCCGGATCTACGGGAATCCAATCGTACTCCCCCTGTGGTCCGGCGATATACCCGTCCAGACTCATCGCCACCGAATAGCGAACGCGTCTCACAATCACCGCCCTCCGTCGCGCATTCGTTTCCCTTTTCCCGCTTCCCCCTTCCCGTTTCCCCAAATCCCAATCACCCCCACAACTCCCGCGTCGGCGGGTACAGCGTGCTGCCGTCGTACCGCAGGCCGTCCGGTCGGTCACGCGCCAGGAGCAGCGGGGCGTCCAGGTCCACGTAGCGCGCTCCCTGAGCCGGGAGGACCGCCGGCGCCACGCCCAGAGACGTCCCCACCATGCATCCGACCATCAGCTCCAGTCCGGCGTCGCGCGCTTCGGCGGCGAGCCGCAGAGCTTCGGTGAGCCCCCCGGTCTTGTCCAGCTTGAGGTTCACGACATCGTAGCGGCCGACGAGGCGCGGCACATCCGCGCTCGTGTGACATGATTCGTCTGCCGCCACCGGGAGGGGCCGCTCGAGATCGAGCAGCGCCGCGTCCCCGTCCACCGGGAGCGGCTGCTCGATCATCTCCACGCCGAGGTCCACGAGCGCCGGCGCAAGCTCCACGAACTGTGCCGGCGTCCACGACTCATTGGCGTCTGCGATGATCCGGCTGGTCGGCGCCGCCGCCCGGACCGCCCGTACCCGATCGAAATCTCCCACACCGGTCAGCTTGAGTTTGAGAAGCGGACGATCCGCGTTGGCACGGGCCGCCTCCGCCATGGCTGCCGGCTCGTCCAGGCTGATCGTGTAGGCGGTCGTCAATGCGCTCGGGTTGGGAAGGCCAGCGAGTTCCCACACGCGCCGCTGTGCTCGCTTTGCCGCGAGGTCCCACAGGGCACAGTCGATGGCATTGCGTGCCGCGCCGGGTGGCATCGCGTCAAGCAACGCCTCCCGGTCGAGCCCGTCTTGCACGGCCGGGCGCACGGACTCGATCTGCCGCACCACGCCGTCGACAGTCTCCCCATAGCGCGGGTACGGCACGCATTCGCCGCGGCCGACCGCGTCCCCGTCGGCAATCTCGACCACCACGATCCGACTCTCGGTTCGCGCGCCGCGGGCAATCCGAAACGCGCCGAGGATCGGCCAGACTTCCCTGCGGACATCCACCACGACGCCGGTCATGCCACTCCCAACACCTCTTCCTCGTGATTTCAGGGAATCTTCAGTGCCTGGCAGTTAACGTACAGCCGTCAGTACGCCGCGGCGATCCGTGACGGGGGTCGCCGTCGGCCCAGTCGGTCAACCCGCAGACTGGGGACTCATGGCCCGCACGCCGCCGGACCCAATCCAACTCGAGCTTCGCGACGGGACACCCATTCTCTTCCGGCCGATCGTGCCCGATGACAAGGACCGGCTGCGAGACGGCCTGCGGCGGCTATCCGAGCTTTCGCGCTACCGCCGGTTCATGCGCGCCATTGGAGAACTGACGGAATCCCAGCTCGCCTATCTCACCGATCTCGACTACGACAGCCACATGGCGTGGGCCGCCATCGATTTGAGCCTGCCCGACCAGCCGGGGATTGGCGTGGCTCGCTACATCCGGCAAGACGACGATCCGACAAAGGCGGAGGTGGCGGTTACGGTCGTCGACTCGCACCAGGGTCGGGGTCTTGGGACGCTCCTGCTCGGCGTCCTGTCGCGCACCGCCGCGGAAAACGGTATCGAGACATACGTCGCCCACGTCCTGGCGGAAAACGCTCCGATGTTGAGAATCTTTGCCGACCTGGGCGGGCGCGCGCAGGCCGACGGTGAGATCGTCCGTGTGGAGATCCCGGTTCCGAAGGACCCGCGGGATCTGCCGAACACGCCGGCCGGAAGGGTGTTCAGGGCCATCGCCCGACGCATGCATGGCGGCCGCGGCGCGGCGGCCCCACGCGCCGGCCCCCGGTAGCCCCGCGGTCCCGCCGGTCAGGCGGGAACGGAGCGCACGTACGTGTCCAACTCGGCCAGCAGGGTGTGCTTCGGACCGTCGTCCAGGAACGATGCTTCGAACGAGTTCCGCGCCAACCGGTGCAGCTCGTCGCGCGTGAGCCCCAGGGCGTTTTGGGCGGCGAGGAAGTTCTCGTTCACGTAGCCCCCGAAGTAGGCCGGATCGTCGGAGTTCACCGTGACGCGCAGGCCCGCGTTGAGCAGCGCCTTCAGCTTGTGTTGCTCCATCGCGTCATAGACGCAGAGCTTCACGTTGGAGAGCGGACACACCGTGAGGGGGATCCCGTCGGCCCGGAGGCGCTCCACCAGGGCGGGATCTTCGATGGAGCGGACGCCGTGGTCGATCCGCCTCACCTTCAGCAGGTCGAGCGCCTGCCACACGTACTCCGGCGGCCCCTCCTCACCGGCATGGGCCACTGTGAGGAAACCCTCTTTCCGCGCGCGATCGAAGACCGCCACGAACTTCTCCGGCGGATGGCCCACTTCCGACGAGTCGAGACCCACCCCGATGATCCACTCGCGGAACGGCAAGGCCTGCTCCAACGTGTGCATCGCCGCGTCGGCGCTCAGATGCCGGAGGAAGCACATGATGAGCTGGTGCGAGATGCCCAGCGTACGCTCGCCGTCGTCCAGCGCCCGGTGAATGCCCGTGATCGCCGTCTCGAACGCGACACCGCGATCGGTATGCGTCTGCGGATCGAAGAAGATTTCGACGTGCCGCACCTGCTGCGCCCGCACACGCTCGAGATACGCCCAGGTGAGATCGTAGAAATCCTGCTCGGTGAGCAGGACCTGGGCGCCCTCGTAGTAGATGTCCAAAAACGACTGGAGGTCCGTGAACTGATACGCGGCGCGCACCTCCTCGACCGACCGGAAGCGCAACGACACGTTGTTGCGCTTCGCGAGCTCGAACATCAGCTCCGGCTCCAGTGTCCCCTCGATGTGGAGGTGAAGCTCCGCCTTGGGCAGATGTCGGATCCACCGCTCCACGGTCACCTCCTCGTCAGCGCAGTCGCGTGAATACCACCGTTTCGGCCGTGAACCGCGTGGGCCGCGGGGCTCGGTCGCCCGCGCCCGGCGGTCCGGGCTCGAGGTCGAGCCGGAACGCGTCGTTGCCGTCAAACACCAGAATCCCGTAGAGCGTGGCTCCTGCCAGCGGCCCGCGATCCAGTCGAGAGAGGTCGAGGAAGTGCGGCACGGTGTCACGATTCAGCGTATATCGCAAGGACACCGTGTCGACGGCTCCCTCCATCGGCACGACCCACTGGCCCGTGCCGTCGGATCGGAACACGAACTGCATGCCCTGTCCGTCGGTATCGGTTCCCGTCCACTCTCCGACCAGTGAGACCTCTGCGTCACCGCCGCAGGCGGCCAGCACCACCACCATCCCCAACGTGATCCATCGACGCATAGTACCCTCAGCTTTCTCGAACGCGCCTTCCGCACACGATGCACTACCTCATGCCGCGATCTCGAATCTACCGACCTGGTGCCGCCACGACAGGTCTCCGCAGCCGGTGGGTCAGCCTCCCCGCTCGACGGCCCGGGACCCGAACTTCCGCCGTACCGCGTCGACGGCCTGCGCCAGTCGCCGATCCCGCTCGGTCTCCAGCGCGTCCCCCGCGTCGTCGAACAATCCGAGCTGCTCTTCCGTGTCGGCTCCGCTGATCTGCGACAGCGAAACGCTGAGGAGTCGCGCCGGAATGCGCCGCGCCGCCCGGAGTCTGGTCAGCAGCTTGGCCGCCTCGTCGAAGATCACGCGCTCCGTTGACACACCGCGAGGAAGTGT
>CAYGCN010000051.1:0-12611 GCA_964348385.1 uncultured Gemmatimonadaceae bacterium
ACGCGGGGCCAGACACAGGCGCTCGTGAGCACCACGCTCGGCACGGTATCCGATGAGCAGCGGATCGACAATATCGACGTGCCGCAGGAGACCACCAAGAGCTTCATGCTCCATTACAACTTCCCGCCATTCTCGGTCGGGGAGGTACGGCCGGTGCGCGGCGTCTCGCGGCGCGAGATCGGCCACGGGAACCTGGCCGAACGGGCGCTGCAGGCGTTGTTGCCGCCCTACGACGAGTGTCCCTACACGATCCGCATCGTATCGGACATCCTGGAGTCCAGGCGGCGTGCGCCGGCGTGGCGATGGGCCTCATCAAGGAAGGCGACCGCGTGGCGGTCCTGACCGACATTCTCGGAACGGAGGACCACCTCGGCGACATGGACTTCAAGGTCGCCGGGACGCGGGACGGGGTGACGGCGATCCAGATGGACATCAAGATCAAGGGGCTGGAGATCGCGGTCATTCGGGAGGCACTTGCCAAGGCGCGCGTGGCCCGGATTCACATCCTGGACGTCATGGCCCAGACCCTCGCCGAGCCGCGGTCGCAGCTGTCGAAGTACGCGCCGCGCATCATCACCCTGCAGATCAACCCGGAGCGCATCGGCGACATCATCGGCCCCAAGGGGAAGATCATCCGTGGCATTCAGGACGAGACCGGAGCCGAGATCAATGTGGACGATTCGGGTCTGGTGACCATCTCGTCGGTGGACGGTGATGCCGGCGAGCGCGCGCGGCAGATGATCGAGTCGATCGTGCAGGAGCCCGAGGTCGGTGCCGTGTACGAGGGGATGGTGAAGAGCACGACGGCCTTCGGCGCGTTCGTGGAGATCATCCCGGGCCGGGAAGGTCTGCTGCACATTTGGGAGCTGCAGCATGGCCGCACGCAGAAGACGGAGGACGTGGTCAAGAAGGGCGACATGGTGCGGGTGAAGCTCCTCGAGATCGACGATCGCGGGAAGATGCGCCTGTCACGCAAGGCGCTGCTGGAGAAGCCGGCGGACGCTCCCGAGGAGAAGCCAAGGCGATCTCGCTCCCGCTCGTGACCGCGTCCCGATGCAGACGGTTCAGCTAGACGAGCGTCTCTATCGTACGGAAGGCGACAACGGGGTCACGGTGCTCTCCGAGGCGCTCCCCGGTGTCCGCTCGGTGGTGGTAGGGATCTGGGTCCGCTCGGCATCCGCCCATGAGGCCTCGAGCCTCATGGGCGTTTCGCATCTCCTGGAGCACATGGTGTTCAAGGGCACCGAGCGGCGCAGCGCCCGGGAGATCGCCCTGGAGCTGGAGAGTCGCGGGGGCTCGCTAGACGCCTTCACGGCCCGGGAGTACACCGCCTACCAGGCCAGGGTGCTCGACGAGGACCTGCCGCGGGCGCTCGATGTTCTCACCGATTTGGTGCGTCGGCCGACGCTCCGACCGACCGATCTCGAGCTCGAGCGCAAGGTGGTGCTGGAAGAGATCAGCATGGTCGAGGACACGCCGGACGATCTGGTGTTCGAGCTGCACGCCCGACGGCTGTGGCCCGATCATCCGTATGGCTACTCGATCCTCGGGACCCGCGACACGGTCTCGACGCTGAGTGCCGACGATCTGCGGGCGCTGCACGACCGGGCCTACCACCCGCGTCACGTGATCATCGCCGCAGCCGGGACCGTGAACCACGACGTGCTGCTCAAGCTGGTGGCGAAGAGCGGGTGGTTCAGCTCGGAGGCCGGTCCCGAGCCACCGGTCGTGGCGCCGGTGCCACCGGCACGCCGCACGACGACACGGGTGGAGCGCGATCTCGCGCAGACCCACATCGTGCTCGGCACCGACACATTCGGCTACCGCGACCGGCGTCGCGAGACGCTCGTCTTACTCGGTACGGCGCTGGGCGGCGGCATGTCGAGTCGCCTGTTCCAGCGCGTGCGTGAAGAGCTAGGACTGGCGTACGCGGTGCACACGCACCAATCCTTCTATCACGATGGTGGGGTGACCGGCGTGTATGTTGGGACCCATCCGTCGACGGCCGCCCAAGCCGTCGACGTCATTCTGGACGAGCTGCGGGCGTTGGCATCCGACGGCCTTCCGCCGGATGATCTCGCCGACGCCAAACGGCAGCTCAAAGGGCAGGTGACGCTGTCCCTGGAGAGCCCAACGGCGCGGATGCACCGGCTGGCGACGGTGGAGCTCTTCCGGGAGCCGTATCGAACGATCGACCAGATCTTGGCCGATATCGACGCGGTCAGTCCGGAGGGGGCGGCAGGGGTAGCGGCGGAATTCTTCGACCCGGAGCGACAGACCCAGGTCTGGCTCGGGCCGAATTAGGCAACGTCACCTTCATTTCGACGAGGTTCCGATGATCATTGGCGTTCCGAAGGAGATCAAGACCGCCGAGAACCGCGTCGCTCTCGTTCCGGCCGGGGCCGAGGCGCTGAAGACACGGGGGCACACCGTGCTGGTGGAGCGGGGAGCGGGGGAAGGGAGTGGGTTCACGGATGAGATGTACACGGAGGTGGGGGCCACGGTCGTGTCGGCGGCGAAGGACGTTTGGGCGAAAGCCGACATGATCATGAAGGTCAAGGAGCCGATCGAGCCGGAATGGCCGCTGATGCGGAAGGGGCAGGTGATCTTCACCTACTTCCACTTCGCCGCCTCCGAGGAGCTGACGCGGGCGGTGGTGGATTCCGGCGCCGTCGCGATCGCGTACGAGACCGTGGAGCTGGCGTCCGGCGAGCTGCCGCTGCTGACCCCGATGAGCGAGGTCGCAGGACGGATGGCGGTGCAGGAAGGGGCGAAGTATCTGGAGCGCTTCTATGGGGGACGGGGGATCCTGTTGGGTGGGGTACCGGGCGTGTTGCCGGCCGAGGTCGTCATCATCGGGGGCGGCGTGGTCGGCAC
The DNA here is from genome assembly GCA_964348385.1 of uncultured Gemmatimonadaceae bacterium. Classification (GTDB taxonomy): domain Bacteria; phylum Gemmatimonadota; class Gemmatimonadetes; order Gemmatimonadales; family GWC2-71-9; genus JAOTVV01. The sequence goes on from CAYGCN010000051.1 coordinate 2,878, forward strand.
CAACGCGGCCAAGATGGCGGCCGGGCTTGGCGCCCACGTGACGGTGCTCGATCTGTCGTTGGAGCGGCTTCGGTACCTGTCGGACGTCATGCCGGCGAACGTCGATCTGGTGTACTCGAACCGGCACAATCTGCTCGAGCTGCTGGCGCAGGCCGACCTGCTGGTCGGCGCCGTGCTCGTGCCGGGCGCGAAGGCGCCCAGCCTGGTGACGCGTGCCGATCTGAAACTGATGAAGAAGGGCGCGGTCGTGGTGGACGTGGCCGTCGACCAGGGCGGCTGCGTCGAGACGATCAAGCCCACCACCCACGACAACCCCGTCTACATCCTCGAGGACGTGGTGCATTACGGAGTGGCCAACATGCCCGGCGGGGTGCCGCGCACGTCCACGCTGGCCCTCACGAACGCGACGTTCCCGTACGCGTCCAAGCTGGCGAAACATGGCTGGCGCGAGGCGTGCAAGGCTGACCGATCCCTGTTTCTTGGGCTCAACGTGATCGAGGGCGAGGTGGTCTACCCGGGGGTGGCCGAGGCGTTCGGGCTCGAGCTGAGCGACCCGAGCACCCTGGTCTGAAGGGGTCGGCGCGTAGGGCATCGAGGCGGTAAGTTTAGCTCTTGCTTTCACTTACGCTTGCCGTTAACTTAGTGCGCTTTCAGAGCACCGAAGGCGCCCTTGGCACGGGGTGCCGCCGTCCCTGACCCGTCGAGCGATGGCAATCAACTGGAGCAAGTTTCGTCTCGGGAGTATCCTGCCGGCGAACGAGATCGCGGTCGATCTCGGGACGTCCAACACGCTGATCTATGTCCGGGGCGAGGGCATCGTCCTCAACGAGCCCTCGGTCGTGGCCGTCGAGAAGGCGACGGGCAAGGTCAAAGGCATCGGGCTCGAGGCCAAGCGCATGCTCGGCCGCACCCCGGAAGGGATCCTTGCAGTGCGTCCGCTGAAGGACGGTGTGATCGCCGACTTCGACGTCACCGAGAAGATGTTGCGCTACTTCCTGTCGACCATCATCCAGAAGCACTTTTTCCGGGTCAAACCGCGTGTGATCGTGTGCGTGCCGAGCGGGATCACCGAAGTGGAAAAGCGCGCGGTCCGGGACAGTGCCCATTCGGCCGGCGCCAAAGAGGTCTACATGGTTGCGGAACCGATGGCGGCGGCGATCGGGGTCGGCCTGCCTGTGGAGACTCCGACGGGGAACATGGCCATCGACATCGGTGGAGGCACCACCGAGATCGCGGTGATCGCGCTGTCGGGAATCGTGAGCGACACGTCGATCCGCACCGGTGGCGACGAGATGGATCAGTCCATCGTGCAGTTCATGCGCAAGAACTACAACCTGCTGATCGGCGAGCCCACGGCCGAAGCCGTCAAGATCCAGATCGGCAGCGCCGTGCCGATGAAGGACGAGAAGGAGATGGAGGCGAAGGGCCGCGACCTGGTCTCGGGGATTCCCAAGGTGGTGCGGGTGCACTCGAGCGAAGTCCGCGAGGCCATGCAGGAGCCCATTCAGCAGATCATCGACGCCGTGCGTCGCGCCCTGGAGATCACCCCCCCGGAGCTCGCGAGCGACATCGTGGATCGGGGCATCGTGATGGCGGGCGGGGGATCGCTGATTCGTGGCCTGGATGTGCTGGTGTCGCAGGAAACCGGCCTGCCGGTGCGGGTGGACGAGGATCCCCTGACGTGTGTGGTGCGTGGTACGGGACGCATTCTGGAGGATCCCGAGAGGTACCGCTCGGTCCTCACGACATAGGCGCCCCGTGACCTTCGCGCCGGACTCGTCCTCGTCACGTCGCGACACGCTCGCCTTTGTCGTCTGCCTCGTGGTGGCCGTGGCGGCCCGCGTGTCACCACCAGTGGTGCAGGACGCGGTCGCCGCCGGCATCACGCGCACCGTGCTCGCACCGTTCCTGTTCGTCCAGCATCAGGCGGAGGTGATCAGAGCCTCGCGCGGGCACTACCTGGAGCGGGCCGCCGTGCGCGACTCCACCCTCCTACTCGGGCTTCGTTCCACGGGCCTCGAGCAGGAAAACCAGGAGCTCCGGCGGCTCCTCGGGCTGTCGACGCGCCTTCCCGTACGCCACATATCGGCCGAGGTGCTCCACCAGGCACTGCCGACCAGCGGGCTGATGGTCATCTTATCGGCTGGCCGCGACGACGGTGTGCGAGCGGCCACGCCGGTCGTGGCACCGGAAGGCTTGGTCGGCGTTGTGCAGCGCGCGGGTGCCCGGCGATCGGTAGCGCTCCTGTGGACCCATCCCGACTTCCGCGTGAGCGCCATGGCACTGGACGGGTCGGTGTTCGGGATCGTGGCCCCCCGCGGCAGCGAGGGGCCGGGGACGCCCATGCTCGAACTGCGTGGCGTGGCGTATCAGCAGCAGGTTCCCCCGGGAACGGTCATCTACACCTCGGGCCAGGGGGGAGGGCAGGGGGTCTATCCACGCGGCATTCCGATCGGCACGGTCGTCGCGGTGGGTGACGAGGAGGTCGGCTGGTCGCGGACCTACGTGGTGCGTCCCGCCGTGCATCCCGCGTCCATCTCACACGTGGTCGTGCTGGTCGGGACAACGGACGATCTCGGTGCCGCCTTTGGCGACACGGCGCGGGGGCCATGAGTCAGGTGCGCGCCCGTCAAGTCGTGGTGTTGTTGCTGCTCGTCACGCTCCACTTCGCGCTGCGCCCGTTTCTCGGTGATGCGCGGTTCGCGCCCGATCTGCTGCTGCTCGCGCTCCTGGTGTATGCGATTCAGGCGCGACCCGGTGAAGGGGCGATCGCCGGCTTCATGGTCGGGTTGGTGGCCGACGCGCTCACGCCGGTCGCCTTCGGGGCCGGCGCGTTGGCACACACCTGCGTGGGCTACCTTGCCGGATGGGGCAAGGCCGTGTTCTTCGCCGAGAGCCTGCTGGTGAGCGGGGCCTTCTTCCTCGCCGGGACGTGGCTCAGGGACGTGCTCGTGCTCGTAGCCGGCAGGCACATGACCGACTCGGCGCTCGCGTGGCAGCTGTTGTGGTGGTCGCCGCTGAAGGCCCTCACCACGGCGGCCGTGGGGGTGACGACACTGATCGTGTTTCGGCGCTGGCTCGACGTGAGGGTCCGCGGATGAGTTGGGGTGATCGGCATCGGGCCGCGCGACGCGCCGATGTGGGGCGCGTGATGGTGCTCGCGACGTTCACGATCCTCACGGTAGCGTTCTTCAGACTGCAGGTGATCGGGTCGGACCGATACCGCGTCCAGTCGGAAGAAAACCGCCTGCGCCCGGTTCCGATCCCTGCTCCACGCGGACTGATTACGGATCGGCACGGCGAAGTGCTGGCCGAGAACGTGCCGGGCTACTCAGTCTCCCTGCATGCCGTATCCGCGGACTCGCTTCGCGCCATGCTGGACCGGCTGCAGCCAATCCTCGGCGTCGATGCCGCCGAGCGGGCCTCGATTCTCGAGCGGTACGACCGCACTCCCTCGGAGGCCGTGCTCGTGGGACGCAACGCGCCGTTCGACGTGGTGTCGGCGCTGGAAGAGCAGCGCCCGTGGAATCCCGGCCTGGTGATCCAAAGCGATCCCAAGCGTCGCTATCCGTTCGCATCGACGACCGCGCACCTCGTTGGCTACGTGGGGGAGATCTCCGAGGAGGAGTTGCGCATCGGATCGCACCCGGGAGCGCGCCTGGGGACCCTGGTCGGCCGCGACGGGATCGAGCAGTTCTACGACACCGAGCTGCGCGGCCGGGACGGGGTGAAGTACGTGGAGGTGGACGCGCTGAATCGCACGGTGCGTGACGCGGGCATCGAGTCGACGCTGGAGCCCGAGCCGGGCCGCACCATTCGCACTACCATCGACCTCGACCTCCAACGCTTCGTGGAGAGTACCTTCCCGGCGGCGAGCCGCGGCGCGGTGGTGGCGATGGATCCTCGATCGGGGGAGGTGCTGGCGCTGTATTCGGCCCCGAGCTTCGATCCCAACGTGTTGGTGGGCGGTGTCGATCCGACCGAGTGGCGGCGCCTGGCGGCGGATCGCGATTTCCCGCTGTTCAACCGCGCTATTCAGGCCCGCTATCCACCGGCGTCACCGTTCAAGCTCGCCATTGCCGCCATGGCGCTGCGCCGGGGCATCGTCTCGTTCGGCACGCGCATGACGGTCCCGTGCCGCGGCGGGTTCCAGTACTACAACCGGTACTTCCGCTGCTGGCGGGTCGAAGGCCACGGCAACGTGACGCTGACCGAGGCGATTCAGTACTCGTGCGACGTGTATTTCTATCAGTTGGGCCTGAAGCTGGGTCTGACGAACCTCCTGCAAGACGGCACGTCTCTCGGCTTTGCCAGCACGTCGGGGATCGATCTCCCCAGCGAGACGGAGTCCATCTTTCCCCGCTCCACCGAGTACTACAATCGGCGCTACGGCCCGCGGGGGTGGACCAGCGCCGTGACCCTCAATCTGGCGATCGGCCAGGGCGAGAACACGCAGACCCTCATCAACGTGGTTCGGTTCTATGGCATGCTCGCGAGCCCGCATGGCACGACGGCGGCACCGCACCTCGTCGCCACACGCCAGAGCCAGCAGCACAGCCTGGGCCTCTCCGATCGCGATCTGGCCGACCTGCGTGCCTCCCTGGTCGCCGTCGTGGATCGCGGCACAGCCGCCGCCGCGCAGATTGCGGATCTCAAGATCGCCGGCAAGACGGGAACGGCGCAGAACCCGCACGGACCGGATCACGGATGGTTCGTCGCGTTCGCGCCCGCCGACGATCCGGAAATCGTCGTCGGCGCCATCGTGGAGTTTGCGGAGCACGGGTCGCGGGTCGCTCCCGTGGTCACGCGTATCATCGCGCGATACCTCCTGGGGGCCGATGCCGTGACGCCGCGGGGTGGGGTGTACCGGCTGGAAGTGCCCGCCGACTCCGCGCCCGAACCGCTCCCGATCCTCCCGGACACCGCGCTGCTGCGGGGCACCGGACGCGATACGCTGGGCCGTGTTCGCTAAGACCCTGGACAGTGCCATGCCGCTTTGGAGCGTGCTGCTGGTCGCGCTCGGCCTCACACTCCTCTACAGCGCCGGCGTGACCGACGTGCCCACGGCGGCGTCCGCAATCTGGAAGCGGCAGGCACTGTGGGTCGGCATCGGCCTGGCGGCGGCGATCTTCGCGTTCCGGGTCTCACCGCGCATCCTGGAATGGGTCACACCGGCCGTGTACGTCGGCGCCGTGCTCCTCCTCGGACTCACGCTGATCATCGGGACAGGAGCCGGCACGGCCTCCGGGGCGAAGTCCTGGCTCGCGATCGGCGGCGAGCGGCTGGGGCAGCCGGCGGAACTGGCGAAGCTCGCCACCGTGTTGATGCTGGCGCGTCACCTCGCGCCGAAGCGGGAGCCACCGTTCACCCTCACGCAGCTGCTGCCGTCGCTCGTCATCGTGGGAATCCCGTTCATCCTCGTCGGGCTGCAGCCGGACCTGGGAAGCGCCCTCGTGTTCGTGGGGCTGTTGTTCGCGATGCTGTTCTGGGCCGGGGTCAGTCACTGGCTCCTGTTCCTGCTTGCTTCGCCGTTCCTGTCGCTGCTGATGGCGTTCTCCACGTTGTCCTGGGGTGTGTGGATCGTCCTGCTGACTGCCGTCTTGCTCTGGGTACGCCCGTACGTCGTCGAGGGACTTGTCGTCTGGATCGGGAACCTCGCGATGGGATTGCTGGCCCTCGAGCTGTGGGGGCGCCTGGCGCCCTACCAGCAAAACCGGTTGCTGTCCTTCCTCAACCCCGAGATCGATCCTCGCGCGACAGGATGGCACATCATTCAGTCCAAGGTCGCGATCGGGTCGGGCGGCATCCTCGGGAAGGGGCTTACCGAGGGAACGCAGAAGCGACTCGCCTTTCTGCCCGAGCAGCATACCGATTTCGTGTTCTCCGTCCTGGGTGAGGAACTCGGGTTCCTCGGTGTCCTGGCGGCCTTGGGCTTGTTCGCTCTCCTCATCCTCAGTCTGATTCGGATCTCGCAGCGGGCAGTCGACGGCTTCTCCTCACTCGCCGTCGCCGGCATCGCCGGGATCCTGCTCACCCACATCGTGGTCAATGTGGGCATGACGGTCGGCATCATGCCCATCGTGGGAATCCCGCTGCCGTTTCTCTCATATGGGGGATCCTTCTTGCTCGTGTGCTGCCTCGCACTTGGGCTCACCGGTCGCGTCGCGTTCGAGGCGCGCCACTCCGGGTACACGTCGTGATGTCCGGGTGGGGTAGCGGGCGGTCGGAGCAGGCGCGAGATTCCATGGCCGCGCCGCCCGAACGACCGAGGCTGGTGCCGGTCGCCAGAGGAGTACGCTAGACGATCATGGCCTGGTTCCGCAAAGACAAGCGCAAGCGCACGGCACAGCGCGAGAAGCTCGAGATCCCGCCGGACGCGTGGGGCAAGTGCGAGCAGTGCGGGCACGTGGACATCAATGAGAAGTTCGAGCGGGCGCTGCAGGTCTGCCCGTCGTGCGGACACCATCGGCGGATCTCCGCGCAGCGCTACATCGACATCCTCATGGACGAGGGCAGCTTCGTCGAGCTGTTCCGTGGGCTCCGGTCGAAGGACGCGCTGCGGTTCGAGGGGTACGAGAACCGACTCGCGAGCGCTAGCCGCAAGGCGGGCACCCACGATGGGATGATCGCGGGTCACGGCACACTCACGGGATTGGCCGTGAATCTCGGGGTCATGGATTTCACGTTCATGGGCGGGTCCATGGGCTCGGTCGTGGGCGAGAAGGTCGCGCGCCTCATCGACAGATCAGTCGAGCATCGGATGCCGCTGATCCTGGTATCCGCGTCGGGTGGTGCCCGAATGCAGGAGGGGGTCTTGAGTTTGATGCAGATGGCCAAGACGTCGGCGCTGATGGCCCGATTGCGCGAGTCGGGGACGCCCTACATTTCCGTTCTGACCAATCCGACCACCGGCGGGGTTTCGGCGTCATACGCCATGCAGGGCGATGTCAATCTGGCCGAACCCGGAGCCGTGATCGGCTTCGCGGGCCCCCGTGTGATCAAGCAGACCATCGGCCAGGATCTGCCGGACGGGTTCCAGACCGCGGAGTTTTTGGAAGCCCATGGCATGGTGGACGCGGTGGTGCGACGCTCGGAATTGCGCAGCACCGTGGCGAGCCTGCTGCGCATGATGACGAAGGCGCCTGCCGTGGAGGCGCTCGACTGAGCCTGTCCTTCGAGGAGGCCCTCGGCTTCCTCTATCCCCGCACAGCCGGCGGAGCCAAATGGTCGCTTGCACCGACTCGGACGCTGCTCGCTCGATTGGGGCGTCCGGAGTCGCACTACGCGTGCGTGCATGTCGGCGGCACCAATGGCAAGGGCTCCGTCGCCACCATGGTGGCCGAGGCGCTGCGCGAGGGAGGGCGGCGCGTCGGGCTGTATACGTCCCCCCACCTGGTGGACATCCGCGAGCGCATGGTGGTGAACGGCCGCCCCATCTCCCGCGACGCATTCGTGGCATGGACGGCGGAGCTCCGCCCCGTCGTGGTCGAGGCGGGTGCCAGCTTCTTCGAGGCGACGACCGCGATTGCATTTGCGGACTTCGCGGCGCGGGGCGTGGAGGTCGCCGTGATCGAAGTCGGGCTGGGCGGGCGACTGGACGCGACGAACGTGATCGACCCACTGGTGAGCGCGGTGACGCAGATCGGTCTGGACCACGCGGACTATTTGGGCGATTCCCTCGAGGGGATTGCGCGCGAGAAGGCCGGGATTGCGAAGCGCGGACGACCGTTCGTGGTCGGGGAGGCGGATCCCGCGATGCAGGCGGTGCTGGTCGAGATCGCCCGCGATGTCGGTGCGGTACCGATCGTCGTCGAGCAATCGGCTCGCTACGTGGGGCCCCTGCGCTTGGCCGGGCCGCATCAGCGGCGCAATGCAGCCGTCGCCCGTCGGGTGCTCGACGCGTTGCCGCCAGACTGGCGCCCCCCGGACGATGCCGTGACGCGGGCGTTCGCGCGTGCGTCGATCCCCGGCAGACTGGAGCGTCGGGGGGCATGGCTGTTCGACGTGGCGCACAACCCGAGTGGCGTCGCGGTCCTGATCGAGGCGCTCGAGGCAGAGCCGGTACCGCCACCGCTGCACGCCCTCGTGGCGATTTTGGCGGACAAGGACTGGCGGACGATGATCCGGGCGATCCACACGGTGGCCGAGCGCATCTGGGTGACGATTGCCCCCTCCGCACCTTCGGAGCGGGCGTGGTCGCTGGCGGCGGTGGCCGACGCGTGTCCGTTCGTCACGGTCGAAGCGGACTTCGATCGCGCGCTGCGCGTGGCGCACGCGGGGGCGGGGACGACGCTCGTCACGGGATCGTTTCATACGGTCGGTGACGCGATGGCGCGCTTGCCGGGCTTCGCGCCCCTCGGATAGATTGCTGCGATGCAGAGTCAGGCCCTGCCGGGATTTCGCGACTTCTTCCCCGACGAGACAACGTTTCGGAACCGGATCTTCGCGGTATGGCGCGAGGTCGCTTCACGGTACGGGTTCGAGGAATACGATGGTCCGCCCCTCGAACCGCTAGAGCTCTACACGCAGAAGAGCGGTGAAGAGATCGTCGGTCAGCTCTACGCGTTCGAGGACAAGGGCGGACGTGCCGTTACGCTGCGGCCGGAGATGACGCCCACCTTGGCGCGCATGGTGGCGCAGCGTGCCCGCGCACTCAAGAAGCCGATTCGATGGTTCACCATGCCGCAGTTGTTCCGGTACGAGCGCCAGCAACGGGGCCGGCTTCGGGAGCACTTCCAGCTGAACATGGATCTCATCGGCGAGCCCGGACCGCTCGCCGACGCGGAGGTGATCGCCGCCGCGGTGGACGTCGTGCGTGCGCTGGGGCTGACCGCGGCCGATTTTCGGGTGCGGATCTCGGACCGTCGTGTCGCGCATGCGCTGCTCAGCGCCCAGGGCCTCGCGGCGCCACAGATCCTGGCGGCCTACGCACAGATCGACAAACTGGATCGGGACCCGCGTGCAGACCTGGTGCAGAATCTGATGCGCACGGCCGTGGTCAACGAGAACGCAGCCACGCGGGCGCTCGCCATCGGCGACATCCGCTCGCTCGATGGGTTGCGCGCCGCCGTCACCGAGGCCTCGATCGACGGTGACACCGTCTCGGCGCTCGAGGAATGCGTCGACGCGTTGATCGCGATGGGTCTCGAGGAGTACATCGCGATCGATCTCTCGGTGGTGCGGGGGCTGGCCTACTACACGGGAATCGTGTTCGAGCTGTTTGACGCCCGGCGGACGATGCGCGCCATCTGCGGTGGTGGACGCTATGACGGTCTCCTGGCCGCGCTCGGGGGGATCGATCTGCCGGCGACGGGTTTCGGAATGGGGGACGTCGTGTTGGGGGAGCTGGTCCGCGAGCGGGGGCACGCGCCCGAGGCGGCGAGCGCCGTCGACGACTTTGTCGTTGCCGTAACCAGCGAGGACGTGCCGGCAGTTCTCCGTCTCGCCCATGAGCTGCGGGACGCTGGACGCCGGGTCGAGTATGCGCTGAAAGCACAGTCGGTGGCGAAGCAGCTGAAGCTGGCTGCGGCTCGATCGGCCTCGCGGGCCGTCCTCATCGGCCCCGACGAACGGGCCGACCAGGCCGCCCTCGTGCGGGACCTTGCATCGGGTGAGGAATCGCGTGTCCCACTCACTCGACTCGTGGAGTCGCACGACGCTGCGGGAAGCCGTTGATGCGGAGCCGCTCCCGGCTCCCGGCGTTACGTAGCCGGCGTTTGCAACCGGAGTCTCGA
>CAYGCN010000051.1:12621-12927 GCA_964348385.1 uncultured Gemmatimonadaceae bacterium
GGACTACTCGCCGGTGCGCGGCTGCATGGTGATTCGGCCCCGTGGCTATCGCATTTGGGAGCTGATGCAGCAGGCGCTCGACGGTATGTTCAAGGAGACGGGGCACGAGAATGCGTACTTCCCGCTCTTCATTCCCCAGAGCTTTCTGGCTAAGGAAGCGGAGCACGTCGAGGGGTTCGCGCCCCAGACGGCGGTGGTCACGCACGGCGGTGGAAAGGAGCTCGAGGAACCTCTCGTCGTGCGCCCCACCTCGGAGACGATCATCTACGCGATGCTCTCCAAGTGGGTGCAGAGTTACCGCGACCT
>CAYGCN010000051.1:12937-19097 GCA_964348385.1 uncultured Gemmatimonadaceae bacterium
GCACGACGGAATTCCTCTGGCAGGAGGGCCACACCGCGCACGCGACGGCCGAGGAGGCCGAAGAGGAGACCCGGCTGATCCTGGACGTGTATCGGCGGTTCATGGAGGAGTGGATGGCGATGCCCGTGATTACGGGTGTCAAGACCGAGTCGGAGAAGTTCGCGGGGGCTGTGCGCACCTACGCCTGCGAAGGGATGATGCAGGACAACCGGGCGCTGCAGGCAGGCACGTCACACTTCCTGGGGCAGAACTTCGCGCGAGCGTTCGGGACCCAATTCCAGACCGCGAGCGGCGACCTCGACTACGTGTGGAGTTCGTCCTGGGGCGTATCCACGCGCCTGGTCGGCGGACTGATCATGACGCACAGCGACGATGTGGGCCTGGTTTGCCCCCCGCGGCTCGCCCCCACGCAGGTCGTGATCGTGCCCATCTTTCGCAGCGACGACGAGCGTACCAGCGTCCTCGGGCAGGCCACCCGCATGGTGCACCAGCTGCGTGCCGGTGGAGTCCGCGTCGTCTTGGACGAGCGGGAAGGCATGAAGCCCGGCGCGAAGTACTACGAGTGGGAAAGCCGGGGCGTGCCGGTGAGACTCGAGGTGGGGCCGCGCGATGTCCAGAAGGGGCAAGCCGTGCTGGCGCGGCGGACCGGCGGGAAGACATCCGTGCCGCTGGATGCGCTCGAGACCGGGGTGCGCGGCGCGCTCGACGAAATCCAGGTCACGCTGCTCACGGCCGCCCGCGAGCGGCGCGACGCCCACACGTATCGAGGAGTCGACAAGGACCGGCTGATCGAGATCATGGATGGTCCCGGCGGCTTCGCGTTCGGCGGGTACTGCGGCTCGACCGAGTGCGAGCAGGCGATCCAGGAGCGCACGAAGGCCACCATACGCGTGTTGCCGGACGAGGAGTTCCAATCGGGTTCGGCTCCGGCCACGTGCGTGTGGTGCGGGATGCGGGCGGTGTCGGAGGCGGTGTGGGCCCGCGCCTATTGATCCAGCGGACGGCACTTCTCGAGGACATCGCACGGGAGGTCGGTACCCCCGTCTACGTCTACGACGCTGGCAACATCCGAGCGCAATTCCGCCGGCTCACCGCGGCACTGTCTGCGGTTCCCCACCGGGTGTTCTACTCCGTCAAGGCCAACGGCAATGTCGGTGTGCTCTCCGTGCTGGCTGAACTTGGCGCGGGCGCGGATATCGTGTCGGTCGGCGAGTTCGTGCGGGCGCGTCGCGCGGGCATCGCGCCGGCCGACATCATCTTTAGCGGGGTCGGTAAGCGGCCGGACGAGCTGCGGCGCACCCTTCGGGACGGCATCGGGCTGGTCAACATCGAGTCGGCCCAGGAGCTGGATTACCTCGCCGACATCGCGGCCTCGCTGAAGCAGCCGGTTCGGATGGGCATTCGGATCAACCCCGACGTCCGGACCCGGACCCATCCGTCCACGCAGACGGGCGATGCCGACAAGAAGTTCGGCGTCCCGGTGCACATGGTGCTCGATGTGGTGAGGACGGCACTGGCGATGCCGTTCCTTCGGCTCGAGTCCCTCGGCATGCATATCGGGTCGCAGATCTGCGATCCACAGGCGTACGTCACCGCTGCTGCGCGCCTCGTCGATCTGGTGGCCAAGGTCCGGGCCCTGGGGGTCGAAACGCTCCGGGCTGTCGATGTGGGCGGTGGTCTCGGCATCCGCTACTCGGACGAAACACCGCTCGAGCCCGACGCGTTCGCGGCGGCGGTGATCCCCGTCGCCCGGACCTCCGGCCTCACGCTGTTCGTGGAGCCGGGTCGCTTCCTCGTGGGCAATGCGGGAGTGCTGCTCGCGCGCTGCTTCTACCGCAAGCAGGCGCTCGGACGGACATTCGTCGTCGTGGATGCCGCCATGAACGATCTCCTCCGCCCCAGCCTGTACGGCGCCGTGCACGACATCCAGGTGGTTGGTGCCGCGCACTCCGAGGCATCCACCCATCGCGAGCGCGTCGATGTTGTGGGGCCCGTCTGCGAGACCGGTGACGTTCTTGGCGTGGATCGCGAGCTACCCTCCGCTCAGCCCGGTGCGCTGCTCGCGATCGACAGCGTGGGAGCCTATGGCTTCTCGATGAGCTCGACATACAACGCGCGGCCGCGTCCCGCAGAGGTGTTGATCGACGGTGATCGATGGGCCGTCGTGCGTCGCCGCGAGTGGTTGGAGGATCTCATGGTCGGTGAGCGTACGGCGGGTGAGATCGAGGCGGCAGGTGCCTGGCGGCATGCCGTCCCAGTGGAGGCCGAGACACCGTGACGACCCTGGCGAACGGCGTGCTCGTGCTGGACTACGGCTCGCAGTACACCCAGCTCATCGCGCGCCGGGTGCGGGAGGAACACGTCTACTGCGAGATCCATCCGCCGCCCGAGTCGATCGAGGCCGTGAGCCGGCTCGCACCCCGCGGGATCATACTGTCGGGCGGCCCCAACTCGGTCTACGATCCTGGCGCACCGCAGATCGACGCGCAGATCGTGGAGCTCGGGATTCCCGTCCTCGGGGTCTGTTACGGCATGTACCTGGTTGCCCAGGCGGCCGGCGGGGTGATCGAGGCGGCCACCGAGCGCGAGTACGGCCGGGCGGACCTCGAGATCCGCGAGTCCGGCGATCTGTTCGCGGGTTTCGAGCCAGGAGAGCACACCCAGGTCTGGATGAGTCACGGCGACCAAGTGGCGCGGCTGCCGGGCGGCTTCGGCCTCCTCGGCTCGAGCCGCAACACCGCCATCGCCGCATTTGCCCATCCTGAACGCAAGCTCTACGGCGTGCAGTTCCACCCCGAAGTCGCGCACACCACGCGGGGTGGTGAGATCATCAGGAACTTCCTGTTCGACATCTGTTGCTGCACGCCGGATTGGACGGCGGGACACTTCATTCAGGAACAGGTAGCGCACATCCGTGAGCGGGTCGGTCCCACCGCGCGGGTCATCTGTGGACTCTCGGGCGGCGTCGACTCGGCGGTGGCCGCAGTCCTCGTGCACCGCGCCGTGGGCGATCGCCTCACCTGCATCTTCGTGGACAACGGGCTCCTGCGGCTTCACGAGCGGGATCAGGTGGAACGCGTCTTTCGGGCGCATCTCGGGATCGACCTCCGTGTGGTGGAGGCAGCGGATCGGTTCCTCTCGCGCCTGGCCGGCGTCGAGGATCCTGAGGAAAAGCGCCGGCTCATCGGACACACGTTCATCGACGTGTTCGAGGACGCCGCCCGCCACGTGGGAGATGAGGTGGGGTTCCTGGTGCAGGGGACCCTGTACCCCGATGTAATCGAATCGGTCTCGCCACGCGGCGGACCATCCGTCACCATCAAGACCCATCACAACGTCGGGGGGCTGCGCCCCAATCTCCCGTTCGAGCTGATCGAGCCGCTACGCGAGTTGTTCAAGGACGAGGTACGGCAGGTCGGCCGGGAACTGGGGCTGTCCGGAGAGATCGTGGGCCGTCACCCGTTCCCGGGTCCCGGGCTGGGGGTGAGGATCCTGGGAGCGGTGACACCGGACGCGCTCGATATCCTGCGGGCGGCTGACGCGATCTATTTGGAGGAAATCCGGAAGGCCGGCGTCTACGACGAGATCTGGCAGGCGTTCGCGGTGCTGCTGCCCGTTCGCGCCGTCGGGGTGATGGGCGACTCGCGCACCTACGAAAACGTCGTTGCCCTGCGAGCCGTGACCAGTACGGACGGCATGACGGCCGACTGGTACCCGTTCCAATCGGAGTTGCTTGCCCGGGTCGCGAACCGGATCATCAACGAGGTGGACGGCGTGAACCGCGTCGTGTACGACGTCAGCTCCAAGCCCCCCGCCACCATCGAGTGGGAGTGAGCCGTCGCTACGTGCCCTTCTCGTCCAGCAGCGACAGGAATTCCTCCGGCGACCGCAACGCGGACAGGCGGTCAGGAGTGTCGGGTTCCTTCGCAAACTGCGCCACCTTGCCCAGTACTGGCAGATACTGGTTGGACACCTCCAGCGGCGGCGCCACGATCAGGAAGAAATTGTACACCGGCTTCTCGTCGATGGCGCGGAAGTCCACGCCGTCGGGCTTGCGACCGTAGGCGACGCGTAGGCGCTGCACGACCAGCGAGCGGCCATGGGGGATGGCGATACCTCGCCCGATCCCCGTGGAGCCGAGGTGCTCCCGCCGCTTCACCGTCTTGAACAGCATGGTCGCGGACTTGTCGTCGAGCTTGAGCAGCCCGATCAACTCTTTGAGGATCTCGTCCTTCTCTGTCGCCTGCAGGGCCAGTGATATCGCATCGGGTGCGAAGAAGTCTTTCAGGTGCATTGCAGTGGTGTCGCTGTCCTGGTGACGGAAACAGCGTAGTGTAACGGCCATTCACTCGACCTGTCAAACGAATGGTTGTACTCGGGAAATGTGACCGTTAACTTCGCACGCATGACGTTCCCGTACGCCGTGCGACACCGTGTGCCCTTGTTCCTCGCTCCGATGGCGGGGATCTCGGAACCCCCGTTTCGCCGATTGTGTCGGTCGTTCGGGGCCGACGTCGTGGTGTCCGAGTTCCTGTCGAGCGAAGGGCTGCGACGCGGGGTGCGGAATGTCCACGACGGGGCGTTCTTCACCCAGGAGGAGCGGCCCATCGGTATCCAGCTGTTCGGCGCCGAGCCGGACGCTATGGCGGAAGCCGCCGCCCTCGTGCAGGAGCACTACGGGCCGGATTTCATCGATATCAACTTCGGCTGTCCGGTGAAGAAGGTGGTGCGCCGCAACGGCGGCTCGGGCTGCCTCAAGGATCTCGGTCTGGTGGCGCGCATCATCCGCGCCGTGAAGAACGCGGTCGGGCTGCCGGTGACGGTCAAGACAAGATCGGGATGGGACGAGGAGCAGCGCGATCCGGTGGGAATCGGGCTGCGCTGTCAGGATGCCGGGGCCGAGGTCCTCACCCTGCATCCGCGGACACGAGTGCAGCTGTACCAGGGCACCGCCCGATGGGAGGAAATCGCGCGGGTGAAGGCAGCGCTGGACATCCCGGTCGTCGGCAACGGCGACATCAAGACCGCCGAGGACGCGGTCCGGATGTGGCGGGAGACCGGGTGCGACGGGATCATGATCGCGCGCGGGAGCTTTGGGAACCCGTGGATCTTTCAGCAGACGCGGGCGCTGCTCGAGGGAGTCCGGCCGTGCAGTCGACAAGGTACGGAGTGCGAGCGTCGGCATTGCGCGAGCGGCTCCATCGGATCGACTCGATGGCCGAGGCGGAGCGGGTCTTTCGGGAATACCTCGAGCCCGCGGCGGCCGTGGGATGAACCGGGAGCAGATGGAGCGCCTGCTGGCAGATGTCGCCCAGGGGGCGGTTTCGCCGGGCCAGGCCATCGAGCGGCTTGGCACGTTCCCGGTGGAGGAGCTGCCCTTCGCCCAGGTCGACCACTACCGCCCGCTGTCGCAGGGGTTCGCGGAAGTGGTGCTGTGCGAAGGGAAGTCGGTGGAACAGGTGCTGGGCATTTGCGAGAGCCTGGCTCGCGCAGGCGGGAGTTTCCTGGCGACGCGGGCCGACGAGACAGCGCGCCAGGCCCTGCAGCGCGCGTTCCCGCGGGCGCGAGTGAACGAAACCGCGCGGACCGTCTTCCTCGAGCCCGATCCGGCACCGGCGCCGGCGGGGCGGGGTACCATCTTGGTGGTAACGGCGGGAACCAGCGACCTGCCGGTGGCCGAAGAGGCGCTCGAGGTGGCACGGGCCCTGGGAAACAGGGCCGAACTCCTGGTGGACGTCGGCGTGGCCGGCATCCATCGGGTGCTGCGGCATCGAGAGGCGCTCCGGTCGGCCTCGGTGGTGATCGTGGTGGCCGGCATGGATGGTGCGCTGCCGAGTGTGGTGGGTGGCATGGTCAAGGCGCCGGTGATCGCGGTCCCGACGAGCACCGGATACGGGGCCTCGTTCGGAGGGGTGGCTGCCCTTCTGGCCATGCTCAATTCCTGCGCCTCCGGCGTGGTGGTTGTGAACATCGACAACGGCTTCGGTGCGGCTGCCGCGGCGTCGCGCATCAACCAGTCCGTGAGCCCGCCGGCGGGCGCACCTGATGAAGTGCCGTAGGTGCTTGTATGTAACTGGCTGAAGGAGATATCTTTAGGGCGAACGCAGAAAGGGGGCGACTGGCTTCGACGGGTCTGGTGAAGATTCCGAGGCGTGCCCAG